>NZ_JBFTJJ010000024.1:0-85588 GCF_056395365.1 Variovorax sp. 10L421
CTGGACCTACCAGAACTCAGCTCAYCGAACCGATGCCCTGGCGAGCTGGCAGCACCACTACAACTGGCATCGCCCGCACAGCGGCATCGGCGGTATCGCGCCTATGTCCAGACTCAACTCGTCAAGAAACAACCTCTTGACGCTTCACACCTAGGCATCAGCCTTCTTCAGCACATACCCGATGCGCGGAAAGTGCACGTGCACCGTGCCCACTCGCTCGTTGCTGCGCTCCAGCGTGTAGTGCGTGCGCGTGGCCGCCACCAGCGTGCCCGGTGTTTCTTCCAACCCGAAGCTCTCGGCGCGGACGGTGACGGCGCTGCCTAGCGGAATGCCATGGTCGTCCTGGAAAGTGCTGTCGGTCAGCAGCGTGTGCGGCGTCGCCGCCTTGGCGACGGCAATGGCCTCGTCGCTGGTGAACTTCTCGGGCACGCCGTGGCCGATGGCGGCCATGCGGTCCATCCAGTCGATCACCGCAGGCGTCAAGTCGAGGATGGTGCGCACCGACTCGATGCGGCGCGTGTACCAGAGCGGGTGATAGGCCGAGAAGTCAGCGATGCTTGACACCTCGCCCAGCAGGTAGGGCTTCTCGTCGAGCATGTCCGACAGGCGGCGCAGGTACGACTTGTAGGCGCTGGCGGCATCGGCCGGGCGCAGGCGGGTCATGTTGCCTGCGCTCATCTTGCCGCGGTCTTCGCCGAAGGCCTTCGCGGCTTCGGGCGGGGCCTTGGCGAACACCTCGGCCGCGCCCTTGGGCTGCAGGCTCCAGGCCATGGCGGACCAGAACAGCGTGGTGTCGGCCCACTGCGCGAGGATGCGCGACATGCCTTTCTCGGGCTCCGGGTACAGCGTGGGTTCGGGTTGAAGGTGTTCCAGCACGTCGGCGATGAGCGCGCTGTCGCAGTACATGTCGGCGCCGATCTGCAGGAACGGCGTCTTGCGGTAGCCGCCGGTGAGCACCCCCACATCGGGCTTGGGCATGATCGGCGGGATGAAGACCGATTTCCACGGCAGCTTCTTGGCGCCGAGGATCATGCGCACCTTCTCCGAGAACGGCGAGGTCAGGTAGTGGTGGAGGATCAGGTCGGCCATGGTGTTTCCTGTGGGGCTGTCGTTGTGTGTTCAGCGAGGTTGCGCGCGCTGGATGATCGAATCGAAATCGGTGCCCGCGGCCAGCGTACCGAAGACGTTGCCCCAGTCTCCGCCAAGGCGCGAGGCACAGAAGGCGCCGACGACGGCGGGGGGCGCGGTCTGCGCGAGCAGCGCGCCCTGCACGGCCAGCGCCACGTCCTGCGCGAGGCGGCGGGCCTCGGCTTCGGAGGCCATGGCCTCGATGCGTGCCGGCAGCGCCTCGGCGAGCCTGTCGAGCGCGGCGTGCTGGCCGCGCGCGGGTGCCAGCTCTTTCGCCAACGCGGCGACCGCGTCGCCCTTGCGCAGGCCACGCAGCAGGTCGAGCGCCATGATGTTGCCAGCGCCTTCCCAGATGGAGTTGAGCGGCATCTCGCGGTAGATGCGGGCCATGATGCCTTCGCCGCCCTCTTCCACGTAGCCGTTGCCGCCGAGGCACTCCATGGCTTCCTGCGCGAAATGGCTGCCGCGCTTGCAGATCCAGAACTTGGCGACAGGCGTGAGCAGGCGGGCAATCAGGCGCTCATGCTCGTCGGCCTGTTGGTCGAAGGCCCTGGCAAGGCGGATGGCAAGCGCGGTGGCGGCTTCGCTTTCGAGTGCGAGGTCGGCCAGCACGTTCTTCATCAAGGGTTGCTCGATCAGCGGCTTGCCGAAGGCGTTGCGCTGCGCCGCGTGGTTGAGCGCGATGCCCAGCGACTGGCGCATGAGGCCGCTGGTGCCCAGCGCGCAGTCGAGCCGCGTCATCGTGCCCATCTCGAGGATCTGCGGAATGCCGCGGCCCTCCTCGCCCACGAGCCATGCGCTTGCGCCCTGGAACTCGACTTCGGAACTCGCATTGGCCTTGTTGCCAAGCTTGTCCTTCAGGCGCTGGATCTGGATGCCGTTGCGCGTGCCGTCGGGCAACACGCGCGGCAGGAAGAAGCAGCTGAGCCCGGACGGCGCCTGCGCCAGCACCAGGAAGGCGTCGCACATCGGCGCCGAGAAGAACCACTTGTGTCCGGTGATCGCATAGCGCTCACCCCAGGCATCGCTGCCGTCGCGCACGGCCCGGGTGGTGTTGGCCCGCACGTCGGAGCCGCCCTGCTTCTCGGTCATGCCCATGCCCATGGTCACGCCGGGCTTGTCCTTGAAGACCTTCAACGCCGGGTCGTACCAGAGGCTGCCGAGCTTCGGTCCCCAGTCGGCGTACACGCCTGCGTTGCTGCGCAGCGCGGGCGTGGCCGCATAGGTCATGGAGACGGGGCAAAGAATCGACGGCTCCAGCTCGGTGAAGAGCATGAAGCCCGCCGCGCGCAGCACGTGCGGCGAGGCCGAGGTGCCGGTCCACGGCGTGCCGTGCAGCCCTGCACCCACCGCGGCGGTCATCAGTGCGTGGTAGCTCGGGTGGAACTCCACCTCGTCGATACGCCGTCCGAAGCGGTCGTGCGTGTGCAGCTCCGGCATGTGGATGTTGGCGAGCCGCGCATGCGCCTGCATGCCGGCCGTGCCGAGAGTGGCGCCCAGTTCCTGCAGCTGCGTGGTCTGCAGCGCGGGCGCGTTGAACTTCAGCGCGTCGCGCAGGGGCCGGTTGGTGTCGAAGAGGTTGTAGTCCACCAGCGGCGTGGGCTGGTTGAACACCTCGTGCGTCGAATTCATTCGAATACCTCCGTGCTTCGCACTGCGGTGCGCGCTTGCTTGGGGCGGCCCGGCGCGGCGCGCATGACCGGCCTCCTTTGCCGCGCGTTCAGTTCATCGGGGGCAATCAGATCAGCTTGACCAGTTGCTTGCCGAAGTTCCGGCCCTTGAGCAGGCCCAGGAAGGCTTCAGGCGCGGCTTCGATGCCCTGCGCGATCGACTCGCGCGGCTTGAGCTTGCCGGTGCCCACCAGCGTGCCCAGCTCCGTCAGCGCCTCGGGCCACACTTCCATGTGCTCGCTGACGATGAAGCCTTCGATCTTCATGCGGTTGATGAGGATCAGCGCTGGGTTTGCGAGCGGCAGCGGCTGGCCGTCGTAGCCCGCGATCATTCCGCACAGCGCCACGCGGGCGAAGGCGTTGGCGCGCAGCAGCACGGCGTCGAAGATGTAGCCGCCGACGTTCTCGAAGTAGCCGTCGATGCCGTTGGGGCAGGCTTCCTTGAGCGCGGCGCTCATGGTCTTCACGTCGGGGTGCACACGGTAGTCGATGCAGGCGTCGAAGCCGAGTTCGTCGGTCACGTACTTGCACTTGTCGGGGCCGCCGGCAATGCCGACCACGCGGCAGCCGCGCGCCTTGGCCAGCGCACCGAAAGCGCTGCCGACCGCGCCGCTGGCGGCGGTGATGACCACCGTTTCACCGGCCTTGGGCGCAATGATCTTCACCAGGCCGTACCAGGCGGTAACGCCGGGCATGCCGACCGCGCCGAGGTAGTGCGACAGCGGCACGTGCGTGGTGTCGACCTTCTTCAGCGCGCCGGGCTGCGAGGCATCGACCACGCTGTATTCCTGCCAGCCGCCGAAGCCGACCACCTTGTCGCCCACGGCATACCTGGGGTGCTTGCTCTCGACCACTTCGCCGGCGGTGCCGCCCTGCATGGTCTGGCCCAGCGGCTGCGGCTGCGCGTAGCTCTTCGAGTCGTTCATGCGCCCGCGCATGTACGGGTCGAGGCTCATGTAGTGGTGCCGCACGAGCACCTGGTTGTCCGCGAGCGCGGGGGTCTCGGCTGTCACGAGCTTGAAGTTGCCCGCCACGGCTTCGCCGTCGGGGCGGTTGTCGAGGTGGATCTGTTTGTTGGTAGGCATGAAAGAAATCTCCGGGAATATGGTCGTGTCAGTCGGTCGATGGCGGTCGCATCTCGTTGACGCTCGACGGGCCGGTCGGCAGCCGGCGCTTCACGTACTTGAAGGTGCCGGTGGCGTGGGCGCAAACGCGCTCCTGTTCGTCGTAGATTTTGGCCTCCGTGAAAGCCAGCGTCGCCGTCCGGTGAATGAGCGTGCCGCGCGCATGCAGCGGACCGACCGAAGGCTGCATGAAGCTGGTCTTCATCTCGATGGTGACCACGCCGGTCTCGGGCGCCACGCTGCGCGCTGCCGCCGCCATGGTGATGTCGAGCAGCGTCATGCAGGCGCCGCCGTGCGTCACGTCGAAGGTGTTCAGATGCTCGGGCTTGGCGGTGTAGCAGATCTCGGACTCGCCGCCCTCGAACTTCGTCAGAGAAAAGCCCAGGTGGCGCGCGAACGGGATCTGGCTCGTGTACGAGCGGATGTTGATGTCGCTGGAATCGGAAGAAGAAGACATGTCAGGCAGCACCCAGCACGACGCTCACGCCGCCGTCGACCGCCAGCCATTGGCCGGTGATGTGCTTGCCGGCATCGCTCGCGTAAAGCAGCGTCAGGCCCTTCAGGTCTTCGTCGTCGCCCAGGCGGCCGAGCGGCGCCTGCGCGGCCATCTTCTCTTCGCCCAGCGACTTGATGAGGCCGGCGGCCATCTTCGTCATGAAGAAGCCCGGGCAGATCGCGTTCACGGTGATGTTGTACCTGCCCCATTCGGCAGCCAGCGTGCGCGTGAAGCCGATCACCGCGGTCTTCGAGGTGTTGTAGGCCAGCGTCTGCATCTCGGGAGGGTTGCCGTTCAACCCGGCGATCGAGGCAATGTTGATGATGCGGCCGGTCTTCTTCGGGATCATGTAGCCGTTGGCGATCTGCTGCGACAGGATGAAGTAGCCGCGCACGTTGAGGTTCATCACCTTGTCCCAGGCCTCGACCGGGTGGCTCTCGGCTGGCGCGCCCCAGCTGGCGCCCGCATTGTTGATGAGGATGTCGACCGCGCCCATACGCTGCAGCGTCTCGTCGGCCAGGCGGCGGGTGTCTTCTTCCTTCGAGCAGTCTGCGGCAATCCAGCGCGCGTCGATGCCTGCGGCCTGCAGCTCAGCGGCGGCCTGCTCCAGGTCGTCGGCCTTGCGCGAGCTCAGCATGATCTTCGCGCCGGCTTCGCCCAGCGCATGGGCCATCTGCAGGCCCAGGCCGCGCGAACCACCGGTGATGAGGGCGGTCTTGCCGGTGAGGTCGAAGAGTTGCTGGACGGTGCGTGCGGTCATGAGAGATGTCTCCAATCAGGGGCTGAATTGTTCAGGTCGGGAAATGCCGCGGAACCGGCTTCGCCGGGCCGCAGGCGTTGTCCCCTGCAAGGGGGTTGGCGAAGCGACACGAAGTGCGCGCAGCCTGGGGGTGAGTCATGCCATGTAGTCCATGCATTGGCGGGCCTCGCGGACCGCGCCGATGAAGGGCTTCAACGCCACGTGCTGCGGGTGATCCGCATAGGCCGCGAGTGCGGCCTCGTCGGTGAACTCCGAATACAGGATCAGGTCGTAGGTGGCTTCGAGCCCGGGCTGGGCAATGGCCACCTCGAAGCGCAGCGTGCCGGGCGACAGCTTGGCGCAGGCGTCGAGCAAGGCCTTGGCTTTCAACAGGTTGGTCGCCTTGTCGGTGCCCTCGGCGTGCTCCTTGAACTTCCACATCACGATGTGCTTGAGCATGGTGGGCCTCGTTACTTGCTGGTGGGGTTGTCGTTGGGCAGGCGCGAGCGCACGTAGATCAGCGCGAAGCCGATCAGCGCCACGACGCCGCCGGGCACGGCGATGGACCAGCCCAGCGCGGCGTCGGTGCGGCCGGTGGCGATGCCCAGGATCACGACGAACAGGCCGCCGTAGATCAGGATCCAGATCCACTTCTCGAGCCGCGCGTGCGGCTTGGGAGGCTTGACGGAGGGGGTGTTGTTGCTGGGGTTGGCGTTCGGCGAATTGGTAGTGGCCATCAAAAGGCGTCCTCGGGCAAAGCGGTACAGGTCGGGTCGCGGGTTTCGACCACGTTGAGCCATGCGCCGATTTTCGGCAGCTCGTAGTGAAAGAAGTAGTCCGTGGCGCCGATCTTGCCAGCTGTTACCGCCCTCGCCTTTTCCGCGTCGATCTGCAGGGCCTTCAGGGCCACGTCGAGCCAGATCCAGGCCAGCACCGTGTGGCCAAAGGCCTGCATGTAAGGCACGGCGTTGGCCAGCGCTTCGGCCGGGTCGCCGGTGGACCAGGCGGCCTCGGTGGCGCTGCCGATACGCTGCAACGCGGCGCCCAGCGCCTCGGCGTGCGCCGCCAGCGCCGGCACCCTGGCCGCTCGGCCGATGGTGTCGGTCATGCGCGCGGCCAGCAGTTGCAGGCCGCGGCCCTTCTCCATCAGTACCTTGCGGCCCAGCAGGTCGGCTGCCTGGATGCCGTGGGTGCCCTCGTGGATCATGTTCAGGCGGTTGTCGCGCCAGTACTGCTCCACCGGAAAGTCGCGCGTATAGCCGTAGCCGCCGTGCACCTGGATGGCCAGCGAATTGGCCTCCAGGCACCACTCGCTGGGCCAGCTCTTGGCGATGGGCGTGAGCACTTCAAGCAGCAGGCGGGCGTCGTCGGCAGCCTGTGCGTCGCCGGTCTTCTGCTCGTCGACCAGCCGGGCGCAGTACAGCTCCAGCGCCAGCGCGCCTTCGCAGTACGCCTTCTGGGCGAGCAGCATGCGGCGCACGTCGGCGTGCTCGATGATGCGCACCTGCGGCGCGGCCGAGTCTTTCGCAACCGCGGTGCCGGCAGCGTCCGGCTTCTTCACCAGGCGGCCCTGCGGCCGGCTCCTGGCGTATTCGAGCGAGGCGTGGTAGCCCGCCATGCCCAGCATGGTGGCCGCCGTGCCGACGCCGATTCGCGCCTCGTTCATCATGTGGAACATGCAGTGCAGGCCCTTGCCAGGCTCGCCGACGAGGTAGCCCACCGCGCCCGCCTTGCCGCCGACCGGGTACTTGCCCTCGCCGAAGTTCAGCAGCGTATTGGTGGTGCCGCGCCAGCCCAGCTTGTGGTTGAGGCCCGCGAGCGCCACGTCGTTGCGCTCGCCCGTGAGTGCGCCCTGCGTGTCCACCATGCGCTTGGGCACGATGAACAGCGAGATACCGCGCGTGCCGGGCACCAGCTTGCCGTTCTCGTCCGGGATCTTGGCCAGCACGATGTGCACGATGTTCTCGGTCAGCTCGTGGTCGCCCGACGAGATCCACATCTTGTTGCCCGTGAGCCGGTAGCGCGGGCCCAGCGGGTCTTGCTGAAAGTCGTCGCCGTCGGGCACGGCGCGCGTCGCCACGTCGCTCAGCGACGAACCCGCCTGCGGTTCCGACAGGCACATGGTGCCGGCCCAGCGTCCGGAAAATTCATTCTTCGCGAACACCTCTTTCTGCCTCTCGGTGCCGTGCACCATCAGCAGGTTGGCGTTGCCGCTCGTGAGCATGTTGGAGCCGATGCTCACCGAGGCCATCGCGAAGAAGCTGTTGGCCGCCGCCTGCATCGTGTAGGGCAGTTGCATACCGCCGATGTCGTAGTCTTGCGCCGCACTCATCATTCCCGACTCGACGAAGGCCTTGTGCGCGTCGTGCGTGGCCTGCGGCAGGATGACCTTCTCGCCGTCGAAATGCGGCTCCTGCGTGTCCACCGTGCGGTTGAACGGCGCGTACTTCTCGCGCGCGATGCGCTCGCAGGTGTCAAGCACCGCGTCGAATGTTTCGCGCGAGTGGTCGGCAAAGCGTTCGCGCTGGTTGAGCGACTCGGCATCGAGCCAGTCGTAGAGCAGGAAGTCGAGGGTGGGACGAAGGCTCATGGTCGGATTTCGGTGGATGTCATGAGGCCGCGGCGTCCCTTCTCAGGAACACCGCGGAACCGGCTTCGCCGGGCCGCCGGTGTTGCCCCCGGAAGGGGGTTGGCGAAGGCGACACGCAGTGCGCCGCAGACTGGGGGAGAGTCAGATGATTTCGAACACGCCCGCGGCACCCATGCCGCCGCCGATGCACATCGTGACCACGACCTTCTTGGCGCCACGGCGCTTGCCCTCGATGAGCGCGTGGCCCGTCAGGCGCTGGCCGCTCACGCCGTAGGGGTGGCCCACGGCGATGGCGCCGCCGTCAACGTTCAGGCGGTCGGCCGGAATGCCGAGCTTGTCGCGGCAATAGATCACCTGCACGGCGAAGGCTTCGTTCAACTCCCACAGGTCGATGTCGTTGACCGTGAGGCCCAGGCGCTTGAGCACCTTCGGGATCGCGAAGACGGGGCCGATGCCCATTTCGTCGGGCTCGCAGCCAGCCACGGCAAAGCCGAGGAAGCGGCCGAGCGGCTTCAGGCCCTTCTGCTGCGCGTACTTTTCGTCGACCACCACGCAGGCGCCGCCGCCGTCGGAGAACTGGCTGGCGTTGCCGGCCGAGATCAGGCCGCCGGGCATGGCCGGGCGGATGCCGCTGATGCCTTCCTTGGTGGTGCCCGGGCGGATGCCTTCGTCGTTCTCGACGGTGACTTCCTTGGTGCGCAGGCCCATCACGGGGTCGGCCACGCCGGCCAGCACGGTGATGGGGGCGATCTCGTCCTTGAAGCGGCCGGCTTCCAGCGCGGCGGTGGCCTTCTGCTGGCTGGCGGCGCCGTATTCGTCCATGGCGTCGCGACCGATGTTGTAGCGCTTGGCGACCTGCTCGGCCGTCTGCAGCATGTTCCAGTAGATCTCGGGCTTGTGCTTCACGAGCCACGGGTCGGCCAGCATGTGCTTGTTGGCTTCGTTTTGCACGCACGAGATGCTCTCGACGCCGCCGGCCACGTACACGTCGCCCTCGCCCGCGATGATGCGCTGGGCGGCGGTGGCGATGGTCTGCAGGCCCGAGGAGCAGAAGCGGTTGATGGTCATGCCCGAGGTGGTGATCGGCAGGCCGGCGCGCAGCGCGATCTGGCGCGCGATGTTGGAGCCGGTCGCGCCTTCGGGCGTGGCACAGCCCATGATGACGTCGTCCACCGAGGCGGGGTCGATGCCGGCGCGCTGCACGGCGTGCTGCACCGCGTGGCCGCCGAGCGTGGCGCCGTGCGTCATGTTGAAGGCACCCTTCCAGCTCTTCGCGAGCGGCGTGCGGGCGGTGGAAACGATGACGGCGCTGGTCATGGTGAGGTCCTTTGAAGCAGATGGAAGGAAAAAGAGAGAGCTGTCGTCATTGCGCCGGAGCAGCGTTGGTATTGCTCAGGAGCTGGTGATAGAAGCCGATCATCTCGCCGTAGTTCGAGATGGCCAGGCGTTCGTTGTTGCCGTGGAAGCGGGCCAGGTCTTCGCTCTTCACGCGCAACGGCGAGAAGCGGAAGACGGCGTCGCTCACGAGGCTGAAGTGGCGCGAGTCGGTGGCAGCGGTCATGAGGCCGGGTGCCACCACCGCATCGGGAAAGCTCTGGCGCACGGCTTGCTGGATCGCGCGGTAGCCGGTGCTGTCGGTCGGCGACACCGGCGACGGCTCGGAATTGCCCGGGTAAGCCTTGATCTTGATGTCGTCGTTGCCCAGCGCCTTGCGCAGGTGCGCCTCGGTGCCGGCCAAGGTGTCGCCCGGCAGCACGCGGAAGTTGACGGCGGCCTCGGCGCGGCCGGGCAGCACATTGTCCTTGTTGCCCGCGCGCACGATGGTCAGTGCGGTGGTGGTGCGCAGCATGGCGTTGCTGCTCGGGCTCTTCTCGAGCTGGCCGCGCACCAGCGGCTCGGTGAGCCACAGGTTGGACAGCATCACGCGGTTGACACCGCTCATTTCGGGCGCCAGCGCACCGAACATCTGGCCGGCCACGCCGCGGATGCCGCCGGGCATCGGATTGGCTTCGAGCCGCGCGAGCGCCGCGCTCATGCTGCCGATCGCGCTGTGCTGCGGCGGCATCGACGAGTGGCCGGGGGCCGTGTCGAGCGAGAGGAAGAAGGTGCCGTAGCCCTTCTCCGCCAGGCCGATGAGCGCTGCGGGCTTGCTCAGGCCCGGCAGCACGCCGTCGAGCACCAGCAGACCTTCGTCGAGCACCCACTCCAGGCGCACGTTGCGCGACTTGAGCAGTTCGGCAATGGGCAGCGCGCCGCGCAGGCCGCTCACTTCTTCGTCGTCGCCCATCACGAGGTAGACGGTCTGCCTGGGCTTGAAGCCGGCGCCGATGAGCAGCTCGACGGCTTCCATCTGCGCGCACAGGTTGCTCTTGTCGTCGAGCGTGCCGCGGCCCCAGACGAAGCCGTCCTTGATCTCGCCGGCGAAGGGGTCGACCGTCCACGCCTTCTCGGTGCCCGGTGCGATGGGCACCATGTCCTGGTGCGCCATCAGCGCGATGGGCTTGGCGCTCGGGTCGGTGCCGGTCCAGGTGTAGAGCAGCGCCTTGTTGCCGACCACTTCCTTCTTGAGAGTGGCATGCACCTTGGGAAACTGCTGTTCGAGGAATGCGTGCAGCTTGTCGAACTCGGCCGCGTTGGCAGCCGGGTCGTCCAGGCTCGACACCGTGCGGAACGTGATCGCCGTGGACAGCCGCTTGGCCGCCGCCTGCAGGTCGATGTTCAGCTTGGGCGCGGGCGCCACCGCCAGCTGCTGCGACGGCGTGGTCCAGGTCTTGACCGCCACGGCAGCCACCAGCAAGACGATTGCCAGCAGCAGCCCGAGGAAGATGCGTTTCAACATGAGCGGTCTTGACTCCTGTTCAGTCTCAGCTGAACTGCTTGCCTTCGGCCACGAGCTTCTGGATCAGCGGCGCGGGCTGCCAGAACTCGCCGTCGTCGCGCGGGTTCTTCGCGAAGCGCTTCATCGTCTCGGCCACGTTGTAGAGGCCGACCTGCGATGCGTAGTGCATCGGGCCGCCGCGCCAGATCGGGAAGCCGTAGCCCGTGAGGTACACCATGTCGATGTCGCCCGACTTCGAGGCAATGCCGTCTTCGAGGATGTGCGCGCCTTCGTTGACCAGGGCGAACACCAGGCGCTGCACGATCTCTTCATCGGAAATCTTGCGCGGCGTGATGCCCAGTTCCTTGCGGTGGTCTTCGATCATCTTGTTGACGAGCTCCGACGGAATCGCGTCGCGCTTGCCGGCCTGGTAGTCGTACCACCCTGCCCCGGTCTTCTGGCCGAAGCGGCCCAGTTCGCAGAGCTTGTCGGCCGTGCGGCTGTACTTCATGTCGGCGCGTTCGACGGCACGGCGCTTGCGGATCGCCCAGCCGATGTCGTTGCCGGCCAGGTCGCCCATGCGAAACGGACCCATGGCAAAGCCGAACTTCTCGACGGCCTTGTCGACCTGCTGCGGCGTGGCACCTTCGTCCAGCAGGAAGCCGGCCTGGCGGCTGTACTGCTCGATCATGCGGTTGCCGATGAAGCCATCGCACACGCCGGAGACCACCGAGGTCTTCTTGATCTTCTTGCCGATGGCCATGACCGTGGCGAGCACATCCTTGGCGGTGGCCTTGCCACGCACCACTTCGAGCAGCTTCATCACGTTGGCCGGGCTGAAGAAGTGCATGCCGACCACGTCCTGTGGACGCTCGGTGAACGAGGCGATCTTGTCGACGTCGAGCGTGGAGGTGTTCGAGGCCAGGATCGCGCCCTTCTTGGCGACGCGGTCCAGTTCCTTGAAGACCTTTTCCTTCACGCCGATTTCCTCGAACACGGCCTCGATGATGAGGTCGGCGTCCTTCAGGTCGTCATAACTCAGCGTGGTGCTCAGCAGCGCCATGCGCTGCTCGTACTTGTCCTGCTTGAGCTTGCCCTTCTTGACCTGGGCTTCGTAGTTCTTCTTGATGGTGGCGACGCCGCGGTCGAGCGCCTCCTGCTTCATTTCGAGGATCTTCACGGGAATGCCCGCGTTCAGGAAGTTCATCGAGATGCCGCCGCCCATGGTGCCGGCGCCGATGACGCCGACGGCCTTGATCTCGCGCTTCGGTGTGTCTTCGGGCACGTCGGGGATCTTGCTCGCGGCGCGTTCGGCCATGAACAGGTGGCGCAGGGCCAGCGATTCGGGCGTGAACATCAGCGAGGTGAAGATGCGTCGCTCTTCGGCCATGCCCGCGTCGAACTTCATCTTGGTGGCGGCCTGCACGGCGTCCACGCATTGCAGCGGCGCCGGGTAGTTCTTCGACATGCCGCCGACCATGTTCTTGGCGAACTGGAAGTAGGCGTCGCCCTGCGGGTGCTTGCACGGCAGGTTGCGCACCAGCGGCAGCGCGTCGGCGCCGGTCTTGCCGGCCACGCTCCTGGCGAAGGCCACGGCTTCGTCGAACACAGACTCGGGCGAGTCGGCCAGCTTGTCGAACAGCTTCTGGCCGGGCAGGCTCGCGAGCAATTCGCTTTTCACGGGTTCGCCGCTGACGATCATGTTCAGTGCGGTTTCCACGCCGAGCACGCGCGGCAGGCGCTGCGTGCCGCCGGCGCCGGGAATCAGGCCGAGCTTGACTTCGGGCAGCGCGATGCTGGTGCCCGGTGCGGCCACACGATAGTGGCAACCCAAGGCCAGTTCGAGGCCGCCGCCCATGCACACCGAGTGGATGGCCGCGACGATGGGCTTGGCCGAGGCCTCGAGCGCGAGGATCACGCTCAGCAGGTTGGGCTCCTGCAGCGCCTTGGGCGTGCCGAACTCCTTGATGTCCGCGCCGCCCGAGAACGCCTTGCCGGCGCCGGTGATGACGATGGCCTTGACGGCGTCGTCGGCGTTGGCCTTCGACAGGCCATCGGTGATGCCGATGCGCGTCGAGAAGCCGAGACCGTTGACCGGAGGGTTGGTCAGTGTGATCACGGCGATATCGCCGAGCACTTTGTATTCAGCCGTCATGCTGCGTTCCTTGGTGTGAGAAGAAAAAGAAGAAAAAGCACGAGTGTTCTTTTTCGGGGGATTCTAGGCGTTTCGCGAGGCCAAACAATGGCACGCAGTCGCTGTAGAGACAAGGCCTTCCATGAGGAGGGCGGGACTTTCCGGAAACACCGCGGAACCGGCTTTGCCGGGCCGCAGGTGTTGCCCCCTGCAAGGGGGTTGGCGCAGCGACACGAAGTGCGCGAAGCCTGGGGGGCTGCCTAAACCTCCAACCACTCCTTGCGAGTGGTCGCGTCGGCGCGCAGGCTGTCCGGCGTGCCGTCGAACACGATGCTGCCGTGGCCCATGACGAGCGCGCGGTCGGAGATCTGCATCGCGATGGTGAGCTTCTGCTCGATCAGCAGCACCGAGATGCCCTTGTCCTTGAGCGTGCGCAGGTATTGCCCCACCAGCTCGACGATCTTGGGCGCCAGGCCCTCGGTCGGCTCGTCGATGATGATCAGGTCGGGGTCGCCCATGAGCGTGCGGCACAGCGTGAGCATCTGCTGCTCGCCGCCCGAGAGCACGCCGGCCTCGGTGTGCTGGCGTTCCTTCAGGCGCGGGAACATGCCGTACATGTCGTCGAACGACCAGCGGCTGCCTTTGCCCGAGCCCTTCTGCCCCAGCAGCAGGTTCTGGTGCACCGTGAGCTTGGGGAAGATGTCGCGGTTCTCGGGCACGTAGCCGATGCCGAAGTGCGCGATCTCGTAGGCCTTGCGGCGCAGGATGTCCTGGCCCTTCCAGTGCAGGCCGCCTTCGGCATGCACCAGGCCCATGATGGCCTTGGCGGTGGTCGAGCGGCCCGAGCCGTTGCGGCCCAGCAGCGCGACGATCTCGCCCGGATGCACGTCGAAGGAAACGCCATGCAGCACATGGCTCTTGCCGTAGTAGGCGTGGATGTCTTGAAGCTTCAGCATCTCAGTGTCCCGCTCCCTGTGCGTCGGCGACCGACGATCCGAGATACGCCTCCTGCACGCGCGCATTGGCGCGAACGGCAGCCGGCGTGTCGAAGGCGATGACCTCGCCATACACCACCACCGCGATCTTGTCGGCCAGCCCGAACACCACGCCCATGTCGTGCTCCACCGTCAGCAACGTCTTGCCGACGGTCACGTACTTGATGAGCGAGATGAAATGCGAAGTCTCGGTCTTGCTCATGCCGGCCGTGGGTTCGTCCAGCAGGATCACGCTGGCGCCGCCCGCGATGGTCACGCCGATCTCCAGTGCGCGCTGCTCGGCGTAGGTGAGGTTCACCGCGTGTACGTCGCGCTTCTTCTCCAGGCCGATCTGCTTGATGAGCTCCTCGGTGCGCTCATTGGCATCGTCGAGGTTCGAGAGGAAGCGCAGGAAGGTGTACTTGTAGCCCAGGCTCCACAGCACACCGCAGCGCAAGTTCTCGAAGACCGTGAGCTTCGGAAAGATGTTGGTGATCTGGAAGCTGCGCGACAGCCCGAGCCGGTTGATCTCGTAGGGCTGCTTGCCGTCGATGCGCTGGCCGTTGAGCAGCACCTCGCCGCTGGTGGGTGCAAGCCGGCCGCTGATCAGGTTGAACAGCGTGGACTTGCCCGCACCGTTCGGCCCGATGACGGCGATGCGCTCGCCCGCCGTCACGGCCAGGTCGACCCCGCGGATGATGTCGGTCTTGCCGAAGCTCTTGCGCAGGCTCTTGAGTTCGAGTGAATAGGTCATGCCGTCTCCCGCCGCTTGATCTCGGCTTCGATTTCTTCCTGCGCCTGGCCCCAGACCTTCGCGAAGCGCCGGCGGAACACCTCGAACACACCCAGCCCCACCGCCAGCAAGGCCATCGCGACGACCCAGCTCGCGACCGATGAGGTGTCGAGTTGCAGGCCCGCGAACGGCACCATGGGTCCGAGCGCCGCGTTGAGCTGCATGTGATAGATCATCTCGACAATGGCCGCCGCGCCCGCGAGCACGATGGCCGCACCGATGAACAGGCCCACGTACAGCAGGTAGAAGCGCTTGATCTTGCCGAACAGCGCCACGCGCACGTTCATCATGATCAGGCTGGCCACGCCGCCCGGCGCGAACATCACCATCAGCAGGAACACCAGGCCCACGTACAGCAGCCAGGCCTTGCTGAGTTCGGACAGCAGCACCAGCGCGAACACCAGCAGCGCCGCACCGATGATCGGCCCGAAGAAGAAGGTCGCACCGCCGAGGAAGGTGAACAGCAGGTAGCTGCCCGAGCGCAGCCCGTTCAGGCTGTCGGCCGCATTCACGATCTCGAAGTTGATGGCCGCCAGCCCGCCGCCGATGCCCGCGAAGAAGCCCGCGATGATGAAGGCGTAGTAGCGCACGCGCTGCGTGTTGTAGCCGATGAACTCCACGCGCTCGGGGTTGTCGCGCACCGCGTTCAGCATGCGCCCGAGCGGCGTGCCGGTGAAGGCGAACATCAGCCCGGTGCAGATGAAGCAATACACGGCGATCAGGTAGTACACCTGGTTCTGCGGCCCGAAGTTGATGCCGAAGAACGAGGCGCCGTACACGCGGTTGGTGGTGATGCCGCCCTCGCCGCCGAAGAAGCTCGGGAACATCAGCGCCATGGCGGCCACCAGTTCGCCGAGGCCGAGCGTGATCATCGCGAAGGTGGTGCCCGACTTCTTGGTCGACACATAGCCGAACACCATGGCGAAGAACATGCCGCCGAGGCCGCCCACGAGCGGAATGAACACCAGCGGAATCGGCAGCTTGCCGGCGCCGGCCAGGTTCATCGCGTGGATGGCGATGAAGGAGCCCAGGCCCACGTACACGGCATGTCCGAAGCTGAGCATGCCGCCCTGCCCCAGCAGCATGTTGTAGCTCAGGCAGATGATGATGAGATAGCCGATCTGCGACAGCATGGTCAGCGCCAGGCTGCTGGTGAAGATCATCGGCGCCACGATCAGCAGCAGCGCGAAGAATGACCAGATCAGGATGCGGCCGATGTTCAGCGGCTTGAAGCGGTAATACCGGGTCGGCGCCTTGGCTGAAGCGGCTGGTGTGGTTGTCGTTGCGGTGTTCATGGCGTCAGTCCTCCCGCGTTCCGAGGAGGCCCTTGGGCCTGAAGATGAGGATCAGCACCAGGAACAGGTACGGAAGAATGGGCGCCACCTGCGAGATGGTGAGCTTCAGCAGTTCGTAGCCGAAGGTCTGGTCGCTCACTACCACGCCAAAGGCCTGCAGGCCGGTCGCGAGCGACTGGTCCATGGCCACGGCGAAGGTCTGCACGATGCCGATGATCAGCGAGGCCAGGAAGGCTCCCGCCAGCGACCCCATGCCGCCGACCACCACCACCACGAAGATGATGGAGCCGACCGAACCCGCCATGGCCGGCTCGGTGACGTAGGTGTTGCCGCCGACCACGCCCGCGAGGCCCGCCAGCGCGGCACCGCCGCCGAACACCAGCATGAACACGCGCGGCACGTTGTGGCCCAGCGCCTCGACCATGTCGGGGTGCTTCAGCGCCGCCTGGATGACCAGGCCGATGCGCGTGCGCGTGAGCAGCAGCCACACCGACACCAGCATCAGGACCGCCACGAGCATGATGAACGAGCGTGACTTGGGAAACTGCGTGCCGTAGAGCGTGAAGAGCGGCCCCTGCAGCGCCGACGGCAGGCCGTACGGCACCGTGGAGCGGCCCCACACCAGTTGCACCAGTTCGAGGATGAGGTACGAAAGGCCGAAGGTCACCAGCAGCTCGGGCACGTGGCCGAACTTGTGGACCCGGCGCAGGCAGTAGCGCTCGAAGGCCGCACCCAGCGCAAACACCAGCAGCGGCGCAATGAAGAGCGCCGGCCAGAAGCCGACGATGCCCGACAGCGTGTAGGCGAAGTAGGCGCCCAGCATGTAGAAGCTGGCGTGCGCGAAATTGAGCACACCCATCATGCTGAAGATCAGCGTGAGGCCGGAGCTCAGCATGAACAACAGCAAGCCGTAGCTCACGCCATTGAGCAGCGAGATGACGAAGAATTCGACGTTCATCGGTCTTTCGTGTCAGTAAGAAAAGAAAAAGGCCCGAGTGTTGAAGTCGGGCCTCGACCGCTTTGGCGCGTTCCCGTACTCAGGAGGGACGCTTCATCTGGCACGAGGTCGGCGTGCTGGCCACGTAGGCGTCGTAGAACTTCACGGGCGCCAGCGTGTAGCCGGTGTTCTCCGGGCTGTACGGATACTTGGCGCTGGCCTTCTCCCACTTGGCGATGTACAGGCCCTGCTGCGCCTGGTGGTCGGTCTTGCGCAGCTCGATGTCGCCGTTGAAGCTCTTGAACTTCAGCCCTTCCATCGCGGCCGCCACCTTGACGGGGTCGGTCGACTTGGTCTTCACGAAGGCTTCGGTCAGGGCCTGGAACACGGTGTAGATGTCGGAGGTGTAGAGGTCGTCGTTGAACTTCTTCTTGAACTCTTCGGCGTACTTCTGCATGTCGCCGCCCATGTTGTAGTGGGCATAGCTGACCTGATAAACCTTGCCGTCGGACGCGGCACCCATGGCGGTCGGGGTGCCCGTGGTCACGGCGTAGTAGGTGTAGAACTTGACGTTCAGGCCCGAATCGTTGGCCGACTTGATCAACAGGGCGAGGTCGGAGCCCCAGTTGCCGGTGATGACGGTGTCGGCGCCCGAGGCCTTGATCTTGGCGACGTAGGGCGCGAAGTCGCGCACCTGGGCCAACGGGTGCAGGTCGTCGCCGACGATCTGGATGTCGGGGCGCTTGTGCTTCAGGTCTTCCTTGGCGAACTTGGAAACCTGCTGGCCGTGCGCGTAGTTCTGGTTGAGCAGGTAGACCTTCTTGATCTCCGGCTGGTCCTTCATGTACGTGGTCAGCGCTTCCATCTTCATCGACGTGTCGGCGTCAAAGCGGTACTGCCAGTAGCTGCACTTGCTGTTGGTCAGATCGGGGTCGACCGCGGCGTAGTTGAGGTACAGCGCTTCCTTGCCGGGATTGCGCGCGTTGTTCTTCTCGAGCGCGTCGATGATGGCCAGTGCGGGGCCGGAACCATTACCCTGCACGATGTAGCGCGCGCCCTGGTCGAGGGCCGAGCGCAGTGCGCTGGTGGTTTCCTGCGGACTGAGCTTGTTGTCGATGCCGATGATCTCGAACTTCACGCCCGCCGCATTCTTCTTGTTGAATTCTTCGGCGAAGAACTGGAAGGTCTTGAGCTGGTTCGTACCGACCGCGGCCATGAGGCCCGACAGCGGGTCGAGCCATGCGATCTTGACGGTTTCACCCTTCTGGGCAAGGGCGCCGGTGGCGGTGGCAGCGATGACGGCTGCGGCGGCGATTTTCAGAGCGAAATTCAATCTATATCTCCTGGTCAAACCGATTCGAAACGCCGCACGAGAGTACAAGCGTTTGCAGCCCCTCCCCTCAGGGAATGCCCGTAAGAGGGGTGCCGCAAAGGCCCGTTTCTATCGCGCATGCGACACCGCGTTTCTCCAAGCTGCTACCCACGGGTAGACATCTGCTACCCGCGGGTAGGAAACGCGCTCGCAAAGACGCTCATGGGCGCTTCATCTGGCAGGTGGTGGGCGTGCTCGCCACGTACGACTCGTAGTACTTCACGGGAACATTCGTGTAGCCGGTGTTCTCCGCGTCGTACGGGTACTTGGCGCTGGCCTTCTCCCAGCGCGCGATGTACAGGCCCTGCTGCAGCTGGTGGTCGGCCTTGCGCATCTCGACCTCGCCGTTGAAGCTCTTGATCTTCATGCCTTCCAGCGCCGCGGCCACCTTGACCGGGTCGGTCGACTTGGTGGCGGCGAAGGCCGCGTCGAGCAACGCGAACACGTGGTAGATCGAGGACTGCGTGAGGTCGTCGTTCATGCGCTTTTTGTAGCCCCCGAGCAGCCTCTGGATCTCCCCGCCCATGTTGTAGTGGGCGTAGGCGACCGTGTAGACCTTGCCGTCCGACGTGGCGCCCATGGCCGTAGGCGTGCCGGCGCCCGGCGCGTAGTAGGTCAGGAACTTGACGTTCAGGCCCGAGTCGTTGGCGGCCTTGATGAGCAGCGACAGATCGGAGCCCCAGTTGCCGGTGATGACGGTGTCGGCGCCCGAGGCCTTGATCTTGGCGATGTAGGGAGAGAAGTCGCGCACCTGGGCCAGCGGATGCAGGTCGTCGCCGACGATCTGGATGTCGGGGCGCTTGACCTTCAGGTCTTCCTTGGCGAACTTGGACACCTGCACGCCGTGGGCGTAGTTCTGGCCGAGGATGTAGACCTTCTTGATGTCGGGCTGGTCCTTCATCCAGGTGGTGAGCGCCTCCATCTTCATGGAGGTGTCGGCGTCGAGCCGGAAGTGCCAGTAGCTGCACTTGCTGTTGGTCAGGTCGGGGTCGACGGCCGCGTAGTTCATGTACAGCAGCTCCTTGCCCGGATTGCGCGCGTTGTTCTTCTCGATGGCGTCGATGATCGCGAGCGCGGGGCCGGAGCCGTTGCCCTGCATGATGTAGCGCGCGCCCTGGTCTTGCGCCGAGCGCAGCGCGGCGGTGGTTTCCTGCGGGCTGAGCTTGTTGTCGAGCGCGATGATCTCGAACTTCACGCCCGACTGGTTCTTCTTGTTGAACTCTTCTGCAAGGAACTGGGTGGTCTTGAGCTGGTTGGTGCCGACCGCCGCCATGAGGCCGGAAAGCGGGTCGAGCCAGGCGATCTTGACGGTCTCGCCCTTTTGAGCGAATGCAGCGGTCAGGCTCACCAACATTGCACAGGCAGCTACTGACTTGATAGCAAATTGCATGAAGAGTCTCCAGTTTGTAAGGCGGAGTGCCAGCCTACAAGCGCCCTTTTTTTCGCCGCACAGGGATTGCCCGCAAGCTTGACCGCCGAGGCGGAATTCCTATCGCCTGCGCGACAGCGCGGCAGGGCTCGCGCGGGTCTTCAAAGGGTCGGCAGCTTGTAGTCCTTGAGCAGTTCGCGCAGCCTGGTCTTCAAAATCTTGCCGGTGGCGCCGATGGGGATGGCTTCGACGAACACCACGTCGTCCGGGATCTGCCACTTGGCGGTCTTGCCCTCATAGAACTTCAGCAGTTCCTCGCGCGTGACCTCGGCATTGGGCTTCTTCACGACCGCGATGATCGGCCGCTCGTCCCACTTGGGATGGAACACGCCGATGCACGCGGCCATGGCCACGGCCGGGTGCGCAACGGCGATGTTCTCGATCTCGATGGAGCTGATCCACTCGCCGCCGGACTTGATCACGTCCTTGCTGCGGTCGGTGATCTGCAGGTAACCCTCGGCATCGATGGTGGCGACGTCGCCGGTGGGGAACCAGCCGCGATTGCGCGCATCGGGAATAAGCGGGTTGCCGCCCTCGCCCTTGAAGTATTCCTTGACGATCCACGGGCCCTTGACCAGCAGGTCGCCATAGGCCTTGCCGTCCCACGGCAGTTCGTTGCCGTCGCCATCGACGATCTTCATGTCGACGCCAAAAATGGCACGGCCCTGCTTCATGCGGATCTGCAGCTGGGCGTCGGCCGGCAACGACAGGTGCTTGTTCTTGAGGGTGCACAGCGTGCCCAGCGGGCTCATCTCGGTCATGCCCCAGGCGTGCAGCACCTCGACGTCGTAGATGTCCTGGAACGCCTTGATCATGGCCGGCGGGCAGGCCGAGCCGCCGATGACGGTGCGGTTGAGCTTCGAGAACTTCAGGCCATTCGCCTGCATGTGGCCCAGCATCATCTGCCACACGGTGGGCACGCCGGCCGCGAAGGTCACGCCTTCGGATTCGATCAGCTCGTACACCGACTTGCCATCCAGCGCGGGGCCGGGAAACACGATCTTGCAGCCCACCAGTGCGGCCGAATACGGAATGCCCCAGGCATTGACGTGGAACATCGGCACCACCGGCAGCACCGAGTCGCGCGCCGACAGGCGCATCACGTCTGGCAGGGCCGCGGCATAGGCATGCAGCATGGTCGATCGGTGGCTGTAGAGCGCGGCCTTCGGATTGCCCGTGGTGCCGCTCGTGTAGCACATGCTCGACGCTGAGTTCTCGTCGAAAGTCGGCCATTCGTAGTCATTGGACTGCGCGCCCATCCAGCCCTCGTAGCTCACGAGGTTGGGAATCCCGCTGTCGGCGGGCAGCTTGTCGGCATCACAGAGTGCAATCCATTTCCGGATCGTGGGGCACTTGGCGTGCACCGCCTGTACCAGCGGGAGGAAGCTCAGGTCGAAGCACAGGATCTGGTCTTCGGCATGGTTGGCGATCCACGCGATCTGGTCGGGGTGCAGGCGCGGATTGATGGTGTGCAGCACGCGGCCGCTGCCGCTCACGCCGTAGTACAGCTCCAGGTGGCGGTAGCCGTTCCAGGCCAGCGTGGCGATGCGGTCGCTGAACAGCAGCTGCTCGCCGTCCAGCGCATTGGCCACCTGCCGGGCACGCGATGCGATACCGCCCCACGTCGTGCGGTGGATGTCGCCCTCGACCCGGCGCGAGACGATCTCGCCGTCGCCGTTGTGGCGCTCGGCAAACTCGATCAGCGACGAGATCAAAAGCGGTTGGTCTTGCATCAAACCCAGCATCTACGGACTCCTGAAAGAAATGACTTCATGAACTTGCGGACATCGGATTCACGCAAGCTTCGGCGACTTTCACAATGACACAAACCCGCACTGCGGAATCTGGCCTCGAATTCCTGGCCCGGTGCGCGACCCCGCATACTTCCGGCCGCCGAGCACGCGGAAAATTCTAGGAACCGGCGCCGTTTTCACCCCTATCGCAAGGAAGCCAAACGAATGACTTCAGGAGCCTCCGTGCCGCACCGCCAGCGTGGGCCGCAACGCCGGCCGACCGGCGGCATCCCGCAGCCTGAGCTGCGTACCAGCTCGGCCGCCTGGCTCGAAGGCGTGCTCTCGATGTTCGAGGCCGAGGGGCTGGACGTGCCCTCGCTGCTGCGCGACGCCGGCTTCGATCCCGATTCGCTGCACCGGCAGAACACGCGCATCCCGGTCGACGAGGTCACGGTGATGTGGCAGCTCGCGGTAGCCCGCGCCGGCAAGCCCATGCTAGGCCTGCAACGCGACCTGGCCGCCACGCACAGCAAACTGGGAACGGTGGGCCATGCGATGTCGTGCAGCGCCACGCTCGGGGCGGCGCTCGCGCGGCTGGCGCGCTACATGGCCGTGATTTCGGATGCGACCGGCTTCTCGCTGCATCCCGAGCCGCGCGGCTGCTGGCTGTCAATGGAACACACCGGCGGCAGCCTGCCGATTCCGCGCCAGCGCGTCGAATACGCCCTGCTGACCACGCTGATGCAGTGCCAGTGGCTCACGCGGCGCGAACTGCAGCCGCTGGCGATGGAGTTCGTCTATCCCGCGCCGACCAGCGACCGGCTGCACCGGGAGGCCTTCGGCTGCGAGGTGCGCTTCAATGCAGCGGCCAACCGCCTGCTGCTGTCGAGCGCCGACATGGCAATGCCGCTGCCCACCTACCACGAGACGCTCGGCGAGATGCAGGAGCATCTGCTGGACGAACAACTCGATCTGCTGGGTCAGGCCACCACAAGCAGCCTGGTGTGCGCCGAGATCGCGCGCCGGCTCCAGCACGGCGAGCCGCGCCGGCAGGACGTGGCCTCGGGTCTGGGCCTGGCCGAGCGCACGCTGCAGCGGCGGTTGCAGGAGGAGTCGGTGTCGTTCCAGTCGCTGCTCGACCGCACCCGTCGCGAGCTGGCGCAGCAGTACCTTGCCGACGACCGACATACATTGACCGAAGTAGCCGACAGGCTGGGCTTCGTCGACAGCAGCAACTTTTTTCGCGCCTGCAAGCGCTGGTTCGGCGTGCCGCCAGCGCAATACCGGGCGCGCATCTGGAATGGGCCTGCCGCACTCGCGGCCTGAGGGCGCGCGGGCCGCGATGGCCCGTTCGGCAAGGGGTTACGCGCTGTGCCGGACAATCCGGGCATGAGCTTGCTTGCTGAAGACACCGAGGTCGCGGACCTGGGGTTGCGCTGGAAACCCGGTTTCGCCGCCTTGGGCCCGGCATTTTTCACTGAACTGAGGCCGACGCCCCTGCCCGATCCGTACTGGGTGGGCCGCAGCGAAGCCGTAGCACGCGAACTCGGGCTGCCGGCCGGCTGGCATTCGTCGGACGGCACGCTCGCTGCCCTGACCGGCAACCTGCCCGTCGCCGGCAGCCGCCCCTTCGCGACGGTCTACAGCGGCCACCAGTTCGGCGTGTGGGCAGGCCAGCTCGGCGACGGACGTGCGATCACGGTCGGCGAGACCGAAGGCGGGCTCGAAGTGCAGCTGAAGGGCGCGGGCCGCACGCCTTACTCGCGCGGCGGCGACGGCCGCGCGGTGCTGCGCTCCAGCATCCGGGAGTTTCTGTGCAGCGAGGCCATGCACGGCCTCGGCATCCCGACCACCCGCGCGCTGTGCGTGACGGGGTCCGACGCCCGCGTGTACCGCGAGGAGCCGGAAAGCGCGGCCGTCGTGACCCGCGTCGCACCGAGCTTCATCCGCTTCGGCCACTTCGAGCACTTCGCGGCCAACCAGCGCGAAGATGAGTTGCGCGCGCTGGCCGACTACGTCATCGACCGCCACTACCCGGCGTGCCGCACCACCGGGCGCTTCGGTGGCAACGCGTATGCCGCCTTCCTCGAAGCCGTGAGCGAGCGCACCGCCGCCCTGCTCGCCCGATGGCAGGCCGTGGGCTTCTGCCACGGCGTGATGAACACCGACAACATGAGCATCCTCGGGCTCACCATCGACTACGGCCCGTTCCAGTTCCTCGATGGCTTCGACCCGCGCCACATCTGCAACCACAGCGACACCAGCGGGCGCTACGCCTTCAACCAGCAGCCCAACGTGGCTTACTGGAACCTGTTCTGCCTCGCACAGGCGCTGCTGCCGCTGATCGGCGACCAGGAAGTCGCGGTGGCCGCACTGGAGTCGTACAAGACCGTGTTCCCGAACGAGTTCGAGGGCCGCATGCGCGCCAAGCTCGGGCTCGCGAACCCGGCCGAAGGCGACCGCGCGCTGATCGAAGGCGTGCTCAAGCTGCTGGCCGCCGGCAAGGTCGACTACACCATCTTCTGGCGCCGGCTCTCGAACCACATGGCCGACGGCAACGTCGAGCCGGTGCGCGGCCTGTTCCTGGACCGCGAGGGCTTCGACGCGTGGCTGCTAGCGTTTTCGGAGCGCCATACGACCACTGGACGTACGCAGGCCGCCGATCTGATGCTCAAATCCAACCCCAGGTTCGTGCTGCGCAACCACTTGGGGCAGCAAGCGATCGAAGCAAGTCAGCAAAAAGACCACTCGGGTGTGGCAACCTTGCTGGCTGTGCTCGAGACCCCATTTGAAGAACATCCCGACGCCGACGCACTCGCCGGCTTCCCGCCCGACTGGGCCTCCACGATCGAAATCAGCTGCTCATCATGACCACTCCCGTACAGAAGACCGACGCCGAATGGAAAGCCCTGCTCGCTGAAAAAGGCGCCGAGCCCGCGGCCTTCGAGGTGACGCGCCACGCGGCCACCGAACGCCCCTTCACCGGCAAGTACGAAGCGCACTGGGACGACGGCACCTACCACTGTGTGTGCTGCGGCGCCAAGCTGTTCGAATCATCGACCAAGTTCGATGCCGGCTGCGGCTGGCCCAGCTTCTCTGAAGAAGCGGTGCCCGGTGCCATCAGGAACATCGTCGACCGATCGCACGGCATGGTGCGCACCGAGAACGTGTGCGCCAATTGCGGCGCCCACCTGGGCCACGTGTTCCCTGACGGCCCGACCGAAACCGGCCTGCGCTATTGCATGAACTCGGCGTCGCTCGACTTCCATAAAAAATGAAACTGCTCCTCGACTTCTTTCCCATCCTCCTGTTCTTCGGCGCCTACAAGCTCGCCGACATCTACACCGCCACCGGCGTGCTCATGGCCGCCACCGTGGTGCAGATGGCCATCATCTATGCCATGGAGCGCAAGCTGCAGGCGATGCAGAAGGCCACGCTGGTGCTGATCCTGCTGTTCGGCACGCTCACGCTGGTGCTGCACGACGACCGCTTCATCAAGTGGAAGCCGACGGTGCTGTACGGCGCGATGGCCATCGCGCTGGCGGTGGCGCTCTGGGCGCTGAAGAAGAACTTCCTCAAGATGCTGCTGGGCTCGCAGCTCGAGCTGCCCGACCGCATCTGGGGCCGGCTCAACGTGGCGTGGATCGGCTATTGCCTGTTCATGGCGCTCATCAACGGCTACGTGGCGGCGTACTTCACGACCGAGGCCTGGGTCAACTTCAAGCTCTGGGGCTATGTGTTCCCGATCGTCTTCCTGGTGGCGCAGGGTCTCTATATTGCGCCGCACATCAAGGGCGACGACAAGCCGACCGCCTGATGCGCACCGCCTCCCTCCCCACCGCCGCCGACCTCGAAGCCGCGTTGCGCGAGGCGCTGGCCCCGACGCAGCTCGAAGTGATCGACGAAAGCAGCGCCCACGCGGGCCACGCCGGTGCCAATGCGCAAGGACGGGGCAGCCATTTCCGAGTGCGCATCGCCTCGCCGCTGTTTGCCGGAAAGCCCCGCGTGGCGCGGCATCGGCTTGTGTATGATGCCCTCCAGGTTTTTATCGCGCAGGGCCTTCACGCCATCGCCATCGAGGTGCTTTGAGCCCTCTGCCCGCTTTCTTTCACGCGCTTATTCCTACACGCGCATTTCTTCTCCAGCCTGATATTCATTTCATGAAAAAACACATCTTGCAGGCCGTTGCGGCCGCAGCGTTGATCGGTGCCATTCCGGTGGCGGCTCTGGCGCAGAACGCAGCCATCGTGAACGGCAAGCCGGTGCCCAAGGCCCGCATGGAAGTTCTGGCGCAGCAGCTGGCCGCCGCAGGCCGCCCGGTGACGCCCGAGATGCAGAGCCAGCTGCGTGAGGAAATCGTGGCGCGCGAAGTGTTCATGCAGGAAGCCCAGAAGCAAGGCCTGGACGCCAGCGAGGATTACAAGAACCAGCTCGAACTCGCCCGCCAGGCCATCCTGATCCGCGCACTGTTCGAGAACTACCGCAAGACCAACCCCATCTCGGACGCCGACGTGAAGGCCGAGTACGACAAGTTCGTTGCTGCCAACGGCGGCAAGGAATACAAGGCGCGCCATATCCTGGTCGAGACCGAAGACCAGGCCAAGAAGATCATGGCCGACCTGAAGAAGGGTGCCAAGTTCGAAGACATCGCCAAGAAGCAGAGCAAGGACCCGGGCTCGGGCGCCAACGGCGGCGACCTCGACTGGGCCAACCCCGCGGGCTTCGTGCCCGAGTTCTCGGAAGCGATGATCAAGCTCAAGAAGGGCGAGACCACCCCCGCTCCAATCAAGACCCAGTTCGGCTGGCACATCATCCGCGTCGACGACATCCGCCAGGCCCAGCTGCCGAAGCTGGAAGAAGTGAAGCCGCAGATCACGCAGCAGCTGCAGCAGCAGCGCCTGCAGAAGTATCAGGAAGAATTGCGCGCGAAGGCAAAGGTGGAATAGGGCACACTCACAGGCTTCGCGCACTTCGCGTCGCTACGCCACCCTTTGCAGGGGGCAACATCTGCGGCCCGGCGAAGCCGGTTCCGCGGTGTTCTGGAAATAAAAAAAGCGGCCCCGTGGGCCGCTTTTTTGTTGCCCGCCGAACGGGCTTGCTGCGTCGATCAGCCGACCCACTTGCGCGCATTGCGCCAGATCTGCATCCACGGGCTCAGCTCGCTGCGGTCGCCCGGCGTCCAGCTCATCTGGATGTTGCGGAACACGCGTTCCGGATGCGGCATCACGGCGGTGAAGCGGCCGTCCGGCGTGGTCACGGAGGTCAGGCCGCCCGCGCTGCCGTTCGGGTTGAACGGGTACTGCTCGGTCGGTTGGCCGTGGTTGTCCACGAAACGCATCGCGCCGATGGCCTTGGCGGCGTCGCCGCGGTGCTTGAAGTTGGCATAGCCCTCGCCGTGCGCGACCGCGATCGGCAGGCGGCTGCCGGCCATGCCCTGGAAGAAGATGCTCGGCGATTCGAGCACCTCGACCATCGACAGGCGGGCCTCGAAGCGCTCGCTCTGGTTGGTGGTGAAGCGCGGCCAGGCTTCGGCACCCGGAATGATGTCGGCCAGCTCGGCGAACATCTGGCAGCCGTTGCACACGCCGAGCCCGAAGGTGTCGGCGCGGCCGAAGAAGGTCTTGAACTGCTCGGCCAGCTTCGGGTTGAAGGTGATGCTGCGCGCCCAGCCGATGCCGGCACCCAGCGTGTCGCCATAACTGAAGCCGCCGCAGGCGACCACGCCCTTGAAATTGGCGAGGTCCGCCCTGCCCGTCTGCAGGTCGGTCATGTGGACGTCGAAGGCCTCGAAGCCGGCTTCGGTGAAGGCGTAGGCCATCTCGACATGCGAGTTGACGCCTTGTTCGCGGAGGATGGCGACCTTGGGGCGCGATTGCAGGATGGCCGGCGCCGCGGGCTGCGCATTCGGCAGAAACACATGCATGCCGGGGTCCGAAGGCACGCCTGCCGCGGCATGCTCGGCATCGGCGCAGGCGGGGTTGTCGCGCTCGCGGGCGATCTTCCAGCTGACTGAGTCCCATACCTGGTGCAGGTCGTGCAGGCTCGCACTGAACACCGACTTGGCATCGCGCCAGACTTCGAGCTTGCCCTTCCCGGCATCCATCGTGGAACTCGCAGGCCGGGTCTTGCCGACGAAGTGGCTGTGAGCGCTCAGGCCGTGCGCGCGCAGCACCTGCATCACGTCGTTGCGCTCGGCCGTGCGCACCTGCAGCACCATGCCCAGCTCTTCGTTGAACAGCGCCTTGAGCGTGAGCTCTTCGCGCCGCGCGCTGACCTGCTGCGCCCAGTTCTTGGCGTCGCCGGTTTCCATGCGGCTGTCGGAAATGCCATCGCCTTCGGTGACCAGCATGTCGACGTTCAGCGCCACGCCGACGTGGCCGGCAAAGGCCATTTCGCAAGCGGTGGCGAACAGGCCACCGTCGCTGCGGTCGTGCATCGCGAGGATCTTTCCCTCGGCGCGCAGCGCGTTCACGGCATCGACCAGCGCGACCAATTGTGCCGGGTCGTCGAGATCGGGCACGGTGTCGCCGCTCTGGTTGAGCGTCTGCGACAGGATGCTGCCGGCCATGCGGTGCTGGCCGCGGCCCAGGTCGATCAGCACCAGCGTGGTGTCGGCTTCTTCGGCGTCGAGCTGCGGCGTGAGCGTGCCGCGCACATCGGCCAGCGAGGCGAAGGCGGTGACGATCAGGCTCACGGGCGAGGTGACCTTCCTGGCTTCGCCGTTGTCCTTCCACTGCGTGCGCATCGACAGCGAATCCTTGCCGACCGGGATCGACACGCCCAGCGCCGGGCACAGTTCCAGACCCACGGCCTTGACGGTCTCGTACAGCGCAGCGTCTTCGCCGGGTTCGCCGCAGGCGGCCATCCAGTTGGCCGAGAGCTTGACGCGCGAGAGCTCGACGGGCGCAGCCAGCAGGTTGGTGATGGCCTCGGCCACGGCCATGCGTCCCGAAGCCGGCGCGTCGAGCGCGGCCAGCGGCGTGCGCTCGCCCATGCTCATCGCTTCGCCGGCAAAGCCCTTGTAGTCGGCCAGCGTCACGGCGCAGTCGGCCACAGGCACCTGCCACGGGCCGACCATCTGGTCGCGGTGGCTCATGCCGCCCACGGTGCGGTCGCCGATGGTGATCAGGAAGCGCTTGGAGGCGACGGTCGGGTGCGAGAGCACGTCGATGGCGGCCTTCTGCAGGTCGACGCCCGTGAGGTCGAGCGGCTTGAACGTGCGCGCCACGCTCTTCACGTCGCGGTGCATCTTGGGCGGCTTGCCCAGCAGCACGTCCATCGGCATGTCGACAGGCTGCACCTCGGCGCCTTCGTCGGCCACCAGCAGCTGGCGCGCTTCGGTCGCCACACCGACCACCGAGAACGGACAGCGCTCGCGCTCGCAGAAAGCCTTGAACTGCGCGAGCGATTCCGGCGCGATGGCCAGCACGTAGCGCTCCTGGCTTTCGTTGCACCAGATTTCCTTGGGGGCCATGCCCGACTCTTCGAGCGGCACGGCGCGCAGGTCGAAACGCGCGCCGCGGCCGGCGTCGTTGGTCAGTTCGGGGAAGGCATTGCTCAGGCCGCCCGCGCCCACGTCGTGGATCGCCAGGATCGGGTTGGCCGCGCCCTGTTGCCAGCAGTGGTTGATGACCTCCTGCGCGCGGCGCTCGATCTCGGGGTTGCCACGCTGCACCGAGTCGAAGTCGAGCTCGGCCGCGTTGGCGCCGGTGGCCATCGAGCTGGCGGCGCTGCCGCCCATGCCGATGCGCATGCCGGGGCCGCCGAGCTGGATCAGCAGCGAGCCGGCGGGGAACTGGATCTTCTTCGTCTGGGTGGCGTCGATGCTGCCGAGGCCGCCCGCGATCATGATGGGCTTGTGGTAGCCGCGCTGCACGGTATCAAGGTCGCTCGCCACGGCCTGCTCGTATTCCCGGAAGTAGCCCAGCAGGTTGGGCCGGCCGAATTCGTTGTTGAACGCGGCGCCCCCCAGCGGGCCCTCGGTCATGATCTGCAGCGGGCTCGCGATGTGTTCGGGCTTGCCGTAGTGGCCCTCTTCCGGCCAGAGCTTGGACACAGTGAAGCCGGTCAGGCCCGCCTTGGGCTTGGAGCCGCGGCCGGTGGCACCTTCGTCGCGGATCTCGCCGCCCGCGCCGGTCGAGGCGCCCGGGAACGGGGAAATCGCGGTCGGGTGGTTGTGCGTCTCGACCTTCATCAGCACGTGGTTCAGGGCGCTATCTTTTTGATAGCTCTGCGAACCGTGTGCCGGAATGAAGCGCTCGATGGTCGCGCCTTCCATCACCGAGGCGTTGTCGGCATAGGCGACGACCGTGTGCTGCGGGTTCTGCTTCTCGGTGTGGCGAATCATCGAGAACAGGCTCTGGGGCTGGGCCTTGCCGTCGATGGTGAACTGGGCGTTGAAGATCTTGTGGCGGCAGTGCTCGCTGTTGGCCTGCGCGAACATCATCAGTTCGACGTCGCTGGGGTTGCGCCCGAGGCGAGTGAAGGCGTCAACGAGGTAGTCGATCTCGTCCTCGGCCAGCGCCAGGCCGAAACCGGTGTTGGCCGCTACCAGCGCGTCGCGACCGCCGCTCTGCACGTCGACCTGCGCCATCGGCTGGGCCGGCAGCTCGCTGAACAGACTGGCCGCCTGCTCGACGGTGGCCAGCACCGATTCGGTCATGCGGTCGTGCAGCGGGCCGGCGACCGCGGCGAGCGTGTCGCCCTCGATCACGGGCGCCTTGCCGATCAACGGGGCCTTGAGCTTCAGGTGGTACTGCGTGACGCGCTCGACCCGGCGCAATGCCAGGCCGCAGTTGTGGGCGATGTCGGTGGCCTTGGAAGCCCAGGGCGACACGGTGCCCAGGCGCGGCGTGACCACCACCGAGGTGCCCGCCTTGGCCGGCGCCTCGAAGGGCTCACCGTAGGCCAGCAGCGCGGCAAAGCGCTCGCGGCCGGCCGCATCCAGCGCCGCATCGGTGACCACGAGGTGCACGAAACGGGCGGAAATGCCCTCGATGCGCGGCTCGATGGCCTGCAGCTTCGGCAGCAGCTGCCGCGCGCGGAAGTCGCTGAGCGCGCTGCCGCCCTCGAACATGGTTACGACAGGAAGGGCTTGAGGTGCGGGCTGCGTCACGGTCGATGGGGGCCTCGGGGGCCGCGTTGGAATTCAAGGAATCGAGGCGGATGGCCGCTGACTGGGGTCATCCGCGTTAACCCGGAATTTTAGCTTGGTGAATGGGATAATTCGGGCATGAGCATTAACTACAAAGACGCTGCGGGCATCGAAGCCATGCGGGTCGCCTGCCGCCTTGGCTCCGAGGTGCTGGACTACCTCACCCCCTTCATCAAGCCCGGCATCACAACGAACGATGTCGACCGGCTGGCCGCCGAGTACATGGTCAAGCAGGGCACCACCTCCGCCACGGTGGGCTACATGGGCGCGAGCAGCGTCCCGTTCCCGAAGTCGCTCTGCACCTCGGTGAACCACGTGGTCTGCCACGGCATTCCCAATGACAAGCCCCTGAAGAAGGGCGACATCATGAACGTCGACGTGACCGTCATCAAGGATGGCTGGTTCGGCGACAACAGCCGCATGTTCGTGATCGGCGACGCCTCCATCGCCGCCAAGCGCCTGTGCAGCATCACCTACGAAGCCATGTGGCACGGCATCCTGCAGGTGCGCCCCGGCGCGCATCTGGGCGACGTGGGCCACGCGATCCAGAAGTTCGCCGAAGGCCAGGGCTTCTCGATCGTGCGCGAGTTCTGCGGCCACGGCGTGGGCCAGCGCTTCCATGAAGAGCCCCAGGTGCTGCACTACGGCCGCCCGGGCACCATGGAAGAACTCAAGCCCGGCATGATCTTCACCATCGAGCCGATGATCAACGCCGGCAAGCGCGACGTGAAGGAAGACTTCAAGGGCGGCCAATACGACGGCTGGACCATCGTCACGCGCGACCATTCGCTGTCGGCCCAGTGGGAGCACACGGTGCTCGTCACCGAGACCGGCTACGAGGTGTTGACGTTGTCCGCGGGCAGCCCGCCGCCGCCCTCCTTCGTCACCTCGACCAAAACCTGACGCGCACACGCGCTCCCCGGCCGTGATCGAAGCAGCCAAGATCGACGTAGCGACGCTGCGCGAAGCCTATCGCGCCAAGAAGCTCGCCCTGTTCGACACCCTGCGCTTTGCGCGCGCACCGACCCGCAGCGTGCACGCGGTGCTGCGCCAGCTCTCGGCGCTGGCCGACGAAACGCTCTGCACCCTGTGGCGCGAGGCCGGCTTCGGCGACTCGCTCACGCTGGCTGCCGTGGGCGGTTTCGGGCGCGGCGAGCTGTTTCCGTATTCCGACGTCGACGTGCTCCTGCTGCTGCCGCCCGAGGGCCACGAGAGCGAAATCGACCCGGCCCGCATCGAGGCCTTCATCGGCCATTGCTGGGACGCGGGCCTCGAGATCGGCTCCAGCGTGCGCACGGTCGAGGAATGCCTGGCCGAGGCCGAGAAGGACGTCACCGTTCAGACCTCGCTGCTCGAAGCACGCCTGATCGTGGGCGACAAGAAGCTCTTCACCGCCTTCCGCCGCCGCTTCACCCGCGCCATCGACCCGCAGGCCTTCTTCGTGGCCAAGTCGCAGGAAATGCGGCATCGCCACCAGAAGTTCGACAACACGCCCTACGCGCTGGAGCCCAACTGCAAGGAATCGCCGGGTGGCCTGCGCGACCTGCAGACCATCCTCTGGATGACCAAGGCCGCCGGCTACGGCGGCCGCTGGGACGACCTCGCCAAGAACGGCCTGGCCACCCCGTTCGAGGCGCAGCAGATCAAGCGCAACGAGGCGCTGCTCTCGTTGATCCGCGCCCGGCTGCACGTGATTGCCAATCGGCGCGAAGATCGGCTGGTGTTCGACCTGCAGACGGCCGTGGCGGCAAGCTTCGGCTACGAAGGCGAGTCGCAGCGCAAGTCGAGCGAGGCCTTGATGCGGCGCTACTACTGGGCGGCCAAGGCGGTGTCGCAGCTCAACCAGATCCTGCTGCTCAACATTGCCGAGCGCCTGCAGCCCATCGACGAGCAGCACACACCGATCAACGAGCGCTTCTACGAACGTGCCGGCCTGATCGAGATCGCCAGCGACGACCTCTACGAGCGCGAGCCGCATGCGGTGCTCGAAACCTTCCTGCTGTACCAGAAGACCATCGGCGTGCAGGGCCTGTCGGCGCGCACGCTGCGCGCGCTCTACAACGCGCGCCACGTCATGGACAGCAAGTTCCGCAACGACCCGGTCAACCACGACACGTTCATGCGGATCTTGATGCAGCCCTACGGCATCACGCATGCGTTCCGGCTGATGAACCAGACCTCGGTGCTGGGGCGCTACCTGCGAGTGTTCCGCAGCATCGTGGGGCAGATGCAGCACGACCTGTTCCACGTCTACACGGTGGACCAGCACATCCTGATGGTGCTGCGCAACGTGCGGCGCTTCTTTATCGCCGAGCACGCGCACGAATACCCGTTCTGCTCGCAGCTGGCGGCCGGATGGGACAAGCCCTGGATCCTGTACGTGGCCGCCCTGTTCCACGACATCGCCAAGGGCCGCGGCGGCGATCACTCCACACTCGGCGCGCGCGACGTTCAGCGTTTCTGCAAGCAGCACGGCATCGCCCGCGAAGATTCCAGGCTCATCGAGTTTCTGGTGGCCGAGCACCTGGTGATGAGCCAGGTCGCGCAGAAGCAGGACCTGAGCGACCCCGAGGTGATCGGCGCTTTCGCCAAGCGAGTAGGCAACGAGCGCTACCTGACGGCGCTCTACCTGCTGACCGTCGCCGACATCCGCGGCACCTCCCCGCGCGTGTGGAATGCCTGGAAAGGCAAGCTGCTCGAAGACCTGTACCGCTACACGCTGCGCGCACTGGGCGGACGCATGCCCGATCCGGATGCCGAGGTCGAGTCGCGCAAGCGCGAGGCGCTCGTGCAACTGGCCCTGCACGCGCAGCGCTTCGAGGCGCACAAGGCGCTGTGGGACACGCTCGACGTGGGCTACTTCATGCGCCACGACGCCACCGAGATCGCCTGGCACGCCAAGCAGCTCTCGCGCTTCGTGCCGCCCAGTAACGTGCCGGTCGACCCGAAGGCGCCGCCTGTGGTGCGCGCGCACCTGTCGCCGGTGGGCGAAGGCCTGCAGGTGGTGGTCTACACGCCCGACCAGCCCGACCTGTTCGCGCGCATCTGCGGCTACTTCGACCAGGCGTCCTTCAGCATCCTCGACGCCAAGGTGCACACCGCGAGCAACGGCTACGCGCTCGATACCTTCCAGGTGGTGACCACCTTCGTGCCGGACCACTACCGCGACCTGATCAGCATGGTCGAGTCGGGCCTGGCGCAGACGCTCACCGAGGCCGGTGCCCTGCCCCCACCCAGCATGGGCCGGGTCTCGCGCCGGGTGCGCAGCTTTCCGATCAAGCCGCGCATCAGCCTGCTGCCGGACGACAAGGCGCAGCGCTGGCTGCTCAACATCTCGGCCAGCGACCGTGCCGGCCTGCTGTACTCGGTGGCCCGGGTGCTGGCGCGCCATCACCTGAACCTGCAGCTCGCCAAGGTCACGACGCTGGGCGAGCGGGTGGAAGACACCTTCCTGATCAGCGGCCCCGAACTCCAGGGCCAAAAAACGCAACTGGCCATCGAAACCGAGCTGATGGAAGCTCTGGCCTCTTGAAATTGCCCTCCCGAACGCAACCGATGCCATCAGAATGTCGGCCATGGAATCCTTGATCGAACAGCTATCCGACTCCGTCTCCTCGGCCAAGACGCTGGAAGACCTCGTACGCCCGATGCTCGAAATGCTCGAGGCGGCGACGGGCCTGGAGTCGGCTTACCTCACGACCATCGACCTCGACAAGGGCCGACAGCACATCTTGTTCGCCCACAACGCCGGTGAATTGTCCCTGCCCGAGGGTGCGCCGGTGCCTTGGGCCGACACGCTCTGCCGGCATGCCATGGAGGAAGGCCGCATCTACACGGACGACGCCGGCGGCTGCTGGGGCGATGCCGACGCCGCCCGCCGGCTCGGCATCCAGACCTGTGTGAGCGCACCGGTGACGGCCGGAAGCGGCGACCTCTTCGGTGTCCTGTGCGGTGCCAGCTCACAACAGCTGCCGCTGCCGCCGCATACCGAGCCGGTGCTGCGGCTTTTCGCGCGGCTGATCGGCCAGCAGGTGGAGCGCGAGCTGCTCGTCGCAAAGCTCAAGAAAGCCCAGGCCCAGCTCGCCACCCACGCCGCGACCGACGCCCTCACCGGCCTGCCCAACCGCCGCGCGCTCACCGACGAACTGCAGCGCATGCTGGCGCAGGGCGCGCGCGGCGGGCAGAGCGTGCTGGTCGGCTTCATCGACATGGACAATTTCAAGAAGATCAACGACACGCACGGCCACGAGGTCGGCGACGAGTTCCTGTCGGCCATGGCAAAACAGCTCTCGGCCTCGGTGCGCGCGAGCGACATGCTGGCGCGCTTCGGCTCCGACGAATTCGTGGTGATCGGCCTCGGGCCCGCGCTGGACGAGTCGCCGCGCACGGGCGCGCGGGCCATGGCCGACCGTCTGGCGGAAAACACCATCTTCGAGCTGAAGCTGCGGCACCTGACGATCGACTACGGCGGCGCCAGTGTCGGCGTGGTGGCCGTCGACCCCCGCACCGTCTCTGCCGAGGCCGCCCTGCGCCAAGCCGACACCGCGATGCGCGCCGTCAAGCAAAGCCGCCGGGCCATGGTCCGCGACGCCGTGGTTCCTGCGTCCAGCTGAACGGACGCCGCCGCAGCGCTCAGGCGCCGGGCAGCGCCGCCGCGCGGGTACCCCACAGGGGAGCCCGCTCGTACTGCGCCACCCATTGCACGATGTCCTTGGCCGCCATCGGCATGGCAATGCCGTAGCCCTGGGCGAGCGTGCAGCCCAGGGCGAGCAGCTCTTCGCCCTGCTTCACCGTTTCGACGCCTTCAGCCACCGCCGTGAGTCCGAGCGCGTGGAGCAGCGCGATGATGCCCTGCACGATGGCGTGGTCCTGGCCGTTGTCGAGCATGCCACGCACGAACGACTGGTCGATCTTCACGGTCGACACCGGCAGCTGGCGCAGATAGGTGAGCGAGGAGTAGCCGGTGCCGAAGTCGTCGATGGTCACGCCCACGCCCAGCGTCTTGCAAGCCTCGACGAACAGCGCGACGTTCGCGAACTGGCTGATCGCTGTGGTTTCCAGGATCTCGAGCTCCAGCATGCCCGCACCCAGCTTCGGAAACTGCGACAGGTGCCGCGCGAGCCGTTCGACGAAGTCCCAGCGCATCATGTGGCGCGGTGCCACGTTCACGCTCACCGACATCTGCAGGCCCGCCAGGCGCCACTGGTGCGCCTGCCAAAGGGCCGTGGCGATGGCCCAGTCGCCGACCTGCTCGACCAGCGCGTCGTCTTCGATCAGCGGCACGAACTGGGCCGGCGGCAGCAGGCCGCGCTCGGGGTGCTGCCAGCGCAACAGCGCCTCGACGCCGACCACCACGCCGCGCTGCATGTCGACCTTGGGCTGGTAGACCAGGAAGAACTCGCCCTGCAGCAGGCCTTCCTGGATCCGCTGGCGCTCGCGCACCACCTGCTCGTCGGCGCGCGCTTGCGGCGCGTCGAAGTAATGCACCTTGCCGTCGGCCGCGCGCTTGGCGAAGAAGGCGGCGTGCTGCGCCTGGCGCAGCGCGGTTTCAGGGGGCGGGCCATTGCTGTCGAGCAGCATGGCGCCGATGCTCGCGTCGATGCTGCCCGCCTGGTCATGCCAGCTCCAGGGCTCGGCGAGGGAAGCCTGGATGCGTTCCAGCACCTGGGTGCACTGCGAGGTTCCGAGGCCGGCGAACAGGGCCGCGAACTCGTCGCCGCCCACGCGGGCCATCACGCTCTCGCGCGGCAGCTGAGCCTTGATGCGGCGGGCCACCTCCTTGAGGGCGACATTGCCCGCCACCATGCCAAGGCGGTCATTCAGCAAGGCAAAGCGGTCCAGGTCGATGTAGCAGACGGCAGCCAGGCGCTTGCCTGCACGGGCCCAGTCGTCCATCAACGGGCGCAGCACCTCGTCCGGCGGGAGACGTGCCGACCCGTCGTAGTACGACGGCAAAGAGACTGTGGGTTGCTTGTTCGACAAAAGACTGGGCTCCGGAGGTCGCGGGCTATTGTTCCCCCAATTGGGGCGATTGCGTGCCTATTAGCTAATATTAGTTACATGAGCGCTGCATTCACACAACACCCGGGCCCACGCCGCGTCTCCTAGCCGCAATAGGCCCCCACCACGCGGCCGGTCGGTTCGACCTGCACGTTGAGCCTCGCCGTGTCCTGCATCGGATCGGCTTTTTCCACGGCGGGCACCGTACGTGCCAGGCGGGCGCCGGCGCGCTGGCGCATCTCTTCCAGCAACTGCTGGCTGACGCGCAGGCCCAGGCCAAACCGCACGGCAGCAGCCTGGCAGGTTTCGGGCGGCGTGACGAAGCTCGGGGGTTCGGGGACTTCCGATGTCAGGGGGCGGTCGGCCGGTGGCGCCTGGCAGCCAGCCAGCAAAAGGCCCATGGCCATGGCCGGCAGGCCGATCCAGTGGCGACCGTTGGTGATGCGCATCTGTCTTGCTCCTTCTTCAAACTGCAACCCTGAGCAGGAGCTTATTCAATTCCGAGGCCGATCCCCGGCACGGCTCAAGCCAATGGATCTCGGAGCCTCGACAAAATCGCGCTGCGGCCGTCCGGGGTCGCATTCGAAGCGTATGCTGGAAGCGACGCGCGCAGTTCTGGCCCACCCGCCACACACCATGACACCGCCCCCTGCCACCGTTTTCCTGATCGACGTCGACAACACCCTGCTCGACAACGACGGCATCATCGCCGACCTTCGCACCCATCTCGAACAGACCTTCGGCGCCGAAAGCGCCAGCCGCTACTGGACGGCCTTCGAGCAATTGCGCAACGAGCTCGGCTATGTCGACTACCTCGGCGCCCTGCAGCGCTACCGCGCCGAGGAAAGCAGCCGCGGCATGAGCGATTCGCGGCTGCTGCTGATGTCGGAATTTCTCATCGACTACCCCTTTGCCGACCGGCTCTACCCCGGCGCGCTGGAGACGCTGAAGCACCTGCGCCAGCGCGGGCCCACGGTGATCCTGTCCGACGGCGACGTCGTGTTCCAGCCGCGCAAGGTGCAACGCTCCGGCCTTTGGGACACCACCGAGGGCCGCGTGCTGATCTACGTGCACAAGGAACAGATGCTCGACGCCGTCGAGCAGTGCTACCCCGCGCGGCACTACGTGATGATCGACGACAAGCTGCGCATCCTCTCGGCCATGAAGGCCATCTGGGGATCGCGCCTGACGACGGTCTTCGTGCGGCAGGGGCACTATGCGCTCGACACGCAGGCCAACGCCGCCTATGCGCCCGCCGATATCGCCATCGAGCGCATCGGCGACATCATCAACCTCGACTTTCCACCCGCATGAGCCAAGCAACCAACCCTCTCGCGGGACAGCCCGCCCCCATCGAACTGCTGGTCAACATACCGCGCCTGATCTCCGCCTACTACACCGGACGGCCCAACCCGTCGGTGCCGAGCCAGCGCGTGGCCTTCGGCACCTCGGGGCACCGCGGCTCCTCGTTCGACGATGCGTTCAATGAATGGCACGTGCTGGCGATCAGCCAGGCGATCTGCGACTACCGCAAGCAGAAAGGCATCGACGGGCCGCTGTTCCTCGGGATCGACACGCATGCGCTGTCGACACCGGCCTTCAACAGCGCGGTCGAGGTACTCGCGGCCAACGGGGTCGAGCTGATGATCTCGAAGGACGACGAATACACGCCGACGCCGGCCGTGTCGCACGCGATCCTCGTCTACAACCGCGGGCGCAGCAGCAGCGCTGGGGGGCTCGCCGACGGCATCGTCATCACCCCCTCGCACAACCCTCCCGAGAGCGGCGGCTTCAAGTACAACCCGCCGAACGGTGGACCGGCAGGCACCGACATCACCTCGGCCGTCGAGACGGCCGCCAACAGGATGCTGGCCAACGGGCTCGAAGGCGTGAAGCGCATGCCGCTCGCGCAGGCGCTGCGCGCATCGACCACGCACCGGCACGACTATCTGAACACCTACGTCGAAGACCTGGCGCAGGTGCTCGACATGGACGCGATCCGCGACGTGAACCTCAACCTGGGTGTCGACCCGCTGGGCGGCGCGGGCGTGCGCTACTGGCCCGCGATTGCCGAGCGCTACAAGCTCACGCGCCTGAACGTGCTGAGCCAGGAAGTCGACCCGACCTTCCGCTTCATGTCGCTCGACTGGGACGGCCGCATCCGCATGGACCCATCGTCGCCCGACGCCATGCACAAGCTGATCGAATTGAAGGACCGCTTCGGCATCGCCTTCGCCTGCGACACCGACCACGACCGCCACGGCATCGTCTCGGGCAGCACCGGGTTGATGCAACCCAACAGCTACCTCGCGGTGATGATCGACTACCTCTACACGCACCGCCCGCATTGGCCGGCGCAGGCGGCCGTCGGCAAGACGGTGGTGAGCAGCCAGATGATCGACCGCGTCACCGCACGGCTCGGCCGCAGGCTGTACGAGGTGCCGGTGGGCTTCAAGTGGTTCGTAGAAGGGCTGGTCGATGCCTCGCTGGCCTTCGGCGGCGAGGAAAGCGCGGGCGCGACCTTTCTGCGCAAGGACGGCTCGGTGTGGACCACCGACAAGGACGGCCTCGTGCCCGCCCTGCTCTCGGCCGAGATCGCCGCGCGCACCGGGCGCGACCCCGGCGAGCGCTACACCGAGCTGACGCAGGCGCTGGGCCAGCCGGTGTCAGACCGCGTGGATGCGGCCGCCACCGTCGAGCAGAAGAAGCGGCTGTCCAGCCTCTCGCCGGAACAGATCCGCTCGACCGAGCTGGCGGGCGACAAGATCGTCAATGTGCTGAGCCATGCGCCGGGCAACGGCGCGGCCATCGGCGGCGTAAAGGTCGTGACCGACAACGGCTGGTTCGCCGCGCGGCCATCGGGCACCGAGAACATCTACAAGATCTACGGCGAGAGCTTCAAGGGCAAGGACCACCTCGCGCGCATTCTTGAAGAAGCGCAGCACGTGGTGGACGGGGCGCTCTCTGCGCCCTGAAGGAATGCAGGCGCGACGTTCTGCGCGCTTCGCTAGCGGCGTTCGTGGCTCAACCTTCCAGCAGTTCCACGCACAGCGCCGCCACCACGCCTGCCACCTCGGAACGCGCCTGCAACGCATGCACGGCAAGGTCCAGCGTGCCCTGCGCTACCGGCCCCGTCAGCACCAAGACCTGGGGGCCGATGCCGGGGCGTTCGGCCGCCAGCGCGACCTGGCGCACCGGCACCTTCTGCTCTGCGAGGCAGGCCGTGACCGCCTGGATCTGGCTGACCGCGCGCACCGGCACCCGCAGGTAGTGCGAGGTGTGCACGGCGGCACGCGGCAACACCGCCAACGCGTTCGTCGCGTGCTCATGCACGCCGAGGTGCGGCACGTGCTGCGCGGCATTCACGCCGTCGAGCCGCGCCACGTCCACGAGATCGGCGATCACCGCCGAGGCCGTCTGCTCCGAGCCGGCACCCGCACCGTAGTACATCGTCAGGCCCGCCGCATCGCTCTTGACCATGACGGCGTTCATCGAACCGTTCACCTGTGCCATCAGATGCGTGGCGGGCACGAGTGCGGGCTGCACGCGCAGTTCGACACCCGACGCCTGCCGGCGTGCCACGCCCAGCAGCTTGATGCGGTAACCCAGCTGCTCGGCGCAGGCCACGTCCAGCCCTTGCAGGGCGGTGATGCCCTCCACTTGCACATCGGCGAAGCGCAGCGGCATGCCGAAGGCGTTGGCGGCCAGCAAAGACAGCTTGTGCGCGGCGTCGATGCCTTCGATGTCGAAGCTCGGATCGGCCTCCGCATAGCCCAGCGCCTGGGCCTGCGCGAGCGCGGCGGCGAAGTCGAGGCCTTCATCGCGCATCTTGCTCAGGATGAAATTGGTGGTGCCATTGATGATGCCGGCCACCCACTCGATGCGGTTGGCCGCCAGGCCTTCGCGCAGCGCCTTGACGATGGGAATGCTCACGGCCACCGCCCCCTCGTAGGCCACGGCCACGCCCTGTTTTCGCGCGGCGGCGAAGATCTCGGCGCCGTGCACCGCGAGCAATGCCTTGTTGGCCGTGACCACGTGCTTGCCATGCGCAATGGCGGCCAGCACCCAGTCGCGTGCGGGCCCGGTGCCGCCGGCCACCTCCACGACCACGTCGACGTCGGGATGCGCGGCGACCTGCATCGGGTCGGCCGTGAGCGCAACGCCCTCTCCCACGATGCCGGCGGCGCGCGCCAGGTTGCGCGCGGCAACGATCACGAGTTCGATAGCCCGGCCGGCCCGCGCCGCAATGTCGGCCTGGTTGCGCACGAGCACGCGGAAGGTGCCCGAGCCCACGGTTCCGATACCGATCATCCCCACGCGCAGGGTACGGTTCAGCGCAGGGCGGCTGTGCAGGGGCTCGAGGGATTCAACGGGATCGCGGTACATGGACATCTCCAGACGAAAAAACAAAACCCAGCTGCCAGAGCTGGGTTCATTCGTTCGGGGAGAGAGCGATACACCAGGTGGCTGCCGGAACGGCCACCTGCGCGTGCTCAGGTGGCCGCGGTGGTAATGGTGGTAATCATTCGAGCAACGACCATCGCCTGCGCGGAGGCAGGCGGCATCATGCGAGCCATCAGGGCTGCGTGGGATGCGGGGTGGAAATCGTGGCTCGACATGAAGGCCCGGAGTGTACAGGACCCCAGCCGTGCCCGGCTCAGCGCGCGGCCGACAGCCGCTTTTCGAACCACACGCTGTAGCGCGAGAGCCCGAAGCACAGCACCCAGTACACAGCCGCGATGAAGAGATAGCCCTCGAGATAGAACGGCCGCCACGTCGGATCACCGCCCAGCGCCAGGCCCAGCGCGCCGGTCAGCTCGAACAGGCCGACCACGGTGACGAGCGAGGTGTCTTTCAGCGTACCGACCACGCTGTTGGTCAGCGCCGGCACCACGAGGCGCAGCGCCTGCGGCAGCACGATGTCGCGCTGCACCGGCCAGCGGCCGAAGCCCAGCGCCATCGCCACTTCGGTCTGCCCGCGCGGTACGGCCTGCAGGCCGCCGCGGATGATCTCGGCCAGGTACGCCGCCACGAACAGCGTGAGCCCCGCGAGCACCCGCACCAGCACGTCGGGCTGCCATCCGGCCGGCCACAGCAGCGGCAACAGGAACGAGGCCATGAACAGCACCGAGATCAGCGGCACGCCGCGCACCAGCTCGATGTAGCTCGCACTCAGCGTGCGCACCACGGGCCAGCCCGAGCGGCGGCCCAGCGCCAGCAACAAGGCCAGCGGAAAGGCCAGCGCCAGCCCCACCACCGCGAGCCCGATGGTCAGCGGCAGGCCGCCCCAGCGGCTCGTCGGTACATGGCTCAGTCCCAGGACGCCGCCACGCATCAGCAGCACGAACAGCAGCAGCGCACCGATCCACAGCGGCACGAGCCACCAGCGCCAGCTCCGCGGCCAGGCGCTGAGCACGGTGACGGCGGACAGCACGACGACCGCGATGGCCGGGCGCCATTGCTCTTCATACGGAAAGCGTCCGAACAGCATCGGCCGCCACTTCTCGGCCACCACACCCCAGCAGGCGCCATGCTGCACGGCCCGGCAGGCCTCGGCGTCGGGCCGGAACACCGCATGCACGATGCCCCACTCGACGGCGTGGAAGCCGCCCCACGCGAGCAGCGCAAGCAGCAGCACCGTCGCCAGTGCCCGCATCGGCGAACCCCAGAGTTCGCTGCGCCACGCAATGGGTTCCTGCGTGGCGCTCCTCATTGCCAGCCTCGCAATGCAACGCGCACGTTGTAGCGGTTCATGCCGAACGAAATCAGCAGTGACAACAGCAGATAGACCGCCATGATGATCGCGATGCACTCGAAGGCCCGGCCATTCGAACCGATGGTGGTGTTGGCCACCGACACCAGCTCCGGATAGCCCACGGCCACAGCAAGCGACGAGTTCTTGGTGAGGCTCAGCAGCTGGTTGGTGAGCGAAGGCACGATCACCCGCAGCGCCTGCGGCAGGATCACGATGCGGAGCTGCTGCACCGGCGACAGGCCCAGCGCCTGCCCCGCGAGCACTTGCCCCTGCGAGACCGACAGGATGCCCGCGCGCACGATTTCCGCCACGAACGCGGCCGAATAAAAGGTCAGGCCCGCCACGATGGTCACGTACTCGGGGCTCAGCGCAGCGCCGCCGCTCACACCGAAGTCGCCACGCTCGGGAAACTCGAAATGCGTGGGCCACCAGCCGCCCTCGCCTGCCACGGGCCATGGCACGCTGAGTCCCCCCTTGCTGAGCCACACGCCGGGCAACAACCGAACAGGCTCCGTCGGGTCGGGCAGCAGGTTGGCCATCGCGAAGGCCAGCATCAGCAGCTGCACCAGCAGCGGCACGTTGCGCAGCAACTCGACGTATGCGGTGCAGATGCCGCGCAGCAGCACGTGCGGCGCCAGCCGGCCGATGCCGATGAGCGTGCCGAGCACGACCGAGAAGATGGCCGCCGGCACCGCCGCGCGCACCGTGTTGATCAGCCCCGCGAGAAACGCGCGCCAGAACGGCTGGTCCGCGTCGAAGTCCAGCCAGCCTTCGCTGATCGAGAAGCCCGCGGGCTCGGTGAGAAAGTCGAAGCCGGAGCGCACGCCGCGTGCACGCAGCACCTCGAGTGCATGGTGAACCACCCAGACCGCGCCGGCCACGACGGCCAGCACCAGCAGCGCCTGGATGGCCCATGCCAGCCAGACCCCGCGGCGCGAGGCCCTGGCGCTCATCGAACCGGGGGTGCGTAGATCAGGCCGCCCTTGTTCCAGAGGTTGTTGGAGCCGCGCGGCAGCTTGAGCACCGACTTCGGCCCGACATTGCGCTCGAACATCTCGCCGTAGTTGCCCACGGCCTTGATTGCGCGGAACGACCAGTCCTTGTCGAGGCCCAGCAGTTTGCCGAGGTCTTCACCGGTGCCGACCAGGCGCTGCTGCGCCGGATCCTTGCTGCTGGCCTTGAGTTCGTCGGCATTGGCCTGCGTGACGCCGAACTCCTCGGCCTCGATGAGCGCATTGGGCACCCACTTGGCGATGGCGAACCATTCGTCGTCGCCACGGCGCACCAGCGGCGCGAGCGGCTCCTTGGAGATCAGCTCGGGCAGGATGACATAGTCGTCGGGGTTCGGCGCTTCCTTGTTGCGCAGGCCGGCCAGCGCCGAGGCGTCGGTCGTGAAGGCCTGGCAGCGGCCCGAGAAGAAAGCCTTGAACGAAGCCTCGAAGCTTTCGAAGACGACGGTCTTTACCGGGATGTTCTGCGCGCGGAAGTAGTCCGACACGTTCTTCTCGTTGGTGGTGCCCGACTGCGTGCAGATGGTGGCGTTCTTGAGTTGCTTGGCGCTCGTTACCTTGAGCTTCTTCGGCACCAGGAAGCCCTGGCCGTCATAGTAGGTGATGGTGGTGAAGTTGAAGCCCAGCGAGGCGTCGCGCGTGAGCGTCCAGGTCGTGTTGCGCGCGAGGATGTCGATCTCGCCGGCCTGCAGGGCCGAGAAGCGCTGCTGCGAATTGAGCGGCACGAAGTCGACCTTCTTGCCGTCGCCGAGCACGGCGGCCGCGATGGCGCGGCAGGTGTCGACGTCGAGGCCCGACCAGTTGCCCTGGGTGTCCGGTGCGGAGAAGCCCGCCACGCCGTTGGTCACGCCGCACTTGACGGTGCCGCGCTGCTTGACCGCGTCGAGTGTCTTGCCGGCGAAGGCCGGCGCGGCAGCGGCGAGTGCGATGACGGAGGCGGCGGCAAGCAATGCCGGGCGGAAGCGATTGTTCATTGGTGTTCTCCTCAACAGTAGGCAAAAGGCAGTGTACGGGCCGACACGAGACTCTGCCAAAGAACCACGGGTTTGATGCATATGCGCGTAGCCCGACGCAAATCCGGTGCCCGAAGACGCTGCAGGTTCACTACCATACGGCCCTCGAATCACTTCAACTGGAATCCACACAAATGGTCAAATCCGACGACACCGGCAAGTTCATCCTGCGCGTCGCGCTTGGCGTCCTGATCCTGCTGCACGGCATCGCCAAGCTCCAGGGCGGCGTCGGCTTCATTTCCGGCATGCTGGCCCAGCACGGGCTGCCGGGCGCGCTGGCTTATCTGGTCTATATCGGGGAAGTGGTGGCGCCCGTGCTGCTGATCATCGGCCTCTACACGCGGCCGGCGGCATGGATCGTCGCGATCAACATGCTCGTGGCTTTCACGCTGGTCCACGCGAAGGACCTGACCTCGCTCGGCAAGCAAGGCGGCTGGGCGCTGGAAACGCAGGGCATGTTCCTGTTCGCGGCGCTCGCCCTCGCCTTCATGGGCGGCGGCCGCTTCGCGCTCAGCAGCAAATACAACTGAGCGGGCTCAATCGTCATCGGCTGCATCGAGGCCCGGAAACAGGACCTCGGCGTAGCCGAAGCGCGAGAAATCGCGCACCCGCATCGGGTACAGCTTGCCCAGCAGATGATCGACTTCATGCTGCACCACGCGCGCATGAAAGCCGGTGGCGACCCGGTCGATCGGGTCGCCGTAGGGGTCGAACCCGGTATAGCGGATGTTGGCGAATCGCGGCACCACGCCGCGCAGGCCCGGCACCGACAGGCATCCTTCCCACCCCTCTTCCTCCTCGTCGTCCAGCGGCGTGATGACGGGATTGAGCAGCACGGTACGCGGCACCGGTGGCGCATCGGGATAGCGGGGATTCACGACATCGGTGCCGAAGATCACCAGCTGCTGGTCCACGCCGATCTGCGGTGCGGCGAGGCCAGCACCGTTGACTGCATGCATGGTTTCGAACATGTCGCGCACCAGCAGGTGCAGTTCGTCGGTGTCGAAGGCGGCGACCGGCTGCGCAATGCGCAGCAGCCGGGGGTCGCCCATTTTCAGGATTTCGCGGATGGCCATGGCGGGATTATCGCGACAGGCCCGCAGCCGCCGCGATCAGGGAGGGGTCTGGGTCTTGGAGTCCGGCGAAGTCCACAGGCGCGCATTGCCGCGCGGCGGCGTCGGGATGGAGCCCGGTCCTCCACCGGCAATGGGCGGGCGCGGTGCGACGCCCGGGTGGCCACCGCCCCAGTTGCCTGACGGTCGTCCGACCACGCCGGGACTCGGATAGACAGGGCGCACGGCCGGATAGCCCGGACGGCCGTAGTACGGACGGTCGTAGTAGTACGGACGCCGCTGCTCGTAGTAGCCGCCACCCTGGATGTAGACCGGCGCGGGCGAAACGACCACGGGCGCGGGCTCGCTGTAGTAAGGCCCCGACGAGTAGCCACCATAGTAGGGATCGGCGGGCACGCCCACGCAGCCGCTCAGCAACGCAACGCCGCCGAGCGCGGCGCAAGCACCAAGAACACGAATTTTTTGCATGAGGGACTCCTTGTGGCCTTCGATTAGTTTTCAACGCCAGGTTGTAGACCCTGTTGACTGCGCTCAGATGAAGTCGCGTAACGGCCGGTAAAGGGCCTGTCCGGCACCTCTGCGGCTTACTCCGTCGGAACACCGTTGGCGAGTATCTCCAGCATACGCGCCTCATCGATGATCTCGACGCCGTTTTCACGCGCCTTGTCGAGCTTGCTCCCGGCCTCTTCGCCGGCCACGAGGTAATGGGTCTTCTTGCTGACCGAGCCGGAAACCTTGGCTCCGGCTGCCTCCAATTTATCCTTCGCTTCGTCGCGGCTCAGCGTAGGAAGCGTGCCGGTGATGACGAAGGTCAGACCCGCCAAAGGCTTCGGCGCCCTGGCGGCGGGCTCGCCCTCCTCCCAGCTCAGTCCGCAGGCGCGCAATTGCTCGACCACTTCGCGGTTGTGTGGCTGATCGAAGAAGGTGCGCAGGCTTTGCGCCACCACCGGACCCACGTCGTTCACCTCGAGCAGTTGCTCCTCGCTCGCGTCCATGATCGCGTCGAGCTTGCCGAAGTGCTTGGCCAGGTCCTTCGCGGTGGTTTCGCCCACGTGGCGGATGCCAAGACCGAACAGGAAGCGCGGCAGCGTGGTCTTCTTCGAGGCCTCGAGCGCGTCGACGAGGTTCTTCGCCGACTTCTCGGCCATGCGGTCCAGCCCGGCCAGCGTGGTGAAACCCAGCTTGTAGAGATCAGGCAAGGTGCGGATCAGGTTGGCATCGACCAGTTGCTCGACCAGCTTGTCGCCCAGTCCGTCGACATCCACCGCGCGCCGCGCCGCGAAATGCAGGATGGCTTCCTTGCGCTGCGCCGCGCAGAACAGGCCGCCGCTGCAGCGGTAATCGACCTCGCCCTCCTCGCGCACGGCTTCCGAATCGCACACGGGGCACTTGTGCGGCATGGTGAAGACTGCGCCGCGCTGATCGTCGGGCCTGGCCAGGCTGTCCGGTGCCACGCCGACCACTTCGGGAATCACGTCGCCGGCACGGCGCACGATCACCGTGTCGCCCACGCGCACATCCTTGCGGCGCGCCTCGTCTTCGTTGTGCAGCGTGGCATTCGTCACCGTCACGCCGCCGACGAACACCGGCGCGAGCTTGGCGACCGGTGTGAGCTTGCCGGTGCGGCCGACCTGGATCTCGATGCCGACCACCTCGGTCAGTTGCTCCTGTGCCGGGTACTTGTGGGCCACGGCCCAGCGCGGCTCGCGCGAGACAAAGCCCAGTTGCCGCTGCAGTTCGATGCTGTCGACCTTGTAGACGACGCCGTCGATGTCATAGGGCAAGGCGTCGCGCTGGCGGCCGATGTTCTCGTGGAAAGCTATGAGTTCAATCGCACCTGTCGCGCGCGCCGTCTGCCTGGCCACAGGAAAGCCCCAGGCATCGAACTGCTGCAGCCAGTCGAATTGCGTCGGGCAGTCGGGTCCGCCCTCGGCCGCTGGTGTCACCTCGCCCAGCCCGTAGGCAAAGAAGCTCAGGGGCCGCGCCGCGGCAATCGCCGGGTCGAGTTGGCGCACCGCGCCGGCGGCGGCATTGCGCGGGTTGACGAACACCTTCTCGTTCTTTTGCCCATCCGCGATCCTCTGGCGCTGGCGCTCGTTGAGCGCGTCGAAATCGGCGCGCTTCATGTAGACCTCGCCGCGCACCTCGACCACGGGCGGCGCCGTACCGTTGAGGCGCAGCGGAATCTCGCGCACGGTGCGGATGTTCTGCGTGACGTCTTCGCCCACCTCGCCGTCGCCGCGCGTGGCGGCCTGCACCAGCACACCGTTCTCGTAGCGCAGGTTCATGGCAAGGCCGTCGAACTTCAGCTCGCAGACGTAAGCGACTTGCGGCCCGTCCTCGGGGAGACCCAGTTCCTTGCGCACGCGTGCGTCGAAGGCGCTCGCGCCGCCGGGCGTGATGTCGGTCTCGGTGCGGATCGACAGCATCGGCACCCTGTGGCGCACCTTGACGAAACCGTCGAGCACCTTGCCGCCCACTCGCTGTGTCGGCGAATCGGGCGTGCGCAGGTCGGGAAACTCGGTTTCGATGGCCTGAAGGCGCTGGAAGAGCCTGTCGTACTCGGCGTCCGGCAGTTCGGGCGTGTCGAGCACGTAGTAGAGATGGGCGTGGCGGTGGAGCTGTTCGCTCAGTGCGGCGGCTTCGCGTGCCGCTTCGTCGCGCGTCGTCATGGGTGTCTCCCGGAGGTCGGAGTTGTTAGCTGAAGAGGCGCCGTGCCAGCGGCGAGCCCGCAGCGAGGTCGCGCGCATCGAGCGTGTCGTAGAGCTGCTCGAGGTCGGCGCCGATCACGTCCATGGTTTCGTCGCGCAGCAGCTGGCCGTCGCTGTCGGTGACCACGCCGTCCATCTCGCGCGCCAGCGTGGCGGCAGCTTCGCGCATGCGGCGGAACGGCTCTTCGCCACGGTCGACCTGCGGCACATCGAGGCTCAGGCTGAGTTCGCGGATGGCCGACTGGGCCGGGTCGTCGGCCAGCGCCGCCTGCGTGTCGAAGGCCAGCCCGAGGATCGGCGGCAGGCCGGCTTCGCTGGTGGGCAGCACCATGCGCCCCGGGATGATGCCGGCCACGAAGCCGAGCCGAGCCGCGTTCTGCTGCACATAGCCCGGACTCCAGGCCGCATGCAACGCGCGCAGGACAAAACCCAGCTGCGCATCGTGCGCGCTGGCGAACTGGTCGAGCTCGCGGGCGCGCGCCACTTCATCGAGCATCTCGGGAAACTCGGGCGCGCCGTTGACGGCGTCGGCAAAGGCCTGGGCTTTGACCACGAATTCGGAGTACTCGATCTCGTTGAGCGCACCCGTGCGGTTGGCCAGCTGCACGCCGACCTGGAAAGCGCTGTAGCGCTGGCCGGCCACGGGCGGCTCCCACTGGCCAGTGTGTTCGTTCAGGCCTTCGATGGCCACTGGCTTGCTGCCCGCGCGCCGTGTCGGCGGCATGGCGGCGATGGCGGCATCGCCCGAGGCGAGGCCGTCGAGCGAGATCGGTGCAATCACGTCGATCAGCGGGTCGAGCCCGCCGCGGCGTTCGCCGGTCGCCACGGGCACGCCGCTGGGCGCCGGCAGGTCGGGGTCGAACAGGGGCTCGTGGCGGTCTGCCCCCTGTATCTGGTGCGGATCGGCATGCAGCATGGGCTCCATGCCGCCGCCGCTCTCCGCCAAAGCGCGCTCGGCTTCATCGAGCGCAATGTCGATCGCGTCGGGCTGGCGCGGCGCATTGCGGCGCGACATCAGCGTGTTGTAGGCAACGACGGCCGCGAGAACGAGGCCGCCGAGGATGGTCAGGGCGAGAGTGAGGCTGCTCATGGGTGCCGCTCGGCTTACGCGGCTTCGACCATCGAGACCGCCGACTCCATGTCGACCGCAACGATGCGCGACACGCCCTGTTCCTGCATCGTCACGCCGATCAGCTGCTCGGCCATTTCCATGGCGATCTTGTTGTGGCTGATGAAGAGGAACTGGGTTTCGCGGCTCATGGCTGTCACGAGTTTGGCATAGCGCTCGGTGTTCGCGTCGTCCAGCGGCGCGTCCACTTCGTCGAGCAGGCAGAAAGGGGCCGGGTTGAGCTGGAAGATGGCGAACACGAGCGCAATGGCCGTGAGCGCCTTCTCGCCGCCCGACAGCAGGTGGATGGTCTGGTTCTTCTTGCCCGGGGGCTGCGCCATCACCTGCACACCGGAGTCGAGGATTTCGTCGCCCGTCATCATCAGCTTGGCGTTGCCGCCGCCGAACAGCTCGGGGAACATGCGGCTGAAGTGCTCGTTGACGACCTTGAAGGTGCCGCCCAGCAGGTCGCGCGTTTCGGCGTCGATCTTGCGGATGGCGTCTTCCAGCGTGCCGATGGCCTCGTTCAGGTCGGCCGACTGCGCGTCGAGGAAGGTCTTGCGTTCGCTCGCGATGGCGAGTTCGTCGAGCGCCGCCAGGTTCACCGCGCCGAGCGCGACCACTTCGCGGTTGAGGCGGTCGATTTCGCCTTGCAGGCCCGTGAGCTTGACCTTTTCGGTTTCGATCGACTGCTCGATGGCTTCGAGGTCGGCGCCGGCATCGTCGAGCAGCTGCTGGTACTGCTCGACACCCAAGCGCGCGGCCTGTTCCTTCAACTGGAACTCGGTGATGCGCTGGCGCAGCGGATCGAGCTCGCGTTCGAGCTGCAGGCGGCGCTCGTCGCTCGCGCGCAGCTTGAGCGTGAGGTCGTCGTACTGGCTGCGCGCCGAGCCCAGCGCGGCTTCGCGTTCGAGCTTGAGCGACAGGGCATCCTGCAGGCCGGCCTGCGCAGCGGCATCGGACAGCCGGGCCAGTTCGGCCCGGGCGCGCTCGTCTTCGTCGGTCAGCGCCACGATCTGCTGCGCCGCGGTTTCGATGGAGCGGTTGAGCTCCCCGCGGCGGGCTTCGAGCGTGCGTTGCGAGAAGGTCGCTTCCTGCGCCTGGCGCTCGAGGCTGCGGTGCTGCTCGCGGCTCGCGCTCAGCGCGCGGCCGGCTTCGATCACGCGCTCGTCAAGCTGCGCGTGGCGCTCCTGGCTGTCGGCCAGCTGCATGTCGAGCTCTTCGAACCGGCCTTCGGCTGCGATGCGCCTCTCCTGCAGTTCTTCGAGCTGCGCATCGACTTCGCCGAGGTCGGCGGCCAGCTGCTGGCTGCGCGCGCGGGTCTGCTCGGCGAGCTGCGTCATGCGCAGGGTCTCGACCTGCAGTTCGTGCGCGCGCGACTGGGTCTCGGCGGCTTCGCGACGTGCGGTCACGAGGCGCTGTGCGGCATCGGCGTAGGCAGCTTCGGCGCGAACCAAGGCAGTACGCGCTTCTTCGTTGATGAGTGTCTGGGCGCGCAGCTGGCGCTCCAGGTTTTCCATTTCCTGCTGGCGGGCCAGCAGGCCGGCCTGTTCGGAGTCGGGCGCGTAGAAGTTGACGCTGTGCGAGGACACGGCGTGGCCGCTCTGCACGTAGATGACTTCGCCAGGCTGCAGCGCAGCGCGCTGGGCCAGCGCTTCCTCGAAGCTCGCGGCGGTGTAGCAGCCATGCAGCCAGCCGTTCAGCAGGGCTTGCTGGCCGGCATCGTTCAGGCGAAGCAGGCTGGACAGGCGCGGCAGCGCGGCCGTGCCTTCAGGCGCTCCGGCGGTGGGCGGGCTGTAGAAGGCAAGCTTGGCGGGCGGCGCGTCGTTGCCGAAGGCGCGCACCATCTCCAGGCGGCTGACTTCGAGCGCACCCAGGCGTTCGCGCAGCGCGGCTTCGAGCGCGTTTTCCCATCCCTGCTCGACGTGGATTCGGCTCCACAGGCGTTGCAGGCCGTCGAGGCCGTGCTTGGCGAGCCAGGGCGCCAGCTTGCCGTCGGTCTTGACCTTTTCCTGCAGCGCACGCAGCGCTTCGAGGCGGGCCGAGAACTCGGCATGGCGGGCGCCTTCGGTGTTGACGGCCTGCTGCTTCGCGCGGCGGTCGTCGTCGAGTTGCGGCACGGCTTCCTGCAGCTCATGCAGGCGGGCGTCGGCTTCGCTCGCGGCCTCCTGCGCCATCGCGTGCTGCTCCTGCATTTCGAGCAGGCGGGCTTCGTCAGGTGCGGCCAGCGCGTTCTGGTCGGCGCGCAGGCGCTCGCTGCGCTGCGTGAGCTGGCGGCTCTGCTCTTCGATGTTGCGCTGGTCGGCAGCCAGCACCTGGATCTGCTGCTGTACCTGCGACACGGTCGTGCGCTGGGTGTTGGCCTCGTCCTGGGCGCGCTGCACGGCTTCCTCGAGCTCGGGCATGCGCGCGTCGTGCTCTTCGAGCTGGGCGGCCAGCAAAATGGCCTGCTCCTCGGCGTCCACGCCGGCGCCGGCCAGCGTTTCGATCTCGGCCTCGGCCTCTTCGCGGCGGCGGCCCCACTGGCCCATCTGCTCGCGCAGTTGCACCAGGCGCTGCTCGACGCGCTGGCGGCCTTCGACCACGAAGCGGATCTCGCCCTCGAGCCGGCCGACTTCGGCGCTCGCCTCGTAGAGCTTGCCCTGCGCCTGGTTGACCTGGTCGCCGGCGCCGTAGTGGGCCTGGCGCACCGTTTCGAGTTCGGCCTCGATGTGGCGCAGGTCGGCCATGCGCGATTCGAGGTCGTTGATCGCCTTTTCGGAGTCGAACTTGATCCTGGCCTGGTCGGCGTTGCTTTCGCTGCGCTTCAAGAACCACAGCTGGTGCTGCTTCTTCGTGGCGTCGCCTTGCAGCATGTTGTAGCGCGCAGCCACCTCGGCCTGCTTCTCGAGCTTTTCGAGATTGGCGTTGAGCTCGCGAAGAATGTCCTCGACCCGCGTGAGGTTCTCGCGCGTGTCGCCCAGGCGGTTTTCGGTTTCGCGGCGGCGTTCCTTGTACTTGGACACGCCCGCAGCCTCTTCGAGGAAAAGGCGCAGCTCTTCGGGCTTCGATTCGATGATCCGGCTGATCGTGCCCTGGCCGATGATGGCGTAGGCACGCGGCCCGAGGCCGGTGCCCAGGAACACGTCCTGCACGTCGCGGCGGCGCACCGGCTGGTTGTTGATGTAGTAGCTGCTGGTGCCGTCGCGCGTGAGCACGCGGCGCACGGCGATTTCGCCGAACTGGTTCCATTGGCCGCCGGCGCGGTGGTCGGCGTTGTCGAACACCAGTTCCACGCTCGAACGGCTGGCCTGCTTGCGGGTGGTCGTGCCGTTGAAGATCACGTCCTGCATCGACTCGCCGCGCAACTCCGACGCACGCGACTCGCCGAGCACCCAGCGCACCGCGTCCATGATGTTCGACTTGCCGCAACCGTTCGGCCCGACGACGCCGACCAATTGGCCCGGCAGCAGGAAGTTGGTGGGTTCGGCGAACGACTTGAAGCCCGAAAGCTTGATGGAATTAAGACGCACGACTTGTCGGCCTGCTTGGCTCTAGCGCCAAGGTATTGATTTGTAAGGAAAATTGCACGGGCCTGCAGCTTGCAGCAGGCCGCCGCCCCAGCCGTGGATGATAACGTCAGGGCATGAGCGCTTCCCTGGTTTCTCCCCTCGCCATGCGACGTACCTGCCTCCTTGGAGGCATCTTGGCGGGCACGGCTGTTCTGCTTGGCCTTGCAGGCTGCTCGTCGACGCGCGACACCCAGCGCGCCGAGCCCTACAGCAGCCACGAATGGATGCAGTCCGGCGCCAACCGCATCGCCAACCTGTCGCTGCGCGACAACCTGCAGTCGGTGCGTCGCGTGCAAAGCACACTCTACAAGCGCAACCCGCGCGAATGGCGCAAGTCGGCAGCCAGCATGGACGAGGCCGCCCAGCGCGCCTGGGACGCCGTGCTCAAGGGCCCGCCCCTGCCCGAATTGAAGGGCGCCACCGGCATCGATGCGATCCGCCTGGCCTTCGATACCGGGCCGCAGGGCTACCAGGGCGACCGCGTCGCGGCGCTGGTGTACGGCTGGGCCACCATGCTCAAGCAGGCCAACGGCGACACCTGGGACCAGACCATGATCGACGGCATCAATGCCGAGAACAGCTTCAGGGCCGCGCGCAACTTCGAGATATCGCTCTGGCTCATTTCCTCCAAGACCGGCCCCGATGGCCAGCCACTGCTGCTGGCCACCGAAATCAGCGACCGCGGCCGCAACCTCGTGGCCGACCGCGAACTGTCGAAGGTCGTGGCGCGGCTCGACCTGCTGGCTGCGCAGGCCGACGAGAAATACCGCCGGGCGGCGCTCGACTTCGGCCAGAACTGGGTGATGGGCGTGGTCATGCCCTTCTTCACGCTGATACCCAAGTGAAAGCGGCGGAAGAAGCGGCGAAGGTTTTAGGAAAGATGTTTCCCAAAACCTCATTTGCGGTAATATATTTCCGTGAATAAACAGGAACTCATCATCGCCCTGACCGCTCGCCGCGATGCCGCCGGCATCTCGAATGCTGAAATCGCTCTGCGCTCGGGACTCACCGAGCGCTCCGTGCGCAACGCCCTGAGCCTGCAGGGCAACCCGCAGCTGTCGTCCCTGCTGGCGCTGGTAGACGCGCTGGGTCTCGAACTGCAGCTTGCGCCCAAGGGCTTTGGCGAAACCACGGCCACCGATCCCGGCTATCGCCCCGTGGCCACGCGCGTAGGCCATGCAGTGGCGCAGGCGCCCGGCGCGCCCCACAACAAGCGCCGTTCGCCGCCATGAACGTCAAGATCCTCGAGATTTCGCTCGGCACACACCGCTTCGGCAAGCTGTTCCAGTACGCCGACCTGTGCCGCTTCGTCGCGGAGCCCGAGCTGGTCGCCAATCCGCCAGCCGAGGTGCTGTCGCTCTCGATGGTGGCGAGCGACCCCGCGGCCCAGTCGGCACTCTGGAGCGACGTCAAGAACCCGCTGTTCAACGCCCAGGGGGGCCAGCTGCCGGGCTTTTTCCAGAACCTGCTGCCCGAAGGCGTGCTGCGCAGCCATATCGCGCAGTTGCGCGGCTGTCGCGAGAACGATCATTTCGAACTGCTCGCTGCCTGCGGCGGCGACCTGCCCGGCGCAGTGAGTGCCCGGCCCGTGTCGGTGGACCGCGGCACGCTGCAGCGCCTCATCACGCAGGACCAGGATGCGCTGGAGATGTCGGTGGTCGAACTGCCGATGCCGCAAGGCATATCGGTCTCGGGCGTACAGCCCAAGCTGGGCCTGCGCCGCCAGGGCGGGCGGTACGTGGCCCGCACGCGGGCCGGCGCAAGCACCCGGGTGATCGCCAAGCTGCCGGTCGCCGGCCGGCCGCACATGCCGCAGCTCGAGATGCTGTCGCTGCAGATGGCCGGCGCGGCGGGCGTCGAGGTTTGCCATGCGGAACTCGCCCCGCTCTCGGCCATTGCCGCGGAGCACAGCTATGCGCTGCCCGACGAGCCCGAATTCCTGGCGGTCACGCGCTTCGACCGCGACGGCGCAGGCCGCATCCATTTCGAAGACTTCGCGCAGGTGCTGGCGATCGACCCGATGCGCAAGTACAGCGGCAGCTACCTCGACATGGCGCTCGCGATGCGCGCGTTTCCGTCGCTGGGCGACGAAGCGGTGCTCGAGCTCCTGCGGCGCCTTGCAGTGAACGACCTGCTCGGCAACCCCGACGCGCATCTCAAGAACTTCGGCGTGCTGTACCCAGACGGCGTTGCACCGCGATTCGCGCCGGCCTACGACATCGTCGCGTACGCCGCACTGCAGGGTGTCGACGGCCACGCGCTGCCGCTGTTGCCTGAGCCGGCGGTCCCGGCCCGGCGCACCGCCCTGTTCACGCCCGCCAACGTACGCGCCTTCTGCTTCTCGACGGGACTGCACGAGCCGCTGGTGCGCCGTGTCGTCGCCGACACCGCGCGGCTGGCCCGCGACAAATGGCCTGCAATGATCGACGCCTCGGCGCTGCCGGCGCCGTGGAAGAAGCGGCTGCAGCAGCGCTTGCAGGCACATCCCTTGCTGCAAGCCATGGCAAAACGCGGCCGGTAGAAAAACTGGCCCCTAGAATGAATCCGCCCTCCACCCCTCAACCCATTCGAGGCAGCAGCAACTCATGAGCTCCATCAATTTCATCGGCGGCGAAAAAGGCGGTGTCGGCAAATCTGTCACGGCGCGCGTGCTGGCGCAGTATTTCATCGACCACAGCCGCCCTTTCACGGGCTTCGACACCGACCGCTCGCACAGCTCGTTCACCCGCTTCTACGAAGGCTTCGCCTCGCAGGTGGTGGTCGACAGCTTCGAAGGGCTCGACACGGTCGTCAACGGCTTCGAGACCAACCCGCAGCAGAGCGTGATCGTCGACCTTGCCGCGCAAACGCTGGCACCGCTGTCGCGCTGGATCAAGGAGTCGGACCTGTTCGACGTGTTCGCCGACATCGGTGTCACCGTCAACTTCTGGCACGTGCTGGACGACGGCAAGGACTCGACCGACCTGCTCGGCGCACTCATCGACACCTTCGGCAACCGGCCCAACTACATCGTGGTGCAGAACTACGGCCGCGGCAGCGACTTCGGGATGCTGCTCGCCTCGCAATCGCTCTCGAAGGCGACGGCGAACGGCGCACGCGTGATCACCCTGCCCCGCCTGCACGACGCGAGCATGCGCAAGATCGATGCGCAGAACACGAGCTTCTGGAAGGCCGTGAACGACCGCGAAGGCCCGCATGCGCTGGGGTTGCTGGAACGGCAGCGCGTGAAGTCTTGGCTGGCTACGGCCTACGCGGCGTTCGACACCTTGCCGCTGTAAAAGAAATCCCGGCGGCAGATCTTCAGATCATCCCGCCGTTGATCGAGATCACCTGGCCCGTGATGTAGGCCGCCTCGTCACTCGCCAGGAAGGCGGCCAGCGCAGCCACTTCCTGGGGCGTCCCAGCGCGCTTCACCGGCACCATCTGGTTGATGACCGCGGGATCGAACACCGCATCCGCCATCGGCGATGCAATGATTCCGGGTGCAATCGCGTTCACCGTCACGCCGCGCGATGCCACTTCGAGCGACAGCGCCTTGGTCGCGCTGTTCAGCGCGCCCTTGGCCGCGGCGTAGTTGACCTGCCCCCGGTTGCCCGCAATCGCGGCCACGGAAGAGATATTCAGGATGCGCCCCCACCGCGTGCGCATCATGGGCAGAAGCAGCGGCTGCGTGACGCGGAAGAAACCGTTAAGCGATACGTCGATCACCTTGTGCCACTGCTCGGCACGCATGCCCGGCAGCACGGCGTCGTCGTGCACGCCCGCGTTGTTGACGAGGATCTGGACCGGCCCGCCTTCCAGGATGCGCGCGCACGCCGCCGCCGAGGCTTCGTCGCTGCACAGGTCGAACACGTGGCACTCCGCCTTGCCGCCCGCCGCCGTGATCGATGCGGCCAGTTGCTCGACCGCCTCGGGTCGCGAATTGGCGTGCAGCAGGACCGTGGCGCCGTCCCGCGCAAGGCGTTCGGCCATGGCGGCGCCGAGTGCGCCGCTGGCGCCGGTGATCAGCGCGCGCTTTCCTTCGAGACTCATGGCGATGTCATGCTTTCTGCAGCAAGCGGTGTGTTCAGGACCACCACGGCGCGGCCTTCGGCCAGCATGCGGCCATCGTCCGCCTTCACCGTGAATTCGTAGAGGATCTGGCGGTCGTCGCCCGACAGGCGCCGGGCCCCCACCTGCAACGCGCCGGGCACGTCGTCGAGGCGCGCCACCGCCAGCTTCACGTTGCGCGCGCTCGCCAGGAAACCCGCCGACGGCGTGCTGCCCTCGGCAGCCAGCAGGCCGCCATGCAGCGCCATGGCCTGCGCCGCGTATTCGATGGCATTGGGCGCGAGCAATCCGCTCTCGGTGCGCAGCGGGTTGTCGGCCTGTGCGTGCGTGGTGGTGCTGCAGCGAATGGCCTCGGCGTCCCAGCTCTCCAGCCGCTCCAGCAGGCACATGCTGCCGCTGTGCGGAATGCGCTGCGCAATGCCGGCACGGTCGAGCGTCTGCGGCACCGTCATGCGGCCCCTTCCAGGTCGGCCACCAGCAGCACGTTGGCGAAGGGCGTGCCCGCGCTCATCGGGATGCTTTGCACGCGAAAGCCCAGGCGCCGCAGCAGCGCCGTCCAGTCGGCCAGCGGCCGGCCCCAGGTCGGCGAGACCTTGTGGCCGCGGATGCGCGTGACCGTGCGATCGACCCACTGGCTGATCGCGAAGCCGCGGCGGCTCGACGCGTCGCCCACGCGCAGCAGCAGCCGCGCCTGCGGGTTGGCGCCACGGCGCAGCGCGTCGCGCACGCGCTGCAGTACGCCTTCCTGCGCTTCCAGGTTCACGTAGTGCAGCACGTCGAGGATCACGACAAGGTCGCAGTCCGGCAAGGCGGCCGAGCACATGTCGGCGCAGACCAGCTTCGGCGCGGGCTGCAGATGGCCGATGGAGGCCTCGGCGCGCGCCACGTCCTTCGGCATCAGCTCGATGCCGGTGTAGTCTGCGCCGTGCGTGGTGGCGTGCCATGACGACGGCCAGCGGCCCTGCTTCTGCATCGTGCTCATCGACGCCAGCAGGCTTGCGAACAGGCCCTGGCCGCAGCCGATGTCGACCACGCGGCTGTGCTGCGCGCCGACCAGCCGATGTTCGAGCAAGCCGCGAAACACCGGATCGCGACCCAGCTTGCCGCGCGCGAAGTGCCAGGCGAAACTGCCGCCCTTCTGGTAGGGAACGGTCGCGGCCTCGTGCAGCTCGCGCCAGGCGTTGTCGGTCGACGACGAGGGCATCACCGCGCTCATGCTTTCAGCCCTTCGGGCAAGGTAACAGCGCGCAATCCATCGGCGCGCAGACGTTCGAGCAACAAGGGCAATACCTCCAGCAAAACGGGTTGTCCTTTGGCGGTGCGCGCGGCATTGCCGTCGTGCAGCAACAGGATGTCGCGCGCCTGCAGGTTGTGGCTCAGGCGCGCCATCACCTTGGCGGCGTCGCCTTCGCGCGTGTCGAAGCCGCGCCGCGTCCAGCTCACGAGCGAGAGTCCGAGGCGGTGCAGCACGGGTTCGAGGAAGGGGTTGCGCAGGCCGGCCGGCGCGCGGAAACAGGTCGGGCACTGGCCGACGGTGTCGGCGAGGATGTCCTGCGCCCGCGCAATTTCGGCTGCAAAGCCGCGCGGCCCGAGAAAAGAGAAGTTGTGCCGGTGCTGCGCCGTGTGGTTCTGGATGCTGTGGCCGCGCGCGACGATCTCGCGCGCCAGTTCGGGATGCGCCAGCACCCGCTCGGCGATGCAGAAGAACGTGGCGCGCTGGCCGTGCACATCGAGCAGATCAAGCACTTGCGGTGTCACCTCGGGCTCCGGCCCGTCGTCGATGGTGATCGCCACTTCGCGGCGCGCGGCAGCTGCTTCGGGCAGCCGCGTGACGTTGGGGCCGAGCAGGCTGCTGCGCGGCGTGAGGCCGGCGCCGGTGATCAACGCATGGTTCAGCACGATCGCGCCGATGGCCCACGGCAACGCGCCCGGCACCAGCACGCCCGCGCCGATGGCCGCGACGTGCCATGCCGCGCTGGCGCGAATGGCCGGCGGCCAGGGCCAGGATTCTTTGGACGCAGGAACGGAAGACATGGGGGCCGATTTTCCCATCAGGGGCGCGCCGCTTTCGCGGGCGCCACACTCCGCGCAAACGCCGCCGACAGCAGCAGCGCCAGCAGCGCGCCCGGCGCAACCACGCGACCGATGGACGACAACGCCGGGATGTCCGAAATCGCGATCAGACCGAACGACACCACCGTCGTCAGGTTGGCCAGCATCAGCGACGCCAGCGTGTCTTCGTCGGCCCGCCCGGTCGTGCGCAGCTGGTCGAAGAACAGCGCGTAGTTCGACCCCACCGCCACGATCAGCAGCAGCCCCACCAGATGCAGGATGCCGAGCGCCGCCTGCAGCAAGGCCATGCCGCCGAGCGTGAGCACCACCGCGAACAGCAGCGGCTGGCACACGGCAAGCAGCCGGCGCCACGAACGCAGGTAGATGCCGAGCAGCACCACCACCGCCAGCGCGCCGAGCAGCACCTGCACGAAGGCCTCGTGCAGGTAGCGCTGGTACAGGCCCGCGAGTTCGCGGCCGACGTCGACCACCTGCACTTCGGGCAGGCCGGCCAAGGCTGCTTCGAGGCGGCCCTGGTCGAACTTGGCCCCGGGGTGCAGCACGACCAGCGTGCCCCATCCGCCGCCCGGACGCTGATACATGAGCGTGTTCAGGATCGAACCGAGCGGCCCACCGGCCAGTTCGGCGCGCTCCACCGGCGGCAGCTTGCGTGCCGCCTCGATGTCGGCCAGGAACGGCCCCAGGCGCGAAGCCGGCAGCGGCATCCCCTTGGTCGCCTCGGCCAGATTGGCGCGCAGCGTTTCGGCGTTCGGCAGGCTCGCGATGCGCGCCGTCTGCACCGCCACGCTCGGCAGCACGCGCGTCACGGTTTCGTAGCCGACGAGTTCGCCCTGCTCCACCAGCGCATCGAGCCGCGCCGCGGCCGCCTCGGTGTTGCGCAGGGCGGCCTGTTCGTCGTCGCCGTAGGCAACCACCAGCACGCCGCCATCGCTCGCGCCGATGTCGTTGCGCAGCATCTCGTCGAGCTGCTGGGCCGCCTTGGGCACCGGACTCATCGCGCCCAGGTCGGCGCGCCACAGGTGACCGCCCTGCCACAGCACCAGCGCCAGCGCGGCCACGCCCAGCGCCGCCAGCGGCCAGCGCAGGCGCGGCAGGCCGCGCACCAGCGCGCCGGCCATTTGCGCCATGTACCTGCGCATGCCCATGCCGGTGGCGCCATCGGGCGCCAGCACCGGCAGCACGTAGCGCGTGGCCAGCGCGGCCGCGACGAGGCCGGCGATGGAGAAGACGCCCAGCTGCGCCAGTCCCGGAAAGCCCGAGAACACCAGCGCCGCAAAGCCGCACACCGAGGTCAGCAGGCCGAGCCGCACGGTCGGCCAGTTCAGGTCGCGCCAGCGCTGCCAGCCGGTGCCGGCCACGGCCGCGCCCCGCGCCTGAATGAGGTAGTAGATGGCGTAGTCGACCGTCTCGCCGATCAGCGTGCTGCCGAAGCCCAGCGTGAGGCCGTGCACCGAACCGAACACGAGGCTCACGCTCGCCGTGCCGATCACCACGCCCGTGGCCACGGGCAGGAAGGCGATGACCAGCGCACGCGGCGAGGCGAACGCCAGCAACAGCAGCCCCCCCATGACGATGCCGCCCACCACCGCGAGATGGATCGCTTCGGTCTTGATCTTGTCGCGGCTCATCACCGAGAACACCGGCGGCCCGCTCAGCAGCAGCTTGGGTGCCGTTGCGCCCATGCCGCGCGTCGCGGCCTCGTAGGCGGCGTGCACGCGTGCGATGGCCACGGCCTGCGCGTCGAGGTCGCTGCCGGCGGCGCGCGTGGTGGCGATCATCAGCGCGCGCGGCGCGGCGCGCGACATCCACACGCCGTCTTCGCTGCGCGGCGCGCTGGCGGGCACCAGCTCCATCGCAATGCGCTGTGTCTCGCCGGTCGGGTCGCGGTCGAGAAACGGCTTGATCACGTTGCCGGCCGGCGTGCCAAGCATCGACAGGGTTTCGTTGATGGCGTCGCGCAGACCCTCGGCGGTGAACTGCCCGGGCACTACGCCTGGCGACAGCTGGTAGCGGTGCTGCAGCACCCAGGCTCCCGCCTCGCTCCAGTCGCCGACGTCGCCGTTCTGGACCAGATCGAACAGCTTGCTCTCGCGCATGTCTTTGGCGACAGCACGCGACACGGCGGCACGCTGCTCGGTGCTGCCGCCCTCGATGCCCAGCATCAGCGTGCGCGAGGCGACGCCGCTTTGCAGCTGCTCGATCAGCACGCGCTGGCGCACGTCCGGGCTCTTGGGAAGGAAGGCGGAGAGATCCGCGCCGATCTGCGTGCGCGCAATGACGGCGGCACCGCACAGCAGCACCAGCAGCCACGCCAGCAGCACGACCGCTCTGCGCCGCCAGCCCGGCGGACCGCCTGCCTGCTGTTGCGGCATCACGGCGTGGTGCGTCCGGGCGCGCTGGATGGAGCCGCGTTGCCCGGTGTGATGTTCATGACCGAGCGGTCACCGCCGACGAACTCCATCTCGAGCCCCTGCACGTCGCTCGCGCGGCCGCTGATGCGCATGCTGCGCACCTGCGCGGCCAATCGGCTGTCCATCGGGACGAGGTCGAGCGTCCACTTGGCAGCCGAGCCCGACACGGTGCTGCGGAAATAGCGCTGCAGCGTGGCGCCGTCGCCGGTGAGGGTGCCGCGCATGGCCTCGACCAGGCCGAGCAGCTCGGGCATGCTGTCCAGCGCCAGCGTGCGGGTGCGGCCGCCGCGCGAAAGCGTCAGCGTGTTGCCCTCGACAGCCATGGTCTCGATGCGCGGCGACAGCGTGCGGCGCACCAGCTTGTCGGGTGCGTCGAAGCTCAGCGTGCCGCTGGCGTCGAGCGGGCCTTCGAGGCCGTGCACGAAGCGTTGTTCGGTGAAGCGGGCCTCCCCGCTCTTCTGCTTGGCCAGCAGCGTCATCAGCTCGGGCAGGTCGAACGCCGCCCAGGCCGGCACGGCGCAGAAGGCCAGCGCGAGCACGCATGCCCTGCAAAGCCAGTCAAGCCGCATCTTCGAGCCAGAAATCATGGAAATTGAACCAGTTGTAGGGATACGCGCGGCACAGCGCTTCCAGGCGTGCCACATAGGCTTCGACGGCCGCGCGGATGCGCATTTCGCGCTCCGCGGGGCTGCAGACCGCCTCGCCGAAGTCGGCCAGCGGATCGAACCGGACATCGTAGCGGGCACCACCGCCGTAGAGCCCGGCCATGAAGAACACCTTGCGGCGCAGCAGAGCCGCCAGCCGGAAGGGTCCGTCGTTGAAAACCGCCGGCTGCCCGAGGAATGGCAGCACGATGTTGTTGCCGCGCTGGTGCGCGGGCTGGTCTTCGCTGCCCGGCAGCGTACGGTCGGCCAGCATGCCGCCCAGGCCGCCGCCGTCGAGCCAGTCGCGCAGTTCGAGCATCGAATGCGGCCGGCCCAGCGCGATGACGTGCGGCCGCAGTTCAGGCACCGCAATGGCGTTGAGGATGGCCGTGATGCGCTGCGCGTTGTCCGGGTACATCAGCATCGCCAGGCGCAGGTTGCGCTGGTGCGTCTGCTGCTTGCAGGCGCCCAGCGCCTCGAAGCTGCCGACGTGGGCGCCGAGCAGGAAGGCGCCCCGCCCTTGTGCGATCTCCGACTCGATCGACACGTTGCCCTCGATGCTGACCTTGAACAGGTCCATGCGCCCGCGCAGGAAGTAGACGCGGTCGAGCACTGTCGAAGCGAAGGCGTACAGCAGGCGGAAACCGTCGACCCAACCCGCCTGCGGGCCGATGGCCCTGAACAGATAGCGCTTGATGTGCCGGCGCTGCGCCGGTGCGAACAGCAGGAAGTAGAGCGCGATGGGCGGCAGCAGCAGGCGCGTGACGTGGCGCCCGCACACCAGCGCCATCCCGACGATGAAACGCAGCGCAAGCATGTTGCTGCGCTCTGGCGCATGCGCCCAGCCCCCACTTTCACCGCGCTCGCCATTCGGGGCCGCCTCCCCTGCCCGGGCAGCCTCTTTCAAGGCGCGCGCTTCAACGTCGGCGTGTTTCATCACGCGGACTCTTGCACGGCCGTCCAGCGGCCGGTGACGGCCACCACGCCGTCGCAGCGAACGTCGAAACGTACGCCGCGGCCGGGTCCGGCCTCCGGGTGCAATTCGATCGATAGCGCGGCGCCCGGTCGCACCGGCGACAGGAACTTCGCCGCGGCGAGCGTGGGATGTGCGCCCAGCCGCGCCACCAGGGCCGGCACGCGCCGGATCGACTCCATGACCTCGGCCAGCACCAGCGCGCCAGGCAGCAGGGGCTGGCCGGGAAAATGGCCGGCGAATACGGGGTGATCCGCCGGCACCATGTGCGCCATCTGCACTGGTGTGTCATCTTCGGCGAGTTGCGCCAGCGCGAATTCGCGCAGCGCACGCACTGTGAGCTTGCCCGTGCCTTCGCGTGGGAACGCCTTGACCTGCACCACCCTGCGCGGCACGAACACGGGTTCGAGCCGCTGCCGCAGGGCCGCGATGATGTCGCCCGCCGAGAGCTCGGGCGCGACCACGAAGGCCACCGGCCGCACGACCCCGTCGGCCACCTCATCGGGCAGCCAGAAGGCGCCGTCGTCCACGCCGGGGATGCTGTTGAGATGAAAGTTCAGGTGCGCCAGCGAGCTGCGCCGGCCCGCCACGTGGATCAGGTCATTGGCGCGGCCGAACAGGCGGAAGCGGCGTTCGTCCAGCAGTTCGAGCACGTCGGCCATCGGCGTGGGCTCGGGCATGAAGTCGCCGCTGAAGATGAAGCGCTCGGGGCCGCCGTCGGCCGCGGGCTCGGCGTGCACGCGAATCTCGCCGAAGGTCTCCCAGATTTCACTGTCGGTGGTGCGGCGCGTGGCAACCTGGCCCGACTCGGTGCTGCCGTAGATTTCGAGCAGCACGCCACCCATGGCCTGCTCGGCCTGCTGCGCAAGCTGCGGCGACAGCGGCGCGGTGGCCGACAAAATAAGGTCGACCGGCGGCAGCTCGATCCCCGAGAGCAGCAATGTCTTGAGATGGAACGGCGTGGTGACCAGCGCGCGGGGCCGCGGCACCGAGGCCAGAGTTTTCGCGACATCAGCCGGAAAGAACGGCCGGCCGCTTTCGAATGCTGCGCCGCCGAGCATTGCGAGCAGCACCGACGATTCGAGCCCGTAGCTGTGCTGCACTGGCACGGTAGCGACCAGCGTGAGGCCTTCGAGCGAGGGACGCTCCAGCACCCGGCACAGGCGCTTGACGGCCACCGCCACGTCGCCCACCAGCGTGCGCCAGGTCTTGGCGTGCGGTTGCGGCACGCCGGTCGAGCCCGAGGTGAGCAGGCTGGCTGCGTGCATGGCCGCGTCGATCGCGGGCACCGCGCCATCGGCATCGGCACCGTCGCCAGGACTCGCGCGGTTTTCGAACAGCACGCGCTGCATGCCCGGGGCCTGCAGCTTCGGGTCATCGGTGAGCGCAAAAAGATGCGGGCCGCCGGATTCGAGCAGGCGCGCGAGCGTGTCGGGCCGCGCGTCGGGCGGCAGCAGGCTGGCATGGCCGCGCACCAGCGCCGCGCCCAGGCTCACGGCGAAGGCGTATCGGTCAGCACAGAGATTGACGGCCGGCCCCTCGCCCGGAAGCCCAGGTGCGAAGCGGGCCACGTCGGCCAGGAACTGCCGCGCGCTCACGGGGACACCGGCGCGCCAGGCCAGGGGGGCGTCGGGGTCTCGGTTCGCGAGCAGTGGCAGGAAGCGAAGGTCTGTCGTCACGCTGGCAGCGCCTGTGTCATTGGCCGCCGGGGCTGGTGTCCACCGACGATGTGCCGTAGAACGCGCGCACCGCATCCACGAGGCGCGTGCGTTCGAATTCGGGATGCAGCCGGTAGCGCAGCAGGTGTTCGCCGACGAACAGCAGCGTCACCATCACCGGCGACAGCACATTGGCGAACAGCGACCACTCGGAGAACGGCCGTGTCAGGTAGATGAGGATCGACGCCAGCACCGTCAGTGCGAAGAAGCCGGTCCAGATGCGCGTGAGCTGCGTGGTGTAGGCCAGCATGTGGCCCTTGAGCGGATGCACGCGCTGCGCGAACTGGGTGATCAGCGGCAGGCCGCGGCCGCGCAGTGTCGAGCCGAACCAGCCGCACAGGGCTGCGTTGATGGCCACGTGCTGCAGCACGTACAGCCGGTTGGGATCGCCCGCCTCACCAAGGAAGACGAGCGAAAAACCGCCAATGCCCAGCACGGCCACGGCGGCAAGGCCCCAGCGGCCGAACCAGCTGGCGGCCAGGCCCATGGCAGCGAGCCAGAGCGGGCCGAGCAGCACCACCACCGCCCATGGCTCCGTGGCGTGGAACAGCGTCATCCAGTGAGAGAGGCCGGCATATGCAACCCCCACCACCAACAGGAGTGCTATTCGCCATCGCGACATGGGATCAGGAAGCCACGCGATGCTGGGCGACGTGGGTCGCGAGCGTGCGCAGCGACTGGAAAATCTGCTGGTTGCGTTCGTCGTCCGAACGCAGTTGGAACCCATAGCGGCGCGAGACTTCGAGCGCCACTTCGAGGATGTCGATGGAGTCGAGTCCCAGGCCTTCGCCATAGAGCGGTTCGGTCGGCACGATGTCCTCGGGGGCCACTTCGAGATTCAGCGCGCTCACGAGCAGCACGGCCAGCTCTTTTTCGATCGGCGACTGTTCGGAGGCATCGCCAGTGGCGGGAATGGGGGGCTGAGCAGTCGATGACAAAAAAACCTCCTGAAACTTTTGCCTGAACTATCGTGCGGGTCGTGGATTATAGGAGGGCCGCTTAGGGCCTGTTCGCCCTGTGCAAGGGGGTCGCGTTGCTTCGAAAAGGGGCTGGCTGTGGCGAGCTTCGCGACCCCCTTGCACAGGGTGCACAGGCCCTAGACTACCCGCTTCGATACGACCCGGAGCGCCCCATGGCCGACCCCCTTCTGATCGCACGGCATGAAGCCATCGAGTGCAATCTTCTCCCCAGCCTGGCCAACCGCCACGGCCTGATCACCGGCGCCACCGGCACCGGCAAGACCGTCACCCTGCAGACCATCGCGGAGAAGCTGTCCAGCATCGGCGTGCCGGTGTTCATGGCCGACGTCAAGGGCGACCTGACGGGCGTCAGCCAAAAGGGCACTATCGGCGACAAGCTGGCCGCCACGCTGAAAGAACGCGGCATCGATCTGCCCGAGCCCTCCGCCTGCCCCGTCACGCTGTGGGATGTGTTCGGCGAACAGGGCCATCCGGTGCGCGCCACCATCTCCGACATGGGCCCGCTGCTGCTGGCCCGCATGCTCGACCTGAACGAAACACAGGCCGGCGTGCTGAACCTGGTGTTCAAGATCGCCGACGACAACGGCCTGCTGCTGCTCGACCTGAAAGACCTGCGCGCCATGCTGCAGTACGTGGGCGAGAACGCGAGCCAGTTCACCACCCAGTACGGCAACATCAGCGCCGCCAGCGTGGGTGCCATCCAGCGCGGCCTGCTGCAGATCGAGACCCAGGGCGGCGACAAGTTCTTCGGGGAGCCGATGCTCAACATCGCCGACTTCATGCAGACCGTGGGCGGCAAGGGGGTCATCAACGTCCTCGCGGCCGACAAGCTCATGAACTCGCCGCGCCTGTACGCCACCTTCCTGCTGTGGATGCTGTCGGAGCTGTTCGAGCAGCTACCCGAAATCGGCGATCCCGAGCAGCCCAAGCTGGCCTTCTTCTTCGACGAGGCCCACCTGCTGTTCAACGAGGCGCCCAAGGCGCTGGTGGAACGCATCGAGCTGGTGGTGCGCCTGGTGCGCTCCAAGGGCGTGGGCGTGTATTTCGTCACGCAGAACCCGCTGGACATTCCCGATACGGTGCTGGCCCAGTTGGGCAACCGCGTGCAGCACGCGCTGCGCGCATTCACCCCGCGCGACCAGAAGGCCGTGAAGGCGGCCGCCAGCACCATGCGCCAGAAGCCGGGCCTCGACATCGAAACCGCCATCACCGAACTCGCGGTCGGCGAGGCGCTCGTGAGCTTCCTCGACGAAAAGGGCCGCCCGAGCGTGACCGAACGCGTATTCGTGCTGCCGCCGGGCAGCCAGCTCGGCCCGATCACGCCCGACCAGCGCAAGGCGCTGGTCACGGGCTCGCTGGTCGCGGGCGTCTACGAGAAGACGGTGGACCGCGAATCGGCCTACGAAAAGCTCAAGGGCCGCGCCGAGAGCGCCCCCGACGCGCCCGCGGTTGGTGCGGGTGGCAAGCCCGCGGCCGAATCGTCCGGCTCCGGCATGGGCGGCATGCTCAACGACATGCTCTTCGGCACCACCGGACCGCGCGGCGCGAAGCACGACGGGCTGGTGCAGACCATGGCCAAGTCGGCGGTGCGCACGATGGGCACCTCGGTAGGCAAGGAGATCCTGCGCGGTGTGCTGGGCGGGATCTTCGGCAGCAAGAAGCGCTGAGGAGGCCCCCTCGGGGCCGCTTACCAGCGCAGCAGGCGCGGCCCCAGCGCGGCGCCAGCCAGCACCGGCACCGCGATCCCGCTCACGTACCAGACTGCGAGAAACGGCGCGGTGAGTTCCATGCAGTGCAGCGCATAGATCGCGGCACCAACGCCTCCGGCCAGCGCCCCGGCCGCGGCCCCCGCCAGCGCCGGCCGCGTGGGCGCCATCCCCTTGAGCGCCACCAGCGTGGCCGCGAGCACCGGCAGCGCCATCAGCCCGATGCTCAGCGCGCAGATGCGCCATGACTGCCCCATCAGAGAGGGCATGCGCGCTTCCATCGGCAGGGTGAACCAGGCGGCCACCGCCAGCACCCACACCCCGAGCACCGGCAGCGCCGCGCCGACCCAGGCGCGCCGCGGCGCCACACCCGGCCGCGCAAGCCGCTCCACGGCCACGAAGCCGGCCGCTGCGATGCACAGCGGGAACAGCACCTTGACCCAGAACATCGGCCAGAACATGGCCTGCACGATGTCGTACCGCACGCCGTACCCGGCGAACAGGATCGCGAACGAGAGCGGCAGGCCCAGCAGCACCGCCAGCCCGATGCGCCGGCCGGCGCGGCGGCGCGGCGCGGCCACCTCACCATTCGCCAGCATCGCGACGAGATCGTCGGTCTTCATGCCGCACTTCCCCAATTGCTGCCGCACCGCGCCGCCAGCGCCTTGAGCCCGCGGTGGATACCGACCTTCACGGCCGACTCCGACATGCCGGTCAGGCTCGCGGTTTCCGCCACCGACAGGCCTTCGATCTTCACGTGCACGATCGGCAGGCGCTGGCGCTCGGGCAGGGTTTCGAGCAGGCCGCCGAGGTCGCGCTTCGCATCGCTGGCCTCCTCGGCCGATTCGGTGAACACAGCCAGGTCGTCGTCCAGCGGGTCATGCAGGTCTTCGCGGACCGACTTGGCGCGCAGCAGGTCGATCATCTTGTAGCGCGCAATCGCATGCACCCAGGCCGTCAGCGGCTGGTCGCTCTGGTAGGTGTGGCGCTGGTTGTGCATGGCGAGCAGGCATTCCTGGACGAGGTCTTCCACTTCATCGGGCCAGCCAAAGAGGCGCTTGCCCAGAAAGGCGCGCAGGTGCGCGCTGAGTCGCTGCAGGAAGTCGCGGTAGGCCTTCGCGTCGCCGTCGAGGCCGCGAAGGAACAGGCTGCGCAGCGCCGCTTCCGCGTCGCTCGGGTTCACCCTGCTGCTTATTGTGTTTCGTGCCATCGGGCCGGCCGGTTACAGCCGTGTCGAAAAAAGATTCCGGCTGATTGTGCCCAAGCCATCCGCTTGCAAGCGCCACACGCCATCGGTACATTGTGTTTTTTGAGGGCCTCCAATGTCTGCAGACAGTACAACGATCCCTTCCGTCCCTAGCGGCGTCACGCCCCTCCCCCCGCTCCATCCCTCGACGTCGACCGGCCACATCCGGCTTACCTCGCACGCGGGCGGCTTCGGTGCCCTGCCCATCCAGTGGGGCGCGGCCACCGCCACCGAACGAGGGCCGGTCGTCGGCACCACCACCAAGCGCGCGCACCGCAACGTCATCGGCACGCACAGCGGTTCATACAGCGTGTACCGCGCGTTGGCGGTGGCGGCAGGGGCGCTCAAGCGCGAGCACAAAGCCGACCTGACCAACACCGCGCCGACCGACGTGATCGGCCCGTATCCGCAGTGGAGCGATCCGGGCCGCATCGTGTCACTCGACCCGTGGGGCGCACTGGTGGCCGATGTGTTTTCTGCAGAACTCGCGGCGGGCTACGACATCCGCCCGACCATCGCGATCACGAAGGCCCACGTGATCCTGCCCGAGGTGATCGAGGCGCTGCAGAGCGGCCGCCTCAAGGCCGATGGCAAGTTCCTCACCGCCGGTGGCGCCGCGATGGTCACCAAGGCCGCCATCGAACCCGTGTGGTACCTGCCCGAGGTGGCGCGGCGCTTCGGCTGCTCCGAGACCGACCTGCGCCGCACGCTGTTCGAAGAGACTGGCGGCATGTACCCCGAGCTGGTCACGCGCTCCGACCTCGAAGTGTTCCTGCCGCCCATCGGTGGGCAGACGCTCTACATCTTCGGCAATCCGCGCGACCTGGCCAATCCCGACGTTGAGCTCACCGCGCGCATCCATGACGAGTGCAACGGCTCCGACGTGTTCGGCTCCGACATCTGCACCTGCCGGCCCTACCTCACGCACGCCATCGAGGAGTGCATCCAGGGTGCGCAGCGCGGCGGTGTCGGCCTGATCGCCTACTCGCGCAAGGAAGGCCGCGCGCTCGGCGAGGTCACCAAGTTCCTGGTCTACAACGCGCGCAAGCGCCAGGTCGGCGGCGACACGGCCGACCAGTACTTCGCGCGCACCGAGTGCGTGGCCGGGGTGCAGGACATGCGCTTCCAGGAGCTGATGCCCGACGTCTTCCACTGGCTCGGCATCAAGAAGATCCATCGGCTCGTGTCGATGAGCAACATGAAGTTCGACGCGATCACCGGCTCGGGCATCGAGATCGGCGAGCGGGTGAACATTCCCGACGAGCTGATTCCAGCGGACGCCCGCGTCGAGATGGACGCGAAGATGGCCGCCGGCTATTTCACGCCCGGCCCGGTGCCGGACGCCGACGAACTCAAGAAGGCCAAAGGCCGGGGACTCGCCGAATGAGCAACAGTCACGACCAATTCGACAACATGCCGGTCGACGGATCGGGCAGCTTGCCGCCGGGCGGCGCGGGCGAGATCGACCCGTCCATCGAATTCACGGCCGACACCGCGCACCCTGCCGGCGCTGCCAGCCTGCTGCGCACCACAGCCGCCATCCGGCAGCGCGCGGGCGCCCTGCTGGCGCGCGCGCGCCGGGGCGAATCGCAGTGGTTCCGCATCGGCGGCGACGACACGCTCGAAGACGCCGCACGCACCGTCGCGGAGGTCACGCGCGAGCGTTATCCGTGGGACACCATCCCATACCACAGCCGCTGGCGCCATTTCGAGGCGGGGGGCGCCGACCGGCTGAAGCAGCTGGACGAGTTGCTCGGTCCGCGCATCGATGCACGGCAGCGCGCCCGCGCGCACATCGACCTCGTGCTGGTGAGCGTGCTGCTCGACGCCGGCGCAGGCCCCGACTGGGGCTACACCGAGCCGGCCACGGGCGCGCGCTTCACGCGTTCCGAAGGGCTGGGCGTGGCGAGCTTCCACGCCTTCACCAGCGGACTTTTCTCGTCGAACCCCGACCATCCCTGCCAGGCCGATGCGGCCGGCCTGCGCGGCCTCGTCACCGACCGGCTCGGCGACGCGTTCCAGGTCAGCGAAGTCAATCCGCTGGTGGGCCTCGCGGGCCGCGCGGTGCTGCTGCGCCGGCTTGGCGAAGCGATGAGCGAGCAGCCCGAGACCTTCGGCGAGGACGGCCGCCCCGCCGGCATGTTCGACGCCCTCGTGGCGCCCTTCGGCGCCGCCACGCCGCCCACCGCCGAGATCACCGCGCACCAGATTCTTTCGCTGCTGCTGGAGACGCTCTCGCGCATCTGGCCGGCGGCCAACGCAGTCGACAGCATTGCCGCCGACGGCAGCGACAGTGCAGGCGGCATCGGCTCGGGCGACCCGGCGCTGGCGCTGGGCGACTGCTGGCGGCACAGCGCGGTGCGCGGACCCGGCCTCACCAATGGCTGGATGCCCTTCCACAAGCTTTCGCAGTGGCTCACGTACTCGCTGCTCGAGCCCTTCGAGTGGGCCGGAGTGAAGGTGCGGCACCTCGACGCGCTCACGGCCCTGCCCGAGTACCGCAACGGCGGCCTGCTGATCGACAGCGGCGTGATCGTGCCGAAGGACCCCGCCTTCCTCGAGCGCCGCTGGAAGGTGGGCGACGAGTTCATCGTCGAATGGCGCGCTCTCACGGTGGCGCTGCTCGACGAGGTGGCACCGCGCGTGCGCAAGGTGCTCGACCGCACCGAGGAAGAATTGCCGCTGGCCTGCGTTCTGGAAGGCGGCACCTGGGCGGCGGGCCGGGCTCTGGCACAGCGCTTGCGTGGCGGTGCTCCGCCTCTGCTGATCGAGAGCGACGGCACTGTCTTCTAGACTCCCGGTTTTCAGCAACGATAGAAAAAATTCCAATGAGCAACGTCCACCTCGTCAACCACCCCCTCGTCCAGCACAAGCTCACCCTGATGCGCCGCAAGGACGCGTCCACCAACAGCTTCCGCCGGCTCCTCAATGAAATCAGCATGCTCATGGCCTACGAGGTCACGCGCGACATGCCGATGCAGGACATCGAGGTCGAGACCCCGCTCGAGACCATGCAGGCCAAGGTCATCGACGGCAAGAAGCTGGTGCTGGTGTCGATCCTGCGTGCCGGCACCGGCATCCTGGACGGCATGCTGACCGTGGTGCCGGGCGCGCGCGTCGGCCACATCGGCCTGTACCGCGACCCCAAGACACTGACGGCCGTGGAGTACTACTTCAAGATGCCGGGCGAGATGGAGAACCGCGACGTGATCGTGGTCGACCCGATGCTGGCCACCGGCAACTCGGCCGTGGCCGCAGTCGAGCGCCTGAAAGAGCTGAACCCCAAGTCGATCAAGTTCGTCTGCCTGCTGACCTGCCCCGAAGGTGTCGCAACCATGCAGAAGGCCCATCCGGACGTGCCGATCTACACGGCCGCGATCGACCGCGAGCTGAACAGCCACGGCTACATCCTGCCCGGCCTCGGCGACGCGGGCGACCGGATCTTCGGCACGAAGTAAGGCTCGCCCCCAGGCTGCGCGCACTTCGTGTCGCTTCGCCTTCCCCCTACCGGGGGCAACACCAGCGGCCCGGCAAAGCCGGTTCCGCGGTGTACCCCGAACAGATGCGCCATCGAGGCCACGTTTTTTTCATAGACCGAGGAGAAGCACCGTGACAGCACGCCGTCAGTTAATCATTCGTTCCGTCGCCATCGCCGCAGCGCTTGCGGCGGGCGCGCCCGGCCTGGCGTTCGCACAGGCCAAGCTCAAGGTGGCGGCGGTGTACACCGTGCCGTTCGAGCAGCAATGGGTGGGCCGCATCCACAAGGCGCTGAAGGCGGCCGAGGCGCGCGGCGAGATCGAATACAAGGCCACCGAGAACGTCAGCAACGCCGACTACGAACGCGTGATGCGCGAGTACGCCACCGGCGGCAACCAGCTGATCCTCGGCGAGGTGTTCGGCGTGGAGGCGGCTGCGCGCAAGGTGGCCAAGGACTTTCCCAAGGTGGCCTTCCTGATGGGCTCGTCGCTCAAGCCGCAGGCACCCAACTTCAGCGTGTTCGACAACTACATCCAGGAGCCGGCGTACCTGAGCGGCATGGTCGCGGGCGGCATGACGAAGAGCAACCGCATCGGCATGGTCGGCGGCTTTCCGATTCCCGAGGTCAACCGCCTGATGAACGCCTTCATGGCTGGCGCCAGGGAAACGAATCCGAAGGTGGAGTTCAGCGTGAGCTTCATCAACAGCTGGTTCGACCCGCCGAAGGCCAAGGAAGCAGCCTTCGCCATGATCGACAAGGGCGCGGACGTGATGTACGCCGAGCGCTTCGGCGTTTCGGACGCGGCCAAGGAAAAGGGCAAGCTCGCCATCGGCAACGTGATCGACACGCAGGGCCAGTACCCCGACACGGTGGTGACCTCCGCCCTGTGGAACTTCGAGCCCGCTGCCGACCGCGCGATCAAGCTCGTGAAGGAAGGCAAGTTCGTGGCCGAGGACTACGGCGTGTACGCACAGATGAAGCACAAGGGCTCCGAGCTCGCGCCGCTGGGCACCTTCGAGAAGAAGGTGCCGGCAGACATCGTCGCCAAGGTGAAGGCCAGGCAAGCCGACATCCTGTCGGGCAAGTTCACGGTGAAGGTGGACGACAGCCAGCCCAAGTCCACCGCAAAGTAGGCATCGTCGAATGCAAATGAATCGTGTGCGGTGGCAGACCGCAAGCCAGGCCGTGGCTGTCGTGGCCTTGGCGCTCGGCCTCGCCGCGTGCCAGCGTGAGCAACCCGTGGCTGCGGCGGCGCCCGCCGCGGCGGCCACGCCTCCTGCGATGGCCGCATCGGCGGCAGCGCTCCCAGTGGCCGCGGCGCCGGTCGGCATCCCGCCCCAACTGCAGGAGCGTGCCGATGCCCTGCTCGCCGCCCACCGGCAGATGATCGTGCTGATGACCGGCGAGCGCACGCTCGACGCGGCCGAGAAGCGCGCGGTCGGCGCGGTTGGGCAACTGCTGTTCCATGACATGCAGGAGCGCCAGCGCGCACTGGTCGCCCAGGCCGGCGAGGAATCCGACCCGGCCACGGTGCCCGCATTGAACGCGCTGCTGGACCGCATCGAAAGCGAGCCGAGCTGGTTCGATGCCGACCGCCTCGCGTTCAAGGAATTCCTCGGTGAGCTGAGCACGCGCTACGGCCAGGCGCAGTCGCTGTCCGGCCTCAAGCTCGGCCGCCGCGCCAGCGAAGACCTGGTCGTGCTCGCCGAGATCGAGCAGGCCTACGACCGTGAACTGAAGGACGTGTTTGGCCGCTTCGCGCAGCGCGGCATCGAGCCCAAGCGGGAAAAATGGGCCGACTACGTGGCCAAGCTCCAGGGCATCTATTCGCGCGAGAAGATCCTCAAGGACTTCGGCGCCATCGTCCCCTACACCCAGCCCGCGGGTGGTGCCAAGGAAAGCGCCGCTGATTCGCGCGAGATCTTCGGCACCTCGCTGCCCCCAAAGACCGTGGTGCTGACCTTCGACGACGGCCCGCACGCCAAGCACACGGACGAGATCCTCGAGATCCTCAAGCGCTACGACGCGCCGGCCATCTTCTTCGAGCTCGGCCAGAACCTCGGCAAGCTCGATGCCCAGGGCAAGGCCCAGCTCGGCGCCAACGGCGCTGTGGCCAAGCGCGTGCTGGCCGCGGGGCATGTGCTGGCGAACCACAGCTTCAGCCACGGCATGATGGCGAAGATGAGCGACGACGCGGTGCGCACCGAGGCCACCGAAACCGAGGCCTTGCTCGACGTCACCGGCCGCCCGCAATCCACGCTGTTCCGCTTTCCCTACGGCGCGCGCAACGAAGACAAGCTCAGCACGGTCGAGGCGCTCAAGCTGCGCTCGATGCTGTGGACCGTCGACTCCATGGACTGGGCCGACCCGGTGCCCAAGTCGATCGCCGACCGCGTGCTGGCCGAGGTCGACAAGGCCAAGCACGGCGTGATCCTGTTCCACGACATCCAGGGCCGCACCGTGCAGGCGCTGCCGACGGTGCTCGACCAGCTGGTGGCCGACGGCTACCGCTTCGCCACCTGGCGCGACGGCAAGTTCGTCGTCAATGCGCCCAAGCGCGCGGCACCGGACGACGGCATTGCCGCCGCCGCTGCCGGCGACACGCTCTACCGCGAAAGCTACGCGCTGGTGATCGGCATCGACAAGTACGCCAGGTGGCCCGGTCTGCATCACGCGGTGCTCGACGGCAAGGCCATGGAACAGGCGCTGGTCACGCGCTTCGGCTTCAAGCCCGAGAACGTCACGGCGCTGTACGACGGCGACGCCACGCGCGCCAACATCCTGCGCACGCTCAACGACAAGCTGACCGACAGCAAGCGCGTGAAACGCGACGACCGCGTGCTGGTGTTCTTCGCCGGCCATGGCAGCACCCGCAAGCTCGCGAGCGGGCGCGACGTCGGCTACATCATCCCGGTCGATGCGTCGCTCGACGACCTGGCGGCCGACGCCATCTCCATGCCGCAGCTGCAGGAAGTGGCCGAGGCGCTGTCGGCCAAGCACGTGTTGTTCATGGTGGACGCCTGCTACTCGGGCCTGGGCCTCACGCGGGGCGGCGGGCCGCGCGGCAGCAAGAACTTCCTGAGCGACAACGCGCGCCGCATCGGCCGCCAGATGATCACTGCCGGCGGCGCCGACCAGCAGGTGGCAGACGACGGCCCCGGCGGCCATTCGGTCTTCACCTGGACGGTGCTGCAGGCGCTGTCGGGCAAGGCCGACCTCAATGGCGACGGCGTCATCACCAGCACCGAGCTCGCGGCCTACGTGGCGCCTGCCGTCTCGGCCATCGCGCGGCAGACGCCTGCCTTCGGCAGCCTGCCGGGCTCGGAGGGCGGCGAGTTCGTGTTCGCACTGCCGACCGAGCGCGAAGGCCTCAGCGGCGACGTCGTGCAGCTCGATGCCGCGGCCAGCCAGGTCAACAAGCGCATCGACGAGGCCAACGAGCAGGCCGTGCACGCCGCCGCGGCGACGCCCAAGGCCGCCGCCGCCATCGAGGTGGTGGTGAAGAACCTGGACGGCGCCGAGGCCAGGCTGACGATGCCGGCCGCCGCGCCGCTGCCGCCGCGTGTGGCGGCCCAGCGCGCCAACGACCGCGGGCTGCAGCTGTACCGCGAGCGCCGCTACGACGAGGCCGAAGCCGCCTTCACCGAAGCGCTCAAGCAGCAGCCGCGCTTCGCGCTGGCGGCCAACAACCTCGGCTTCCTGTACTTCAAGCGCGGCAAGCCGGTCGAGGCTGCGCGCTGGTTCGAGCAGGCCATCGACATGGACGGCAGCCGCGCCCTCGCCTACCTGAACCTCGGCGATGCGCAGCTGCAGGCCGGCAACGACGCCAAGGCGCTCGCCGCCTACACCACCTTCGTCGGCCTGGCGCCGAAGCACCCGCGCGCTCCCGCGCTGCAGGCCTGGATCGCCACGCCCGATGCCGCGCATCGCCCTGCACTACCACCCACCAACTCATGACGCCCCACCACACTTCATTGCTGCAACGCCTGCGGGGTCCGGTGCTTGCCGCCACGCTCGGCCTCGTGCTCTCGGGTTGCGTCGGCGTCTACAGGTCGCCCGATGTCGTCAGCACCGACAGCAGCACGCGCCTGGACAGCACGCCGCGCATCGCAGTGCTCTCGGCCTTCGAACCCGAGCTCAAGCTGCTGCTGACGCGCCTGCAAGGCCCGGTGAAGTACAGCGTGAACGGCGTGGAATTCACCACGGGCACGCTCGAAGGCAAGCCCGTGGTGCTGTTCCTGTCGGGCATCAGCATGACGAACGCGACGATGAACACGCAGCTCGTGCTCGACCGATTCCGCGTCACGAACATCGTGTTCAGCGGCATCGCGGGCGGCGTGAATCCGTCGTTGCACGTCGGCGACGTCACGGTGCCGGCCCAGTGGGGCCAGTACCTCGAGGTGCTGATGGCGCGCGAAACCGCACCCGGCAAGTACACGGCGCCGCCCTTCATCACCGACGCCACGCGGCCGAACTTCGGCATGATGTTCCCGCGCCCGGTCGAGGTGCGATCGGCGGCGCGCCCCGAGATCCAGCGCAAGTTCTGGTTCGAGGCCGACCCGAAGATGCTCGACGTGGCGCGCGGCATCCGCAGCGTAGACCTTGCCAACTGCAGCGCCGGCAAGTGCCTGCCGCGCAAGCCGCAGCTGGTGGTCGGCGGCAACGGCGTCTCGGGCCAGGCCTTCATGGACAACAAGGCCTACCGCGAATACACCTACAAGACCTTCCAGGCCAACGTGCTCGACATGGAAACCGCGGCCGTGGGCATGGTCGCCTATGCCAATGGCGTGCCCTACATCGCCTTCCGCTCGCTCAGCGACCTCGCGGGCGGCGGCGACGGCGAGAACGAGATGGGCACCTTCATGGGCATTGCGGCGGACAACTCCGCAAAGGTCATGCTCGCGTTCCTCGCTGCGTGGAAGTGATCCCGCGTCCTCTCCCTCCCTTCCAGGGGGAAGGAGCAAGGCCTTCATGAACACCACGACCGTTCTCCGCCTCGAAGGCATCACCAAGCGCTTCGGCTCCCTCGTCGCCAACGACGCCATCTCCCTCGACCTGCAGGCCGGCGAAGTGCTCGCGCTGCTTGGGGAGAACGGCGCCGGCAAATCGACGCTGATGTCCATCCTGTTCGGCCACTACGTCGCCGACGAAGGCAGCATCGAAGTCTTCGGTGCACCGCTGCCGCCGGGCAACCCGAAGGCCGCGCTCGCCGCCGGCGTGGGAATGGTGCACCAGCATTTCACGCTGGCCGACAACCTCAGCGTGCTCGACAACGTGATGATGGGCACCGAGCCGCTGTGGCTCCCGGTGTCGCGCCGCGCCGCCGCACGCACCAGGCTGCTCGAGGTGGCCCGGCGCTTCGGCCTGCCGGTGCAGCCTGATGTGCAGATCGGCAGCCTCTCGGTCGGCGAGCGCCAGCGCGTGGAAATCCTCAAGGCGCTGTACCGCGGCGCGCGCATCCTGATCCTCGACGAGCCGACCGCCGTGCTCACGCCGCAGGAAAGCGAGGCGTTGTTCGCCACGCTCGCGCAGATGGTGGCGCAGGGCTTGTCGGTCATCTTCATCAGCCACAAGCTCGGCGAAGTGCTGCGCGTGTCGCACCGCGTGGCCGTGCTGCGCGGCGGCAAGCTGGTAGCCGAGGCGCGCACCGCCGACACCACGCAGGCGCAGCTCGCGCTGTGGATGGTCGGGCATGCGGTCGAGGCGCCGCAGCGGCGGCCGGCCAGATCAGTCGGCGATGCGGTCTGTGTGCTCGATCACGTGAGCACCGTATCGGACAAGGACGGCGGGCAGGACCATTCGGCCGGCCTTCGCGAGGTATCGCTGACGCTGCGCGCCGGCGAGATCACCGCCATTGCAGGCGTCTCCGGCAACGGCCAGGTCGCGCTCGCCGAGTTGCTGAGCGGCACGCGCCGCGCCATCTCTGGCACCGCCCAATTCATGGGCCGCGCATTGCCGCCCTCGCCCGCCCGGCTGGTGCAGCGCGGCGTCGCGCGCATTCCGGAAGACCGGCATGCCGTCGGCGTGGTCGGTGATCTGCCGGTGTGGGAGAACGCGGTGTCGGAACGGCTGCGCAGCCCGGTGTTCTCGCACTGGTCGTGGCTCGTGAAACGCACCGCCACCCGGCTGCATGCGCGGCGCATCGAGAAGGCATTCGACGTGCGCGGCGCCGGCCTGATGGCCCCGGCCCGTTCGCTCTCCGGCGGGAACATGCAGAAACTGATCCTGGGGCGTGCACTGCTCGCGCCTGAGCAGCCCGAAGCTGCCAAAGGCGACGACAACAGGAAGCACCCGAACCGCGCGCCGCGCCTGATCGTCGCGCACCAGCCGACCTGGGGCCTCGACATCGGCGCGGTGGCCTATGTGCAGCAGCAACTGATTGCAGCACGCGACGCAGGCGCGGCCGTGCTGCTGATCTCCGATGACCTCGACGAAGTGCTCGCGCTCGGCGACCGCGTGGCCGTGATGCATGGCGGCCACCTGGGCGAAGCCCGCCCGGCCACCGCGTGGACGCGTGAAGCCATCGGGCTGGCCATGGCCGGCGCGACGGCGCCTCGATCCAAAGGAGCCGCAACATGATGCGGCTCGAACGACGCCACGAGACCTCGCGCGCCGCATTGGTGCTTGCCCCCATCGGCGCGGTCGTCTTCACCATGGCGGTCAGTGCGCTGCTGGTGCTGTGGGCCGGCGCTCCGGTCGGTCGCACCTATGCGCTGCTGCTGCAGGGCGGCTTCGGCTCGGTGTTCGCGTGGAGCGAAACGCTGACGCGCGCGATCCCGCTGATCCTCACCGGGCTGGCGGCCACAGTCGCATTCAAGGCGCGGCTGTTCAACATCGGCGCCGAGGGCCAGCTTTACGCTGGCGCGCTGGCCGCCGTGGCGGTGGGCGGTATGCATGGCGGCACCGGTTTCGAGCTGTCGCCTTGGCTGCTGTTTCCGCTGATGATGCTGGCCGCCGCCATCGCGGGCGCACTGATGCTGCTGGGCCCGGCGCTCATGAAGAACCGGCTGGGCGTGGACGAGGTCGTCACCACGTTGCTGATCAACTTCATCGTTCTGCTCGGCGTCTCGGCGCTGCTCGACGGGCCGATGAAAGACCCGAGCGCCATGGGCTGGCCGCAGAGCGTGTCGCTGCAGTCCGACCTCGAACTGGGCAAGCTCGTCGCGCAGACGCGCGTGCACACCGGACTGCTGTGGGCCGTGTCGCTCGCCGTGACGGTGTGGGCTGTCTTCAAGTACACGGTGCTGGGTTTCGACATTCGCGCCGTGGGCGCGAATGCGCGCGCCGCGGCCTTCGCCGGCGTGCCGGTGACGCGCACCGTGATGATGGTGGCGCTGCTCTCGGGCGCGCTGGCCGGGCTGGCGGGCGCGATCGAGGTGGCGGGCCGCACGAGCTACGTCACGCTCGACATGTCGCCGGGCTACGGCTACACGGGCATCGTGATCGCGATGCTGGCGGGGCTGCATCCGCTGGGCGTGATCGCGGCCGGCGTGTTCGTAGCGGGCGTGCTGGTCGGCGCCGACACCATGAGCCGCGCGGTCGGCGTGCCGACCTACATTGCGGACGTGATCGTCGCAGCCTCGCTGATCGCGGTGCTGGTGGCAACGCTGCTGACGCAATACCGGGTGCGATTCAAATGACAGCATGTCCCTTCCCGATCTTGCACCCACCCCAGTCCTCCCCCGGAAGGGGAGCGAGGAATACAGCATGACCGACCTGCTCGACATCCTCGCCAACCCGGCTTTCTGGGTCGCGGTGCTGCGCATCGCCACGCCGCTGATTCTGGGCACGCTCGGCGTGCTGCTGTGCGAGCGCGCAGGCGTGCTCAACCTCGGCATCGAAGGAATCATGGTCGCGGGCGCCTTCACCGGCTGGCTCGCGGTGTATGCAGGCGCGCCGCTGTGGGTCGGCGTGGGCGTGGCCGCGCTGACGGGCCTGGTGTTCGGGCTGCTGCACGCCTTTCTTACCGTAGGCCTGGCGCTCTCGCAGCATGTCTCGGGGCTGGGCATCACGCTGCTGGCGACCGCGCTCAGCTACTTCGGCTACCGCGTGAGTTTTCCAAAGGTGAACACACCGCCGACCATCACGCCCTTTGCGCCGATGGACTGGCTGCCCATTCCGATCCTCAATGCCCAGACCGCGCTCACGCTGTTCGCGCTGCTGCTGGTGCCCATCATCGGCTGGGTGCTGTACCGCACGCCGCTCGGCCTCGCGCTGCGCATGGTCGGCGAGAACCCGCAGGCGGCCGAGAGCCAGGGCGTGTCGGTTGCGGCCACGCGCACGGGCGCCATCGTCGCGGGCTCGGCGCTGATGGGCGTGGCCGGCTCGTTCCTCACGCTGTCTGCCTTCAATGCCTTCTTCTTCAACATGGTGAACGGCCGCGGCTGGATCTGCGTGGCGCTGGTGGTGTTCGCCTCGTGGCGTCCGGGCAAGGCGCTGGTCGGCGCGCTGCTGTTCGCCTTCTTCGACGCGCTGCAGCTGCGGCTGCAACAATCGGGCGATGCCATGCTGCCCTACCAGCTGTACCTGATGCTGCCGTACCTGCTGTCGATCCTGGCGCTGGTGCTGGTGGCGCGCAAGGCCAGCTATCCGCAGGCGCTGATGAAGCCCTATCGCAAGGGGGAACGCTGATGGTGAAAACAACCGCTGCAACGCTGCTTGGCGCGCTGTTGACGTTTGCCGGCACAGGCGCGAATGCACTGGGCAGCGACTACAGCTACGACACCTTCAAGACGCCCGATTCGGTCAGCTGGGTGCAGCTGTGCGGCACCTGGGGCAAGACCCATCAGGGCACGTACCGCGTCATCCATGCCGACCAGTACGCGCAGTCCTTCCTCTATGTGCAGTGGATGGCGCGCGATGCCAATGGCGGCCTGCATGCCGAACACACGTTGGCGATTGCCGAACTCGACAACGACCATGCCGAGATCGCGCTCACCGACCTCACCTGCCGCGCCACGCCGCGCGGCATCGTGGTGACGGCGAAGGCGACGTCCGGGCATGACGACAAGCTGCGCCGCGTGACCATCGAGGTCGGGCCGACGGCGGGACAGTACCGCTACCGGGGACAGCGCATGCGCTGACATCCCGGCTCGCCAGTTAGCGCAATTCGCCGCGCTGCGCGAAATAGCGCGCCGGCGAATCCCCGAAGCTGCGCTCGAACATCGCGATGAAGTTGCTCGGCGTGGCATAGCCGAGCGCATCGGCAATATGACGGCATCGACCTTCTTCATCTCTATCGTGCTCCAGCAGGTGCTGGGCTACGGTCCACTCCAGCTGCAGGGTTGCCGGGCGGCATTTCTGGCCACTGCCGCGCTCGGCGCGCTCGCTGCGTTGACATCGCTGACACTGCGGCGCAATGCCGAAGGAAAATAGCGGCAATCCGATACCCATCGGGCCTTCGTCGCCCGGCTGCCAGAGACCCACCACGATGCTCGACCTCCTCATCACCAACGCCACGCTCCCCGACGGCCGCACCGGCATGTCGATCGCCGTGCAGGGCGGGCGCATCGCCGAAGTCACCGCAGGCCTCGATGCACCGGCGCACGAGAAGCTCGATGCGCAGGGCCTGCTGCTCGCGCCCCATTTCGTCGACCCGCATTTCCACATGGACGCCACGCTGAGCTACGGCCTGCCGCGCGTCAACGAGAGCGGCACGCTGCTCGAAGGCATCGCACTGTGGGGCGAGCTGAAGCCGCTGCTCACGGCCGACGCGCTCATCGAGCGCGCCCTGGCCTACTGCGACTGGGCCGTGGCCAAGGGGCTGCTGGCCGTTCGCTCTCACGTCGACACCAGCGACCCGAGCCTGCTCGCGGTCGATGCGCTGCTCGAAGTCAAGCGCAAGGTCGCGCCCTACCTCGACCTGCAGCTGGTCGCCTTCCCGCAGGACGGGGTGCTGCGCTCGCGCGGCGGCGTCGCGAACCTGGAGCGCGCGCTCGACAAGGGCGTGGACGTGGTCGGCGGCATTCCGCATTTCGAGCGCACCATGGCCGATGGCACGGCCAGCGTGAAGCTTCTGTGCGAGATCGCCGCCCAACGCGGCAAGCTGGTCGACATGCACTGCGACGAGTCGGACGACCCGCTCTCGCGCCACATCGAGACGCTGGCCTTCGAGGCGCAGCGCCTCGGCATGCAGGGCCGCGTGACGGGCTCGCACTGCACCTCCATGCACTCGATGGACAACTACTACGTGAGCAAGCTGCTGCCGCTGATCTCGCAGAGCGGCGTGGCCGTCGTCGCCAATCCGCTCATCAACATCACGCTGCAGGGCCGCCACGACACCTACCCCAAGCGCCGCGGCATGACGCGCGTGCCCGAGCTGATGGCCGCCGGCGTCAACGTCGCCTTCGGCCACGACTGCGTGATGGACCCGTGGTACGGCATGGGCTCGGGCGACATGCTCGAAGTGGCGCACATGGGCCTGCACGTGGCGCAGATGACGAGCCAGGCCGGCATCCGCCAGTGCTTCGAGGCGGTAACGACCAATGCGGCGCGCGTGATGCACCTGCAGGGCTACGGCATCGAGGCGGGTTGCGATGCGAGCTTCGTGCTTCTGCAGGCGCGCGATGCGGTCGAGGCGATCCGGCTGCGCGCCGCGCGGCTCAAGGTGTTCCGCAAGGGCCGTCTGCTAGCCGAAACGCCTGCTGCCACGGCCAGCCTGCACCTCGCGGGCCGGGATGCATCGACGAGCTGGATGGCGCCGAAGCACGCCGGTTGAGTGCAACGGTCAGCCCGGCGACAGGGCTGCAGCGCGAAAATCCGGCCTTCATCGGTTCACCGGAAGCCCTCTCATGAAACGTCTTGCAGGGATCTGCGCGGCCTGGCTGCTGGCGCTGACGTTCTCGCCGGCCATCGCGCAGCAGCCCGGCGCCGAAACGGCCGCACCGCCCGCCAGCGTGCGCTTGCTGGCCAACCAGCCCTACGGCCCCGATCCGCGCCAGCGCATGGATGTCTACCTGCCGCCGAACGTGCAGCGAGGTACACCGGTGCTCGTGATGGTCCACGGCGGGGCCTGGATGTTCGGCGACAAGGCGGCCGCGTCGGTGGTGAACCAGAAGATCGAACACTGGGTGCGCGGACAAGGCTTCATCCTCGTTTCGGTGAGCTACCGCTTCGTGCCGCAGGTCGACGTGATGCAGCAGGCGCAGGACGTGGCACGTGCCGTCGCCACCGTGCAGGCGAACGCGCCGTCGTGGGGCGGCGATGCCGGCCGCTTCGTGCTCATGGGCCATTCGGCCGGCGCGCACCTTGTCGCATTGCTCAGCGCATCGCCTTCCATCGCCCGGCAACAAGGTGCCCGCCCCTGGCTCGGCGCCGTGGCACTCGACAGCGCCGCGCTGGACACGGTCCAACTAATGCAGCGCCGCCACATGCCCTTCTACGATCGCGTGTTCGGCAACGATCCCGCCTTCTGGCGCACCGTGTCGCCCACCGATGCCCTTGCGCCCGGCGCGCCGCCGATGCTGCTGGTGTGCTCCACCCAGCGCCGCGACGGCTCATGCACGCAGGCCCAGCAGTTCGCGGCGCGCATCGCCGCAACCGGTGGCCGTGCGGAAGTGGCCCCGGAAGATCTTTCGCATGCGCAGATCAATTCCGAACTGGGGCTGCCCGGCGCCTACACCGCGGCGGTGGATGCTTTCGTCCGCGCCCTGATCGGCACGCCCAGCCGGAGCTAGGCAAGCTGCTGCACCAGCGCCGTCAGCGCCTCGCCGACGGGGCGCTCGACCTTCAGCGAAAGCAGCGCATCGGCTCGCGTGCGCCCCAGGTTCACCGCCGCCACCGGCTTGCCCGCCGCGGCCGCCGCCTGCACGAAGCGGAAGCCCGAATAGACCATCAGTGACGAGCCGGCCACGAGCACCGCATCGGCCTCTTCCAGCGCGGCGAAGGCGGCGGTGACGCGCTCCTTGGGCACGCTCTCGCCGAAGAACACCACGTCGGGCTTGAGCAAGCCGCCGCAGTGCGAGCAGGCGGGCACGTCGAAGTTGGAGAAATCGCGGCCTTCGAGGTCGGCGTCGCCGTCCGGCGCGGCGCGGGCCTCCAGCTCGGCCCAGCGGGGGTTACGCTGTCGCAGTTCGAGCTGCAATCCGGAGCGCGGCGTGCGCCGCTCGCAGCCCATGCAGCGCACGGTGTCGATGCGCCCGTGCAGGTCGATGGCGCCCCGGCTGCCCGCGGCTTCATGCAGGCCATCGACGTTCTGCGTGAGCAGCAGGCCGACGCGGCCTGCGTCGCCCAGCTTCGCCAATGCGCGGTGCGCTGCGCCGGGCCGCGCTCCCGCCATGGTCGGCCAGCCGATCAGGCTGCGCGCCCAGTAGCGCTTTCGCGTGGATTCCTCGCCCATGAAGGCCTGGTAGGTGACGGGTGACGGGCGCTTCCATTCGCCATCCACGTCGCGGTAGTCGGGAATGCCCGAATCGGTGCTGCAGCCCGCGCCGGTGAGCACGAAGAGCTTGCGGTGGCGCGTGGCGAAGTCGGTGAGCGCATTGTGCGCGGCTGGGGTGGCGGGCATCCGGCCAGCATAAGCCGGCGGCCCGATTCCTGCTAAAGGCCTCATTCTTGTCCGTCAGCGGAGAACGCCATGCCCCACCTTCATCCCACGCGCCGCGGCGCACTGCAGATTCTTGCCGCAGGCGTCGCCTCGGCCGCCCTTCCCGCTTTCGCACAATGGCCCGACAGGTCGATCAAGATCATCGTGACCTTTCCGCCGGGCGGCTCCAGCGACGTGCTGGCGCGCGTGATGGCGGAGCAGCTCGCGAAGAAGCTCGGGCAGCCCGTGGTCGTCGACAACAAGCCGGGGGCCGGCGGCACCATCGGCGGCGCGCAGGTGTCGTCTTCGACCGCCGATGGCTACACGCTGATGCTCTCGAACACCACGCCGATCGCGCTCGGACCGTTCACGCTCGACAAGCAGCCCTACGACCCGGTGACGGGCTTCACCCACGTGGCCTACCTGGGTGCCGCGCCGCTGGTGATCATGGCGAGCAAGCAGTCGGGCCTGAAGAGCTATGCCGACCTGGAGGCGATGGCGCGCAAGGAAGGTCACCTGGACTTCGGCTCGGGCGGCCCGGGCTCCATCGGTCACATCCACGGCGAGCTGCTGAAGAAGATCACCGGGCTCAACATGGTGCACGTGCCCTACCGCGGCGGTGCACCGATGAGCACCGACCTGATCGCCAACACCATTCCAGTGGGCATCGACGTCATCACCTCGTACGTGCCCTTCTTCAAGAGCGGCCAGCTGGTGCCGCTCGCGGCGACGGGCGCGCAGCGCTCGCCGCTGATGCCCGATGTGCCGACGATGGTCGAGCTGCATCAACCGAAGCTGGTGCTCGAGAACTTCTTCGGCCTGTCGGGCCCCGCCAAGCTGCCGGCGGACGTTGTGACCCGGCTCAATGCCGCCTGCAACGAAGTGCTGGTGATGCCCGAAATCCAGAAGAAGCTGACCGAGCTGGGCATCGTCGCCAAGCCGGAATCGGTGGCCGCATTCAACGGCTTCGTCAAGGAACAGGTCGATGTGCTGGGGCCGACGGTCAAGGCCGCCGGCATCAAGCTCTAGATGTGAAGCTCCAATAGGTTGTATCCGGTGTTCATCCGGATTGGGTTTGAGAGACTGGAAGTCGCCAAACACCCAATCCACTCAGGACGCCCAACCGGATGAACACCCATAAGCATGCCCGACTTACCTTTGCCCGCCGATTCGAGATGG
>NZ_JBFTJJ010000025.1:0-82395 GCF_056395365.1 Variovorax sp. 10L421
GGCTGTGCGCCTTCGTGGCGGTGCTTGTTCCCGCTCCACGCCGCCAACTGTGCGCGCTCCGCCGCACCCACCAGCGGCACGTCGCCCACCGCCAGTTCGCGCCGCCAGGCCAGCGCCTGCAGCACCGCCACATAGTGCCCCGCCATCCGCTCGACCGTCTCACGGTCGAACAACTGCGCAGCGTAGACGAAGCCCAGCGTCAACGTGCCATCGGGCGTCTCGCGCGCTTCGAGCACCAGCTCGAATTGCGCCTCTCCATCGGGCAGTGCGTAGTGCGCCACTTCGAGCCCCGGCAATTGCGCCAGCGCCCGGTAGTCTTCGGCCAGGTGATTGAACATCACCTGGAACAGCGGACTCTGGCCCAGGCTGCGCTGCGGCTGCAGCACCTCGACCAGTTGCTCGAAAGGCAGGTCCTGGTGCGTCTTCGCGCCCAGCACCGCCTCCCGGGCCTGCGCGACGACCTGCGACAGGCGCATGCGCGCGCCGATCGGGTTGCGCAGCACCAGCGTGTTGACGAAGAAGCCGATGACGCCTTCGGCCTCGACCCTGCTGCGGTTGGCCACCGGCGCGCCGACGCGGATGTCCTCCAGTCCGGTATAGCGATGCAGCAGCGCCTGGAACCCGGCCAGCAGCACCATGAAGAGCGTCGCGCCCTCGGACGCCGCGGATTGGCGCAGGCCGGCCAGCAGCGCGGCGGGCACATCGACGCTGTGCCGCGCCGCGCTGTAGCCGATCTGCGCGGTGCGAGGACGGTCGGTCGGCAGTGCAAGCACAGGGTGCTCGTCGCCAAGCTGCTCGCGCCACCAGGCCAACTGCCGTTCGGCTTCACCAGCGGCCAGCCAGCCTCGCTGCCACACGGCATGGTCCACGTACTGGGCGCGCGCGCCGGCACGGCGCTGCGTGTCGCCTCGCAGCCGCGCGGCATAACCGGCCGCGAGTTCGTCGAGCAGCACCTGCATCGACGCGCTGTCCGAGATGATGTGGTGCATCACCACCACGAGCAGATGCGACGTGTCCGACAGGCGCACCAGCGCCACGCGCAGCAGCGGCCCCTGCGTCAGGTCGAAGGGCGTGGCGTGAAGTCGCCGCGCTTCCTCGGCGGCGCGCGCTTCGCGTTCACCGGGCGGTAGGTGGCGCAGGTCGACAAGGCTCAGCAACGGCTCCCACGACGGGCTGATCAGCTGTTCGGCTGAACCGTCCGCGCCGGCGAGGAACACCGTGCGCAGCGACTCGTGGCGCGCGGCGAGGTCTTCGAATGCGGAGTGCATCGCGGCGGTGTCCAGCGCGCCCGACAGGCGAAGCGCACCGCTCATGTGGTACGCGGTGCTTTGCGGCGAGAGCTTCCACAGGAACCACTGGCGTTCCTGCGCGTGTGACAGCGGCAGCGGCTGCAGCCGGCGCTCGGCGGACAGCGGTTCGATGGCCGCGCCGGGCGCAGCAGAGACCGGGTTCGCATTGCGGCTGCGCACTGCATCCGCACAGGCGTTCAGCCGGGGCTGTTCGAACAGGTCACGGATGCCGAACTCGATGTTCCAGCGCCGCGCGATGCGCGCGGCCGCCTGCACCGCCGCGAGCGAATTGCCGCCCGAGGCGAAGAAGTGAGCGTCGTGCGCCAGCGTGCGCCCTTCGGGCCACCTGAGCACTTCGCGCCAGATGCCTGCCACCGCCTGCGCGACATCGTCGAGCACCGGCGCCTCGGCCGGCACCGGCGCACCGCCGCCGCCGAGCGTGAAAGCCCCCTGCTCGCGGATCGCGTAGGCATCGAGGCTGCGCGCCGCGAGCCCCGCGCGGCACGCCTGGCGCTGGAGCTTGCCGCTGGAGGTCTTGGGCAGCGCGCCGGGGTTCAGCAGCGCCACAACGGCCGGCGCTTCGCCGAACACCTCGCTCACGGCGGCGCCAAGCGCCTCGACGAGCACATCTGGCGCCACCAGCTTCTGCATGCTGCGCGACACCTCGGCCGCCACGCCGATGCCCTCGCCTTGCGGCCCCGCCACCGCGAACGCGGCGACGCGGCCCTTGCGCACGGCCTCGACCTCGGCTTCGATGGTGCGCTCGATGTCCTGCGGGTAGATGTTGTGGCCGCGGACGATGATCAGGTCCTTGATGCGGCCCGTGACGTAGAGCTGCCCGTCGTGCTGGAAGCCGAGGTCGCCGGTGCGCAGCCAGCGCCGGCCTTCATGCTCGGCGAAGGTCTCGCGGGTTTCGGCGGGCTTGCCCCAGTAGCCGGCGCAGATGCTCGCTCCGCTGGCCCAGATCTCGCCGACGCGGCCCGTGCCGAGCGCGGCCAGCGAGGCGGTGTCGGTGATGCGCACCTGGTGGCCTTCAGGCGCGGCGCCGCAGCCGACCAGCAGGGTGCCTTCCGCGCTCTCGACGCCCTCGCCTCTTGCGAGCGCGCTGCTTGAGAAGCTGCGCGCGACCAATCCACCGCCGCGTTGTCCACCAGTGACGAACAGGGTCGCCTCGGCCAGGCCGTAGCAGGGGTACGCTGCGCGGGGGTCGAAGCCCACGGGCGCGAACCGCTCGATGAATTCGGCTTCGGTGTCAGCGCGCACGGGCTCGGCGCCGGTGTAGGCCACGCGCCAGCTCGACAGGTCGAGGCCCGCGAGCCGCGATCCCTTCACGCGGTCGAGGCACAGGCGGTAGGCGAAGTCAGGGCCGCCGCTCAGCGTGGCGCGGTGGCGCGAGATGAGTTCGAGCCATCGCACCGGGCTTTCGAGGAAGTAGCGCGGCGAGGTCAGCACGAGCGGAATGCCGCTGTAGAGCGGCTGCATGAGGCCGCCGATCAGGCCCATGTCGTGATACAGCGGCGCCCACGACACGAACTTGTCGTCCGGCCCGATGCCCATGCCCTCGCGGATGGCGAGCTCGTTGGCCATGAGGTTGCCGTGCGTCACGATCACGCCCTTGGGCGCGGAAGTCGAGCCCGAGGTGTATTGCAGGAATGCGGGGTCGTCCTGCGCCGGCGAGAACGGGGTCCATGCGTCGGCGAGATCGTTGTCCACCGCGTCCACGGCGATCATCGACGCCTGCGCGAACGACTCTGCGGCACGCTCCATTGCAGCCTGCATCGCCGACGAGGTGAGGATGCAGCGGGCCTGCGAATCGTCCGCAATGCCCGCGAGGCGCGCGAGATGCTGGGGCCGCATGGATTCAGGCGGAAACACGGGCACGGCGATCACACCGGCATAGAAGCACGCCAGCATGCTCACGGCGTAGTGATCGTCGTTGTCCAGCATGACGAGGGCGCGGTCGCCTTTCGCAAACTGCTGTTGCAGGCGCACCGCCAGCGCACGCACGCGCGTCTCGAAGACTGCGTAGCTGAAGGGCTTCTCGAAGCAGGCGCCGTTCGCTTCTCCGGCCACCGTGAGCCAGACGTCGTCGGGCCGCGCCCGCGCCAATGCCCGCAGGTGTTCCACGAAGTTCGCGGATTCGGGGTGCCCCTGGTTCGGTGCCACCGCGGTTGTCGTTGTGCGTGCCATCTCGCTCACTCCAGATAGTCGGAAAGTGCGCAGCCGGCGTCGGGCCGGCTGCGTTCGGGCAAGGCGTCATGCAACTGCATGGGGTGCATGCCGTCCTCCGGCCATGGCCTGGCCCACGCGCCGCGTCAATGCATCGAGGAAGGCGGCCTCGCGCTGGCGGATGAAGAAATGGCCGCCGTCGAACCAGTCGAGCGTGAACGCGTCGCCGGCATGCGCCGACCACGCCTCCATGCGCGGGGCGTCGATGTCGTCCCGGCGGCCCGCAAAGACATGCAGGGGCATCGGCAGCGGCGCATCCGCCGCGTACGCGAAGCTCCGGCAGACGCGGTAGTCCGCGCCCAGCGTGTCGAGGGTGATGCGCATCAGCTCGGCGCTGGCAAACACCTCTTCGGGGGTGCCGCCCTGCTTGCGCAGCTCGGCGGTCAGCGCGGCGTCGTCGTGCGTGCCGGGCAAGCGGCCGGGATCGCGCTGCGACGGCGCCGAACTGCCCGATGCGAGCAAGGCCCGCGGCAGCGGCCGGCCCAGCGCGCGAAGCCGCTGCGCGACGCCGTAGGCCAGCAACGCACCCATGCTGTGGCCGAAGAGCATGAAGCTGCCCTGCATCGCATCGGCCTGTTCGGCGCAGATGCGCGCGACCTGGGCGTCGAAGCTTTCGACGAAGCGCTCGCCCATGCGCATGCCGCGGCCCGGCAGCTCGACGGGCACGATCTCGATCCAGCGCGGCAGCAGGGGCCGCCAGCGCAGGTACATCGTTGCGCTGGCGCCCGCGCACGGCAGGCACAGCAGCGACACCCTCGCCGGCACGGCCATCAGAGCGCGGCAGCCTGCGCCGCCATCCAGTCGCGCAGCGACTTCGGACGCATGTCGGTCCAGTTCTTCTCGACGTAGTCGAGCGCCGTCTTCTTGTCGCCCTTGACGCCGTCGACGGCCACCCAGCCGCTGGGCACGGCCTTCCAATGCGGCCAGATGGAGTATTGATCTTCGTGGTTGACCAGGACGATGAAGGTTTCGTCTTCGCGGTCGAAGCAGCTGGTAGACATGGTGCGTCCTTGTGCGGTTATCGGGGAAGCGGCAGGAAATCGGGCGGTCGATTGCTGCGCTTCTGATCAACATGACGGTTCGGGAGCGAATCTGTTCACTCCCCCGGGGCGTCGCGCACGTCAATCGTTGATCAGGTGGCGCATGGCGCCGATGGCTTCATCGGCCTCGGCGATGAGCCGGTTCACGAGCCCGAGCGCGCAGCCCAACTGCGCCGCGATGCCGCGCTGCGTGAGGCCTTCGAGGCGGTAGAGCTGGAACGCCGCGCGCGTTCTCGCGGGAAGCCGCGAGAGCGCCTGCTCGATCAAGCCGACGGCCTGGCGGTCACGCATAAGGCAGTCCGGCGAAGATGGCCCGGGCACGTCCAATGTCTCGACATCGATGTCGAAGGTGCGGTAGGTGGCCTCGAGCGACTGGCGGCGGCAATGGTCGAGCGCCAGATTGCGCACCACCTGGCAGCAGTAGCCCATGGGCTTGTCAATCTTGCGGCAGGCGCCGTCGGCGATCCGGAGGTAGGCATCCTGCACCACGTCGTCCGCGAGATCGGTGGTGCGCACGATCCTGCGGGCAACGTGCCAGAGCTGGGCCCGGTTGGCGACGAAGACATCTCCCAGCGATGACTCGGGCGAAGACATGGGCTGCATATTTAAATAAGAATCATTACTATTTATGAAGAAGGTGACACCCAGGATTTGCGATGTGCCCTCACTTCCATAGACGTTTGGGCGCACCAAACAGAGACATCTAAAATCCCGCCCCTTTGCTCGCTTTTCCCGCCGCGTCCCCCTGCCCATGAACATCGTCGTCAACGAAGACCTCAAAGCCTATATCGACCCCCTGACGCCGGAGGAACACGAAGCCCTCGAACGCAGCATCCTCGCCGAGGGCTGCCGCGACGCGCTGGTGCTTTGGGGCGATGTGCTGGTGGATGGCCACAACCGCTACGGCATCTGCCAGAAGCACGGGCTGCCCTTCCAGACGGTGCAGAACACGCGCTTCAAGAGCATCGACGACGTGCACCTCTGGATGATCGACCAGCACCTGGGCCGGCGCAGCATCTCCGACTTCCTGCGCGGCGTGCTCGCGCTGCGCAAGAAGGACATCGTCGATCAGCAGCGCACCCGCGCGGTGGCGCAGCCGGCTTCGCCGCCGGACGCCACGCACGATCCGTCCGACCCGCCGTTCGACGTCGATCCGTCCGCCGACAGCGCTCCCATGCCCCCACCCGCCCCGCTGAACAGCCGCGAAGCCATCGCCCGCGCCGCGCGGCTGAGCAGCAGCCAGGTGGGCATGATCGAGAAGATCCAGAAGCAGGCCGCGCCGGAACTGGTGGCGGCCGTGAAGTCGGGCGTGATCTCGATCAACACCGCGGCCGCGGTCGCCACGCTGCCGGCCGAGGAGCAGATCTCGGCCGCGAACGCCGGCAAGGACGAGCTCAAGCAGGCCGCCAAGCGCGTGCGCGAGTCGAAGAAGAAGCCGCGAGAAGAGTCCGCCGAAGCGGATACGCACGACGCGCCTGACACGGTACAGGCGCTGCAGCAGCGCGTGGCCGAACTCACGGCCGAGAACGAAACCCTGCGCCGGCAGGTGGCCGAACTGCGGGCGCAACTCGGCCATTGAGCGCATCGGCCTGCAGAGGCCGGCCGACGCGTTTTCCTACAGCTGGATCTCGCTGATCTTCGCGCCCGACAGCGAGACGCCGGCTTCCAACCCGACGTTCGTCATCACGAAGCCCACCACGGGCTGGCGCAGCGTGTTCGTGTCGATGCTGCCGTTGGCCCCGATGGTCGCGAGCGCCACCGTGGCGTCGGCACCTGCCGTCCAGCCCTTGCTGCTGCGGAACTTGTCCAGCGCCGCTTGCGTGGTGAACACGTAGATCACCGCCTTCGACTGCGCACCTGCCTGGAAGCCCACCGATCCGGCGGTGGTGCTGTAGTAGGACTGCGTGCGACCGTTCACGCGCAACGCGCCTCGGCCATACTCGGCGCCCACGCCCATGCTGGCACCCACCACGGCGGGAAACACCAGCACCCCGCTCGACCTGGCGACCAGATCGCGCGAGCCCTTCACGGAGTCATACAGCTTGGACAGCGAGGCATCGACCTGGGCGTCGATGGAAGTGCGCGAAGACGCGCTGCTGGCCTGATCCTGCGGCCGCGTGGTGGTGCACCCGACAAAAGCCAGGCTGCACGCCGCCACGGCGGACGAAAGCGCCAGCGTGCGGAGATTCATGGTTTTCATGGCGGATTCCTTTGCAAAAAAACATGGATCGGCAAACAAAGCTCTGCCGTCGGCGGCAGACAAGTTCCATGCTAAATCCGCCAAAGAGGGGCAAATCCGGCTTGCGACATCGGCCTACGCGAAGTCACGGTGTCGGCGAACGGTGCCCCCTTCTCGTCAGCGTCCGCTCAGGGCAGAACAGTGATGCGGCCGGTTGCCGGCGGCGCCAGCGGACTGTTCGCCTTGATGTAGGCCTCCAGGGCGTCCACGTCCTGGTCGCCGCCGAGCGCGTCGGTGCCCTGGTTGAAGACGGTGAAGTTGTCGCCGCCGGTGGCCAGGAAGCTGTTCATCGTCACGCGGTAGGTGGTGGCGTCGGCCATCGCGGTGCCGTTGAGCGCCATGTTGCCGATGCGCGAACCGGCAGGCGCCGAGAGGCTGTAGCTGTAGCTCAGGCTGGCCGACGGCAGCAGCACCTTGGGCGAGGCCACCGTGTTGGAACCGCTGTTGAACTGCTGCTCCAGCACCGCCTTGATCTGCGCGCCGGTCATGGTCTTCACCACCAGGCTGTTGCCGAATGGCTGCACCGCGAAGATCTGGCCGTAGGTCACGCTGCCGTCGCCGGCTGGTGCGAGGTCGGCGCGCACGCCGCCCGGGTTCATGAAGGCGATCTGCGCGGCGCCCTTGCCGGCCGGGCTCGTGGCTGCGAGCTGCGCGTCGGCGATCAGGTTGCCCAGCACGCTTTCCCTCGACGCGGTCTGCGTGCGCGTGGCCGTCGCGGTGAGCGATCCCACCACGCGCTGCACCAGCGGCCCCGCGATGGCGAGGTACTGGCCGATGAGCGCGGCCACTTCCTGGTTCTTGCCGAAGGCGGGGTACTGGTCGGTCAGCGCGACGGTAGTGGCGCCGCTGGTGTAGGACTCGCCCTGCACGATCACGTTGTCAGCCGCCTTGGCCGTGACCTTGCGGGTGCGGGTGTCGATGGTGATATTGATGTCCGTCAGCAGCGTGCCGTACTGGCCGGCGCTGGTCAGCAGGAAGGGCTTGGCCGGGTTGGTCTTGCCGTAGTCGCACACGTACGAGCGGTGCGTGTGGCCCGAGATCACGACGTCCACCGCGGTGTCGAGCTTGTTCAGGATCGGCAGGATGTCGCCGCTCAGGCCGGCGCAGCTCTTGTCGTTGTAGCCCACGGTGGTGGTGCCGCCCTCGTGGACCACGACGACGATGGCATCCGCGCCCTGCGCCTTCAGCTGCGGGATCAGCGCGTTGGCGGTGTCAGCCTCGTCCTTGAAGCTCAGGCCAGCGACGCCGGCGGGCGTGACGATGTTCGGCGTGCCCTTCAGCGTCATGCCGATGAATGCCACCTTCACCGTGGCACCATCCTTCGTGAAGGTCTTCATGCCGGTGGCGGGGAACAACGTGTTGCCGTCGCCCTTCACGGTGTTGGCCGCGAGGAAGCCGAAGTTGGCGCCCGGGAAATTCTTGTTCACGCGGCAGGGTTCGAGCGCGGTGTTCTTCGCGCAGCCGCCGTTCTTCATGCGCAGCAGTTCGGTCTGGCCCTTGTCGAACTCGTGGTTGCCGACCGCGTTGAAATCGATCTTCATCGCGTTCACGGCCTCGATGGTCGACTCGTCGAGGAACAGCGCCGACACCAGCGGCGAAGCGCCGATCATGTCGCCGGCCGACACCACCGCGTTGTTCGGATTCTTCTCCTTGAGCGAAGCGATGGCCGAGGCCAGGTAGGCCGCGCCGCCGGCCGGCACCGGCACCGTGCCGCCGCCCTTGGCGGGCGCGTTGATCGACAGCTTCGGCGGTTCGAGGTTGCCGTGCAGGTCGTTGAAGGCAATGAGCTTCACGTCCACGGTGCCGGGCACGGCAGGTGCGGGCGCCGGCGCAGGCGGATTGCTGGCCGCGGGTGGCGGCACGAAAGGAACGAAATTGTTCGAACTGCCGCTGCCTCCGCAGGCGGCCAGGGTGGCGGCCACCACGCCCGCGACGGCAAGGTGCTTCAACGATGAATGCATGGACCTCTCCTCTGTTTTGGAATGCCGCCGATGCTGGGGACGGCACATGACGAGACCGTGAAGGCCCCTCGGCTGCGCAAGGAGATCGGCCGCTCAGGGCAACGGCACGAGGCGCACCGCGCCCCCGGGACCGAAGGCGGCCTGCAGCAGCGCCCTCGCCTGCACGCTGCGCTCGTCGGTCAGCGACTGCACTGCGAGCCAGCCTCCGGTCGGCCCGCGCTGCAGGTGCCAGCCCTCCTGCCCGAGGTTGATGAGCCGCGCGAGCGACGCTGCGTCGGCCACGGGCAGTGCCGTGGGCGTGATGTCGAGCCAGTCGGTCACCTGGTCGCTCTCGCCGCCCAGGCGCGCGGCCGCGCCCTCGGCAAGCGTCTGCTGCGTGGCGGCGTCCTGCACCGCGCCCTGCAGCACGATGCCGCCGCCATGCCAGCGGATTTCCAGCGACGGGGGAACTGCATCAGCCGCACGGACCTGAGCGTTGCCGCCGGCGGTCGGGTGCCACGCGACGGCGGCCGCCAGGATCGCGAGACAGGCGATCGACGCCGCAAGAATTCTGCCGAGGGGATTCGTCATTTCGAGGCGCGAGCGTGCCACGCCACGCGTGACGCCGGTATGACGGCCGCCCCGCCTACACGCATCGCGGCGGCGCGATGACCCCGAGCCGGACCGGATCCGATACGCTCGAGGTCCGCCTCCCGCATTCCCCAAACATCCCGAGGAACGAACCCATGGCAGCGAACGCGAAAGTCACAGGAAATGTCGAATACCGGGCCGGCGACGGCCCCCTGATCCTCATTCCCCAAGGACCGATCGAAGTCGAGCTGGCACCCGACAGCGCGGTCATCAGTTGGGGCGATGCCGGCAACATTCAGACGACGGCCATTCCGCTTGCCGAATACCAGCGCTACCTGAGCGAGGGCGTGATCCAGAGCGACTGAAACGATGCGCATGCGCACCGCCCATGAAAAACGGCCCCGAGGGGCCGTTCTTCATTGTTCTGCGTCCGCAGCGCGAGGCTGCGGTGCATCACTGCCGGTTCTTACTTCTTCTTCGCAGCCACGGCCTTCTTGGCGGGTGCGGCGGCCTTCTTCGCTGCGGGCTTCGCGGCCACGGCCTTGTCGGCCTTGCGCTTTGCAGCCTTCGGGTCCACGGCGGCCTTGAAGGCGGCGCCCGGCACGAACTTCGGCACCTTCTGTGCAGCGATCTTGATCTTGGTGCCGGCGCTGGGGTTGAAGCCCGAGCGTGCGGCGCGCGCCACTTGCTTGAAAGTGCCGAAGCCGACGATCTGAACGGGGTCACCCTTCTTCACTGCGGCGACGATCGAGCCCGTGACGGTCTCGAGGATGCGCGCGGCTTCTGCCTTGCTGACGTTGTGGGCGGTGACGATTTTTTCGACGAGTTCGATGCGGTTCAACTGAGTTTCCTGATAGGTTTGATTTCGCCATGTTGCCTATGGCGGCGCAGCACGAATACAAGCTGCAAGCGGGGCGGAGTTTATTCGACTGCGAGAGGCCGGATGTAACGCGGTCGCTTCAGGCCTTGGCGGATCAGCCTTCGATCAGGCCTTCGGCCAGTATCGCGGCGCGAACGGCGGGGCGTTTCGCGGTCGATTCCATGTAGCGGACGATTGCCGGCCAAGGGGGAAAAGTCGAGCCCCGCGTGCTGACCGAGGCGCAGGATCAGGTCGACCAGAGACTTGACGAGCAGATCGCACTGCGCGTGCTGGGAGATCAGCGTCGAGGCCGCGCTCGCGAGGCTTGCGCGCACCAGGGCGGCATCGGACTGCGCACTGAAGCCCGCCCGCACCGACACGGCCGTCGCTGCAAGGGCAACGCGTCACTCCTGCAGGACATCGGGGGCGAGCAGGTGGACTTCGTCGTGCTGGTCTACAGCGCCGCAATGGGCGCGCTGGCCGAGCAGGCCGACTCAAGGTCATGGGCCAGTTCGGTGCGCAGCGCTCGGAGCTGTTGAGAACGTGCCGACCGCGAGCGAAGGCAAAGAACTCAAGAACTTCGCATACAAGATCTGGAGCGGCTTCATGGTGCCGAAGAACACGCCTGAAGAGATGGTGCAGAAACTGCACAAGGCCATCGGTGCGGCCTTGAAGGACCCGGGCGTGCGCACGCAGCTTGCGGCTCGTAGTTGCGGCCGCCACCAAAGAAAAAGCCCTTGCAAGTCATTGACTCGCAAGGGCTTCTGAGCTTGGCGGAGTGGACGGGACTCGAACCCGCGACCCCCGGCGTGACAGGCCGGTATTCTAACCAACTGAACTACCACTCCTGGTAGACAACGTTCACTCCTTGCGGAGCCAAGTGCTGACGACTTGTGCCTGCTTCACTTGCGCGAAACTGGCGACCCTACGGGGATTCGAACCCCGGTAGCCACCGTGAAAGGGTGGTGTCCTAGGCCTCTAGACGATAGGGTCAAAACCTTGGACGTGCTGCGATCAGCATCTCTAACCTTCTCGACACTTTGATGGTGGAGGTAAACGGGATCGAACCGATGACCTCTTGCATGCCATGCAAGCGCTCTCCCAGCTGAGCTATACCCCCGTGTGGGTGTCGAGCCTCGAATTATAGCCCGATTTTTCAGGCCTTTTTCAATCGCTCGATAACTTTTTCGCGGGAAAAAATTTCGAGCACTGAATCGAGGGACGGTGTCTGCGATGTTCCCATCACAAGCACTCGTACTGGCATCGCCAACACCGGCATTTTCAATGCATGTGCGGCGAGAACTTCCTTGATGGTAACTGCGATTGAGGCCTTATCCCAGGTCACGCCCATCAATTTTTCAACGAGTGTTGCAATCGCGGGCTTCACTGCATCGGTGATGTGCTGCGCGCGATCGGCTTCGGTCACGTCGATGTCCGCATAGAACGCGGCAGCCCACCCCGCCAGCGCCACCGTGGTGTCGCAACGGTCCTTGAACAGCGCGCAGATCGCAGGCAAACGTTCATCGGCGACGATGCCGCGCTTTTGCAACTGTGCTGCAACAAGCGGGGAGAGCTCGTCGCCGCTCTTCGCCTTGATGTACTGCGCATTCACCCAGGCAAGCTTTGCCGCGTCCCACTGCGCGGGGCTCTTCGACAAGTGCGAGCCGTCGAACCAGTTCACCATCTGCTCGCGCGTGAAGAGTTCATCGTCGCCGTGGCTCCAGCCGAGGCGCGCGAGGTAGTTGAGCATGGCCTCGGGCAGGTAGCCGTTCTCTTCGTAGGCCGTGACGCTCACCGCGCCGCGGCGCTTCGAGAGCTTCTGTCCGTCGTCGCCCAGGATCACGGGCACATGGCCGAACTGGGGCAGCGGCGCACCAAGCGCGCGGAAGATGTTGATCTGCCACGGCGTGTTGTTGATGTGCTCGTCACCGCGGAACACGTGCGTGATGTTCATGTCCCAGTCGTCGACAACGACCGCGAAGTTGTACGTCGGCACACCGTCGGGCCGCAGGATGATGAGGTCGTCGATCTCGCGGTTGTTGATCGTGATCTCGCCCTTCACGAGGTCGTTCCACGTGACGTCGCCTTCGGGCGGGTTGCAGAAGCGCACCACAGGCGGCACGCCTTCGGGCACGGGCGGCAGCACCTTGCCTGGCTCGGGGCGCCAGCGGCGGTCGTACAAGGTCTTCTCGCCGCGTGCACGTTGCGCCTCGCGCATCTCCTCGAGCTCCGCGGGCGTGCAATAGCAGTGGTAGGCGGTGCCGGCCGCGAGCATCTGCGCGACGACTTCGCGGTAGCGCTCGAGGCGCTGCATCTGGTAGATCGGGCCTTCGTCGTAGTCGAGGCCAAGCCAATGCATCGACGCGAGGATCTGGTCGGTCGAGTCCTGCGTGGAGCGAGCCACGTCGGTGTCCTCGATGCGCAGCACGAACTCGCCGCCATGGTGGCGCGCATAGGCCCACGAGTAGAGGGCCGTGCGTGCCGTGCCCAGATGAAGGAATCCCGTGGGGGATGGTGCGATGCGGGTGCGTACTTTGCCGGTCATTTCGTTATCGTGGATTCAGGGTGCTCAGACCGCGCGCAATGTCGGCCTTGATGTCATCGGCGTGCTCGAGGCCGACCGCGAGGCGGATCAGCCCCTGGCCGATGCCAGCCGCCTGGCGCTGCGCCTCGGTGAGGCGGCCATGCGAAGTGGTGCCGGGGTGCGTGATGATGGTCTTCACGTCGCCGAGGTTGGTGGCAAGGCTCACCACGCGCGTGCTGTTCATGACATGGAAGGCATTGGCGCGCGCCGTCTCGGGCGAGTCGCCGACCACGTCGAACGACACCACCGCGCCGCCCTGCCCCGACTGCTGCTGCATCGCCAGTTCGTGCTGCGCATGCGAGGCGAGCCCAGGGTAGTAGACGCGTGCGATGCCCGGCTGCTTCTCGAGCCATTGAGCAATGTCCATCGCGTTCGCGCAATGCGCCTTCATGCGGATGCCCAGCGTCTCGATGCCCTTGAGCACGACCCACGCGTTGAACGGCGCCAGCGCCATGCCGGCTGTGCGCACGATGGGCCCGAACACGTCGACGATGAGCTTCGAGGGACCGCAGATCGCGCCCGCCATCACGCGGCCCTGGCCGTCGAGGTGCTTGGTGCCCGAGTGGATGACGAGGTCGGCGCCCAGCGCCGCCGGACGCTGCAGGATCGGCGTGCAGAAGCAGTTGTCGACCGCCAGCAGCGCGCCCGCCGCATGCGCCACATCGGCCAGCGCGCGGATGTCGCAGACCTCGGTCAGCGGGTTGGTCGGCGTCTCGGCAAACAGCAGCTTGGTATTGGGCTTGACCGCCGCGCGCCATTCGGCCACGTCGGTCTGCGACACGAAGGTGGTCTCGACGCCGAACTTGGCGAACTCCTTGCCGAACAGGTTCAGCGTGGAGCCGAACACCGAGCGCGAGCAGACCACATGGTCGCCTGCCTTCAGCAGGCCCATGCACATCATGAGAATCGCGCCCATGCCGGTCGAAGCGCCGATCGCCGCTTCCGTACCTTCGAGCGCCGCGATACGCTGCTCGAAACTGGTCACGGTCGGGTTCGAGGTGCGCGAGTAGGTGAAGCCCGGCTCGGTGCCAGCGAAACGGCGCATCGAGGTTTCCGCATCGGGCTGCACGAAGCCGCTGGTCAGGAAAAGCGCGTCGGAATGCTCGCCGTACTGGCTCGGCGCGAGCCCGGTGCGCAGCGCGAGCGTCTCCGGATGCAACCCGGGCGGCAGTGTTCGTTCTTCGTCGGTCACTTCGTCTGCTCTCACTCGCTGTGGTTGGGAAGCGCGAGGCGCGAAGAATCCTCTTCGGTCTCTTCGACGCGGGGACGGTTGCCGTTCATGCGCGAGATGGCCTCGGTATCGATGTCGCCGGTCACGTACACGCCGTCGAAGCACGAGGCGTCGAAGCCGTCGAGCTTGGGGTTGAGCGAGCCGATCGCGCGCTTCATGGCATCGACGTCCTGGTAGATCAGCGCGTCGCAGCCGATCAGTTCGCGGATCTGCTCGACCGTGCGGTCATGCGCCACCAGTTCGCCCTTGGTCGGCATGTCGATGCCGTAGACGTTGGGGTAGCGCACCGGCGGCGCGGCGCTGGCCAGGTAGACCTTGCGCGCGCCGGCGTCACGCGCCATCTGCACGATTTCCTGGCTGGTGGTGCCGCGCACGATCGAGTCGTCGACCAGCAGCACATTGCGGCCCTTGAATTCGCTGGCGATCACGTTGAGCTTCTGACGCACCGACTTCTTGCGCACGCCCTGCCCCGGCATGATGAAGGTGCGGCCCACGTAGCGGTTCTTCACGAAGCCTTCGCGGTACGGCACGCCCAGCAGGTGCGCGAGCTGCGTGGCGCTCGGGCGGCTCGACTCGGGGATCGGGATGATCACGTCGATCTGGTTCGGCGGCACGGTCGAGACCACGCGCTTGGCCAGCGTTTCGCCGAGGTTCAGGCGCGCCTGGTAGACCGAGATCCCGTCGAGCACCGAGTCCGGGCGCGCAAGGTACACGAATTCGAAGATGCAGGGGTTCAGCGTAGGCGACTCGGCGCACTGCATCGAGTGCACCTTGCCTTCGAGGTCGATGAACACGGCTTCGCCCGGGGCGATGTCACGCTCGAACACATGGCCCGAGCCTTCGAGCGCGACCGATTCACTGGCCACCATCACGGCGCCGTCGGCGCTGCGGCCCATGCACAGCGGGCGGATGCCGTAGGGATCGCGGAAGGCGAGCAGGCCGTGGCCGGCAATGAGCGACACCACGGCGTACGAGCCGCGCAGGCGCTTGTGCATGTTCTTGACCGCGGCGAACACTTCGGCCGGGTGCAGCGGCACGCCGCGCGACGAGCGTTCGAGTTCGTGTGCCAGCACGTTGAGCAGCACTTCGGAATCGCTCTCGGTGTTGGTGTGGCGATGGTCGGTGGAAAACAGCTCCGCGCGCAGCGCATGCGCGTTGGTCAGGTTGCCGTTGTGCACCAGCACGATGCCGAAGGGCGCGTTCACGTAGAAGGGCTGCGCCTCTTCCTCGCTGTAGGCATTGCCGGCGGTCGGGTAGCGGACCTGGCCCAGGCCCACGCTGCCCGGCAGCGCGCGCATGTTGCGCGTGCGGAACACGTCGCGGACCATGCCCTTGGCCTTGTGCATGAAGAACTTGCGTTCCAGCAAGGTCACGATGCCGGCCGCATCCTGGCCACGGTGCTGCAACAGCAGCATCGCGTCATAGAGCAGCTGATTGACGGGTGCGTTGCTGACAACGCCGACGATTCCACACATGAACGATTCCTCTCAGGGCAGGTAGCTTGCCAACTTTTCAGGCAGCGCGGGTTTCAGGCCCTGCAATGCCGCATCGAGAACAATGGCGCTGCGCGATTCGTGCCACCAGGCACTGTCGCTCAACACCAGCAAATGAACAACGACGGCCAGCACGAGCAGGGCCACCGCGCCCCGCGCCGCACCGAACGCTGCTCCCAGAATCCGGTCCACCGGCCGCAGGCCCACGACCGTGATCAACTTGCGCGTGAGCGCCGCCACCAGGCCGACGCCGAACACCACCGCCACGAAGACCAGCACGAAGGCCAGTGGATAGCGCCACGCCCCCTGCTGATCGCCGAACGGCAGCCATGCCGCCACGCCGGAAGCCAGCCACTGGGCGGCGATGAAAGCCGCCACCCAGCCGATCAGCGAAATCACTTCGAACACCAGCCCGCGCATCAGGCCGAACAGCATCGACACCCCGATGAGCGCGACGGCGATCCAGTCGAGCAAGGCCACGGCAACAGCAGGCGACGGCTCTTACAACGTGAGGATCGCAGCCGCCAAAGACAAGCCCTTGACCTTTTCCGCCGCGCGGTCGGCCTCGGCACGCGAACCGAAGGGGCCCACACGCACACGCGTGCGCTGCTCGCCGTCGGCCGTCTTGGCCACGTGCACGTAAGTCTTGAGGCCGGCCTTCTCGAGCTTCTGGCGCACTTCGCGCGCCTTGTCGGCGTCGGCGAAAGCGCCGACCTGCACCACGAAGCGGCCGCCTTCATCGGCGGCGGGCTTCGGCGCGGCAGCCGTCGCGACGGGCTTGCCTTCGAGCAGCGCGCGGGCACGGGCAGCATCGCCCGAGTCGGCCGGCTTGGGCTTCGCTTCTGGCTTGGGTTCGGGCTTCGGCTTGGGCTCGGGTTTGGGTTCCGGCTTGTGTTCGGGTTTGGCCTCCGGCTTGGGCTTGGGCTCCGGTTTGGGATCGGGCTTGGGCTCGGCGGCCGCGACGGGTGGCGTGCTGGGCACGGGCCTGCCGGATTCGATCACCGTGCCGTCGGCGGTCTCGGTGATCATGCCGCCGGACGATGCCGAGGCCACGCGCGAACTGCTGCCGCTGTCTGGCGCTACCGGCGCGGTGCTCGTGGTGGGCGCCGGCGCGGCGGGCACGGGCAGTGGCTTGACCTTGTTGCGGTCGGGAATCTCGATGGGAATGTCGACCGACACGGGGCGCGGCTGTGTATCGAACAGCAGCGGAAAGCCGATCACGCCGAGCAGCACCAGCACCGCTGCGCCGAGCAGCCGGTGGCGTGCACGCCGACGCATGGTTTCGACACTTTCCGCGGGGACGGCGGCAGGGGCGCTGCGTCCTTCGTTGCCTTGCGGGCCGCGCGTGCGGAACTTGAAAAACGCCATGAAGTTCGATCCCTGAAGGAGTGCAGCGAGGTGGTGCCAGATGGTGTGGACAGCCCGACGATCAGCCGCCTGGCAGCAGGTGTTTGGCTTGCAGCCGGGGGGTGCCGTTTTCGAGCACGCCACCCACGGTGAAGAACGATCCGAAGACCACGATTCTATCAGCGGGCCCCGCCTGCCCGATGGCTGCGCGCAATGCTTCCATCGGGGCCGCGTACACGCTGCCCGAGGCGTCGGTTCGCGTGTTCTGCGCCTGCCAGCTGGCCAGCAGGTCGGCCGCCTTGGCGGCGCGCGGCGTGGGCAGGTCGGTGAAGTACCAGCGGTCGATCAGCGGCCCGATGCGCGCGAGGATCGGTGCGAGGTCCTTGTCGGCCATCACGCCGAACACGCCGTGCGTGGTGGGGTAGAAGCCCATCGCATCGAGGTTCTCGGCCAGCGCGGCCACGGCATGGGCGTTGTGCGCCACGTCGAGCACCAGCGCAGGCTCGCCCGGCACGATCTGGAAGCGGCCCGGCAACTCGACCATCGCGAGCCCGTTGCGCACGGCCTGCGCGGTGATCGGCAACTGCGGCCGCAAGGCGTCGAGCGCCGCAAGCACGCCGGCCGCGTTGATGAGCTGGTTGGCCCCGCGCAGCGCCGGGTAGGCCAGCCCGCTGTAGCGCCGGCCACGGCCCGACCAGCCCCACTGCTGCTTGTCGCCCGACACGTTGAAGTCGGTCCCAAAGCGCCAGAGGTCGGCGCCGATCGCGTTCGCATGGTCGATCACGCTCTGCGGCGGCATCGGGTCGCTCACGATGGCGGGCTTGCCCGGCCGCATGATGCCGGCCTTCTCGAAGCCGATGCTTTCGCGGTCGGGCCCGAGGTATTCCATGTGGTCGAGGTCGATGCTGGTGATGACCGCGCAGTCGGCGTCGATGATGTTGACCGCGTCGAGCCGCCCACCCAAGCCGACTTCGAGGATCGCCACATCGGGCTTTTCCTCGATCATGCAATGCAGGATGCCGAGCGTGGTGAACTCGAAGTAGGTCAGGGGCATGTCGCCCCGCGCCTTCTCCACCACTTCGAAACTTGCTATCAGTTTGGAAGCATCGACGGCTTCGCCCTTGAGCCGCAGGCGCTCTTCGAAGCGCACGAGGTGCGGCGAGGTGAACACCGCCGTGCGATAGCCCGCGTGCGTCAGGATCGATTCGAGCATGGCGCAGGTCGAGCCCTTGCCGTTCGTGCCCGCCACCGTGATGACGGGGCAGTTGAAGCGCAGGCCGAGGCGCTGCGCCATTTCCTTGGCGCGCTCGAGCCCGAGTTCGATGTTCTTGGGATGGAGTTGCTCGGCGCGCGCGAGCCAGTCGTTAAGGGTTTCCATGGAGGCCGGCATTGTCGCCGACTGGCCGCCCGGGGCATCATCGCGGGCATGACAACCCTATACGGCATTCCGAACTGCGACACCGTCAAGCGCGCCCGCGCCTGGCTCGATGAACATGGCGTGGCCTACACCTTCCACGATTTCAAGAAACAGGGCGTGCCCGAGGCCGAGCTCGACCAGTGGCTAAAAAAACCCGGATGGGAGGCCCTGATCAACCGCAAGGGCACCACCTGGCGCAAGCTGGACGACGCCACCCGCGAGGGCGTGGTCGATGCCGGCTCGGCCCGCGCCGTGCTGCTGGCCAACCCCAGCCTGATCAAGCGGCCGGTGGTCAACTGGGGGGCGAAAAAACCCGTTACGACAGGGTTCGACGCCGATGCCTGGGCTGTCAACGTCGTGTAAACGCCGGAACCCGGCCTGCTGCCCGGCCTCCAATCCCGATCTGCAGGAGAAACACACCATGAATACGCATGTTTTTCGCACCCTCGCCGGGATTTCCGCGGCCGCAGCGTTGGCCGCCGGCACCGGGCTCGTGCACGCCCAGCAGAACCAGGTGGTCCAGGCCCGCGTGATCTCCGCCACGCCGATCCGCGAAACGACCGGCAGCGACGTCAACTACAACGTCACCTATGAATACAACGGCCGCCAGTACACCACCCGCATGAACAGTCGGCCCGGCGCGACCATTTCGATCCAGGCCAACGCCTACGGCGTGACGACCTCACCGGTGGCGCCGCAGCCGCAGCTGCAGCCTTATCCGGTCGAAGCCGACAACGGCAACGGTTATCCGCAGTATGGCGGCTCGCCATGGGACAGCGTGGTGCCCGAGCCGGGCGTGGTGGTCTCCGACGCTCCCGCGCCGGTCTACCAACCGGCGCCGGTGTATGCCGCTCCCGTCTACGTGCAGCCAGCCTACCCGTACCCCTATGCCTATCCCTACGTCTATCCGCCGGTCGGCATCTCGCTGAACCTCGGCTATTCGCGCGGCTGGGGCGGTGGCTACTACCGCGGCTGGGGTGGCGGATACCGCGGCTGGCACCGTTGAGCCGCTGGCCGACGGCCCAAGCCGCCTGAGCCCCTAAAATCGAGGACTTTTCCAACCCTTGACGGGTGCGCCGCTGGTGCGGTGCTTCCTCGATTTGCCGACCGCTCCCGCGCCGGCGCCATCCAATGACGACTACCGACACCCTCAACAGCGCCGCAGTGGCCACCAAGGCCAATGTGTATTTCGATGGCAAATGCGTGAGCCACAGCCTCACGCTGGCAGATGGCACGAAGAAATCGGTCGGCGTGATCCTGCCGTCCACCCTCACCTTCAACACCGGCGCGCCTGAAATCATGGAAGGCACCGGCGGCAGCTGCGAATACCAGCTCGCGGGCAGCACCGAATGGATCGCCTCGGGTCCGGGCCAGAAATTCAACGTGCCGGGCAATTCGAGCTTCCAGATTCGCGTGGCCGGCGAGCCCTACAGCTACATCTGCCACTTCGGCTGAAACCGGACCTCCTGACATGTCGACCATCCTCCAAAACGTACCCGCCGGCCAGAAGGTCGGCATCGCCTTCTCGGGCGGCCTGGACACCAGCGCGGCGCTCCACTGGATGCGCAACAAGGGCGCGATCCCCTACGCCTACACCGCCAACCTCGGCCAGCCCGACGAGCCCGACTACGACGAGATCCCGCGCAAGGCGATGCTCTACGGCGCCGAGAACGCCCGCCTGATCGACTGCCGCGTGCAACTGGCCAACGAAGGCATCGCCGCGCTGCAGGCCGGCGCCTTCCACGTGACCACCGCCGGCGTCACCTACTTCAACACCACGCCGCTGGGCCGTGCCGTCACCGGCACGATGCTGGTGTCGGCCATGAAGGAAGACGACGTCCACATCTGGGGCGACGGTAGCACCTACAAGGGCAACGACATCGAGCGCTTCTACCGCTACGGCCTGCTCACCAACCCCAACCTCAAGATCTACAAGCCCTGGCTCGACCAGGTCTTCATCGACGAGCTGGGCGGCCGCGCCGAGATGTCGGCGTTCATGCAGAAGGCCGGCTTCGCCTACAAGATGTCGGCCGAGAAGGCCTACTCGACCGATTCGAACATGCTCGGCGCCACGCACGAGGCCAAAGACCTCGAGCACTTGAACAGCGGCATCCAGATCGTGCAGCCCATCATGGGCGTGGCCTTCTGGAAGGACGAAGTCGAAGTCAAGCGCGAGACCGTCTCGGTGCGCTTCGAGGAAGGCGTGCCCGTCGCGCTGAACGGCGTGCGCTACTCGAACCTGGTCGACCTGATCCTCGAAGCCAACCGCATCGGCGGCCGCCACGGCCTGGGCATGAGCGACCAGATCGAGAACCGCATCATCGAGGCCAAGAGCCGCGGCATCTACGAGGCTCCCGGCCTCGCGCTGCTGTTCATCGCCTACGAGCGCCTCGTCACCGGCATCCACAACGAAGACACCATCGAGCAGTACCGCGACAACGGACGCAAGCTCGGCCGCCTGCTCTACCAGGGCCGCTGGTTCGACCCGCAGGCCATCATGCTGCGCGAGACGGCGCAGCGCTGGGTGGCACGCGCCATCACCGGCGAAGTGACGGTCGAGCTGCGCCGCGGCAACGACTACTCGATCATGAACACCGAGTCGGCCAACCTCACGTACAAGCCCGAGCGCCTGAGCATGGAAAAGGTCGAGGGCGCATTCACGCCGCTGGACCGCATCGGCCAGCTCACGATGCGCAACCTCGACATCGTCGATACGCGCGAGAAGCTCGCGATCTACACGCAGGTCGGCCTGCTGTCGTCGAGCGAAGGTGCTTCGCTGCCGAAGCTGGCCAACGACGGCGACGCGAGCTGATCGCAGCGCCCTGTCTCCTCGGAGGCAGAAACGACGACGGGCCCCTCGGGGCCCGTTTTCCTGGTGCGCGGGTGTCAGTCTCCGCCGCCTCCGCCGCAGCCGCCGCCACACCCGCCCCCGCCGTCGGACGAGCCCCCGCCATCGCCGGAGCCGCCATCCCCGCCACTGCTGCTCGATTCGCTGCCGCCGAACCCGCCCGCATCGCCCGCACTGCCGCCATCCGACGATGACGATTCGCCGAAGCTGGTACCGCACTGGGCATCGGAGCCGATATGCCGCTCGACCGCCCGGCAATCGGGCACGTAGTGGAAGCCGCCCGCAATGGCGAACTTGATGTCCAGCGCAAACAGCAGCGGCAGCCGCGCCGGCTTGCGCGGATCGATGCTCTCCTCCTTGCAGGCCCAGTACCAGGTGCGGCGCAGGCCGTCGTTGCGCCGCGCGTCCTTGCCCAGCACCTCGGCCGGGCTGTGGTGCAGCATGGCGCCGAAGGCCGCCTTGCACCAGTTCTGGTAGCCCTGCGTGTGCAGGATGAACTCGTGCCACGCCGTGTCGACCACCTTCGAAGGCATGGCGACGAACTTGCGGTCGCTGCGCAGGTGCGACATGAAGAATTGGCGCAGGCCGCGCAGCACCAGTTCGGCGTCGCGCCGGCTCAGTTGCGGATGCGCCTCGCGCAGCTTGCCGATGAGGAACGGCGGCAGCCGGGCCTCGCGGATGAACTGGCGGCGCAGGCTGGTTTCGAGGAACTTGAGCACCGCCGAGAACAGCAGCGCCACCACGATCACGGCCACCACCGAACCCCAGCGGCGCGAACCCAGGAACACGGCGGCCAGCGCGACGAGCGGCACCGCCCGCCGGGCCCACACGAGGGCGCCGATGCGGCGGCGGAAGTTCAGGTGCAGGAAGTCGAGATCCATGCCGTCAGACAACCACCGGTTCCGGCTCCAGCCGGATGCCGAAGCGCTCGTACACGCTGGTCTGAATGGCCTTGGCCAGGGTCATCACCTCGCCGCCCGTCACCGGGTTCTCGCGGCCGCCGCGGTTGACCAGCACCAGCGCCTGCCGCTCGTACACGCCGGCATTGCCCACCGACTTGCCTTTCCAGCCGCAGGCGTCGATGAGCCAGCCGGCCGCAAGCTTGATGCTGCCGTCGGCCATCGGGTAGTGCACGATCTTCGGGTCACGCGCAATGATGTCAGCGCACTGCTCGGGTGTGACCGTCGGGTTCTTGAAGAAGCTGCCGGCGTTGCCCAGCACGCGCCAGTCGGGCAGCTTGGCGCGGCGGATGGCGCAGATCCAGTCGAAGATGTCCTGGGCGTCCGGCGTGAAGTTGCCGGTTTCTTCCATCTTGCGCTCCAGGTCGAGGTAGCCGACTACGGCCTTCCACGGCTTGGGCAAACGGAATCGCACCCGGGTGATCACCGCCCGGCCCGCCAGCCCGAAGTCGTTCGGGCCGCTGCGCACGTGCTTGAACACCGAATCGCGGTAGCCGAAGGCGCACTGCGCGGCATCGAGCGTGAAGCTGCGGCCGGTTTCCAGGTCGTAGGCGTCGAGCGACTCGAAGCGGTCCTGCAGTTCGACACCGTAGGCGCCGATGTTCTGCACCGGCGAGCCGCCCACCGTGCCCGGAATCAGCGCCAGGTTTTCGAGCCCCGGGTAGCCGCTGCGCACCATCCATTCGACGGCGTCGTGCCAGTTCTCGCCGGCACCGGCCTCGACGATCCAGGCGCGCGGGGTTTCTTCCACCAGCCGCAGGCCCTTGATCTCGATCTTCAGCACCAGCGGCTTGACGTCGCCCGTGAGCACGATGTTGCTGCCGCCGCCCAGCACGAAACGGGGCGCATCGCGCCATGCCGCGTCGGCGTGCAGCGCGACCAGGTCGGCTTCGCTGGCGATGCGCACAAGATGCAGCGCACGCGCGACGATGCCGAAGCTGTTGTAGGGCTGCAGCGGGACGTTGGACTCCACGATCATGGGAGAATTGTCGCATCCAGCCCAAGTGAATTCAGGAGAGAGTCCATGCCGTCCTTCGATACCGTCTGCGAGCCCAACCTGCCCGAAGTGAAGAACGCGGTCGAGAACACCGYCAAGGAGATCGCAACGCGCTTCGATTTCAAGGGCACGGCCGCTGCCGTCGAACTCAAGGACAAGGAAATCACCATGATCGGCGACGCCGAGTTCCAGCTCGTGCAGGTGGAAGACATCCTGCGCAGCAAGCTCACCAAGCGCAGCGTCGACGTGCGCTTCCTCGACAAGGGCGACGTCCAGAAGATGGGCGGCGACAAGGTCAAGCAGGTCATCAAGATCAAGAGCGGCATCGAGAGCGAGCAGGCCAAGAAGATCACCCGCATCGTCAAGGACAGCAAGCTCAAGGTGCAGGCCGCGATCCAGGGCGACGCGGTGCGCATCACCGGCGCCAAGCGCGACGATCTCCAGGCCGCCATGGCGCTCATCAAGAAGGACGTGCCGGACATGCCGCTCACGTTCAACAATTTCCGCGACTGAGCCCGGCCGCATGAAAGCGCTCATCGTCGCAGCGCAGCTGCTGGCTGCCGCTGCCGTGGCGCACGCCGCCGGCTCGGTGACCCTGACCGGCAGCATCGGCAGCCGCGCCATCCTGATCGTGAACGGCAACCCGCCCAAGACCATCGCGGTTGGCGAGAGCTACCAGGGCGTGAAACTGGTGTCGCTGCAGGCCGAGCAGGCCGTGGTCGAACTCGATGGCAAGCGCGTCAACCTGCGCATGGACACGCCGGTCAGCATCGGTGGCGGGAGTGGAACGGGCGGTGGGGGCAGCCGCGTCGTGCTGTCGGCAGACAGCCGCGGGCATTTCATGACACAGGGCGCCATCAACGGCCGGCCCGTCACTTTCATGCTCGACACGGGCGCCACGTCGATCGCACTGTCGGCCGACGATGCCCTGCGCATCGGGCTCGACTACAGCAAGGGCCAGCGCGTCGTGATGAACACCGCCAACGGGCAGGCGCAAGGCTACCGGCTGCGCCTGCAATCGGTGCGCGTGGGCGACGTCGAGGTCTACGACATCGACGCCATCGTCTCACCGCAGGCCATGCCTTTCGTGCTGTTGGGCAACAGCTTCATCAATCGCTTCTCGATGCGGCGCGACGCGGACCAGATGGTCCTCGAAAAACGCTATTGAAGCCCCGGTGTCAGGCCTGCGCGGCCGTTACGACGATCTCGATCTTGTAGGCCGCATTGGCCATCTTGGCCTGCACGGTCGCGCGCGGCGGCGTATTGCCGGCCGGAATCCACGCGTCCCACACCTCGTTCATGGCGGTGATGTCGGTGATGTCCGCCAGGAAGATCTGCGTCATGAGGATGCGCGACTTGTCGCTGCCGGCCTCGGCCAGCAGGCGGTCGACCATGGCCAGCACCTGCGTGGTCTGGCCGCGGATGTCCTGGGTGGTGTCGTCAGGCACCTGGCCCGCGAGGTAGACGGTGCCGTTGTGCACGGCCGTCTCGGAAAGGCGGGGACCGACGTGGAAGCGGGTAATGGAAGCCATGGTGTTTTCAAGCCTTTTTCTTCGAGCCGAGTTTCGACTCCGTGCCGGCCGCGAGCCGGCGGATGTTTTCGCGGTGCCGCCAGATCAGCAGCAGACTCATGACGATGATCGCGACCAGCACCGTGCGGTCGAGTGGCCACGCAATGCCGCCGCCAATCAGATAGTAAGCCGGCGCAAAGAAGGCGGCCGCCAGCGACGACAGCGACGAGTAACGAAAGAAGACCGCGACGATCAGCCACGTGGCGCCGGTCGCCAGCCCCAGCCAGGGCGCGATGCCCACCAGCACGCCCGCCGCGGTGGCCACGCCCTTGCCGCCCTGGAAGCCGAAGAACACCGGGTAAAGGTGGCCGAGGAACGCAGCCAGGCCGGCCAGGGCGGCGACATCCTCCCCCAACCCCCATTGCGCGCCGAACCGGTGGATGAAGAACACCGGCACCCAACCCTTGAGCGCATCGAGCAGCAGAGTGGCCAACGCCGCGCCTTTGTTGCCCGAGCGCAGCACGTTGGTGGCGCCGGGGTTTTTGCTGCCATAGCTGCGCGGATCGGCCATGCCGAGCGCCTTGCTCACGATGACCGCGAAGGACAGCGAGCCGATCAGGTACGACGCCACGATGGCGATGAGGGAAGGCAAGTTGAAACTCAAGGCGGCGCTCCGCGGAGATGGTTGTTGTTCTATCCGGCGACGACCGCCGCCGGCTATTCTGCCAGCGCACACTGCACGGGCTTCGCGCCCAGCAGCGCCACGCACACCTGCGGATCGATGCCGATCAGGTAGCCCCGGCGCCCGCCGTTGAGCACGATCTTCGGCAGTTCGAGAACGGTGGCCTCCACGTACACCGGCATCTCGCGCCGCGTGCCGAACGGCGACGTGCCGCCCACCATGTAGCCGCTGTGCCGCTGCGCCACCTCGGGCTTGCAGGGCTCGACCGACTTGGCGCCGATCTGCCGCGCGAGGTTCTTGGTCGACACCGTGCGGTTGCCGTGCATCAGCACGATCAGCGGCCGGGCGTCCTGGTCCTGCATCACCAGCGTCTTGATGACGGTGAACGGGTCGAGCCCGAGCATCTCGGCGCCGCGCTGCGCACCGCCGTGCTCGACGTACTCGTAGGGATGCTCCGTGAACGCGACCTTGTGCGTCCGCAACAACTGCGTTGCGGGCGTTTCGGACACGTGGGTCTTCTTGCTCACGCCGCCGGGTCGCGGATTTCCCAGCGGATCTTGTCGATCTCCGCCAGGATCTCGGGCGACAGCGTGGTGCTGTACGCGTCCAGGTCTTCTTCCAGCTGCGCCAACGAGGTCACGCCAATGATCGTGCTCGCCACCTGCCACTTCGTGTAGCAGAAGGCCAGCGCCAGTCGGGTCGGCGTCAGGCCGTTGTCGCGTGCCAGCTGGTTGTAGCGCCTGGCCGCACGCAGCGAATCGGGACGGCCCCAGCGCTGCTTGCGCACCGATTCATAGCTCGAGATCCGCGCGCCCTTGGGCGCATCGGGCCCCTCGATGCCGCTCCGGTCGTACTTGCCCGTCAACAGGCCGAAGGCGAGCGGCGAATACGCCAGCAGCGACACGCCCAGCCGGTGCATCGTCTCGTCCAGCGCGTTCTCATGCCCTCGGCTGATGAGGCTGTACACGTTCTGCACCGTCGCCACGCGCGGCAGCCCGTGCTGCTCGGCCAGCCGCACGAACTCGTGCACGCCGTAGGGCGTTTCGTTCGACAGGCCGATGGCGCGCACCTTGCCCGCCTTCACCAGCCTGCCCATCGCTTCGAGCTGCTCCTGGATCGGAGTCTGCGATGTTTCCTTCGCCGGGTCGTAGTAGATGTTGCCGAACATCGGTACGTGGCGTTCCGGCCAATGGATCTGGTAGAGATCGATGACGTCGGTCTTCAGCCGCTTCAGGCTGGCGTTGCACGAGGCCTCGATGTCGGCCGCCGTCATGCCATTGCCTTCGCGCACCCAGGGCATGCCGCGCGACGGGCCGGCCACCTTGGTCGCGACCACCAGCTTCTGGCGCGCGCCGGGGTTGGCGGCGAACCAGTTGCCGATGATGGTTTCGGTGACGCTGTAGGTTTCCTTGCGCGCGGGCACCGAGTACATCTCGGCGGTGTCGATGAAGTCGACGCCGCGCTCGAGCGAGCGACTCAGGATGGCGTGGGAGGTGGGCTCGTCGACCTGTTCGCCGAAGGTCATCGTGCCGAGGCAGATCGGAGTGACGTGCAGGTCGCTTTGACCAAGTTGGATCTTTTTCATGCGCGGGATGCTACCGCCCCGACCCGCAACCCGCTGGCCGTTGCACCAAAACCCGGGCATTCCGTGGCGGCCGGCTGTCGTGCGCCGGACTGCGTCAGCACAAAGGCCTCTTTATCATCGGCGCCCATGTACCAAGTCCTCCGCCCCTCCCGCAGCGAATTCGTGCCCGTGCGCAACCTCAGCTACCACGTGCGCCTCTGGGGCCAGCCCTCCGATGCGCGACCGCCGCTGGTGCTGGTGCACGGCTGGATGGACGTGGCGGCGTCGTGGCAGTTCGTGGTCGATGCAATGGAGCAGGAGCGCTTCATCATCGCTCCCGACTGGCGCGGCTTCGGCCTCACGGACGGTGGCGGCGTCGACAACTACTGGCTCGCCGACTACCTGGCCGACCTCGAATGGCTGCTCGACCACTACGCCGGCGAGGGCGACAACGCACGGCAAGTCGATCTCGTCGGCCACAGCATGGGCGGCAACGTCGCCATGCACTACGCCGGCGTGCGGCCCCAGCGCATCCGCCGCCTCGTCAACCTCGAAGGCTTCGGCATGCCCGCGCGCAAGCCCGAGGAAGCGCCCGCGCGCTACGGCCAGTGGATCGACGAACTCAAGCGCCTGCACCGCGGCGAGATGGCGCTGGCCAGCTACTCGGCCGTGGACGGCGTCGCGCGCCGCCTCATGAAGACCAACCCGCGCCTCACGCCCGACAAGGCCCAGTGGCTCGCCAGCCACTGGGCGGCCCACCACGCGCAGCCCGATGGCGGTGAGCGCTGGCAGATCCTCGGCGAGGCGGCGCACAAGATCGTCAACGCCCACATCTTCCGGGTCGACGAAACGCTTGCGCTGTATGCGCGCATCACCGCACCGCTGCTGATGGTCGAGGCCGCGGACGACAGCCTGCAGGGCTGGTGGAAGAACCGCTTCACGCTCGACGAATTCCATGAACGGCTGAAGTCGGTCGGCAACAGCCGCATCGAGCGCCTCGAAGACGCGGGCCACATGCTGCACCACGACCAGCCGCAGCGCGTGGCGCGGATGATCGAAGCGTTCCTGGCGGCCTGAGCCCGCCTCTTGTTCAGCCGCGGCTCGGCTCGCTGTCGAGGCTGTCCATCTGCGCCGCGACAATCGACGTGATCGTTCAGAGCCTCCGTTGATCGGCAAGCACCGGCAGCGTGCCCAGGTGCACAGGGCGTCGGGCGCTCCCCGCAGCGAAATAAAGAAAGGAGGCGGCGGAAGGCCGGGGGGACATTCGCGGTGGGCAGTACCCGGCGGCCTGTGCACGCGCCCTGAACAAGAGCGCACCACACCCGCGCCGCCGCCTCTACTCTTCGTCAGCGTCGTTGCCCGTCAGCGAGAGAACTTCTTCGACGAAAGCCTCGAAGAGCGGCAACGAAGCAGGCAAGGCGTCGAAAGACTCAACCTCGCCCGCATCGAAGAAGTGCGGCTTGCCGTCCGGCACCGACACCCATTCGCCGGCCTCGACAAGCAGCCCCAGGTAACCGTCGGCGGTCGGCACATAGAACAGCCCGGCGCTCTCCAGCATGCGCTGCCCCTTCTTCTTGCCACGCCCCCAACTCACGCCCTGCCCGGCCAGGTGCTCGGTGATCCAGCCGTCGCACACATGCGTGTCGCGCCAGCTTCCTTGGGCATCGAATACGGCGAGCACTGGCATGGGGCGTCCTTTGTTGTCTGCGAAGTTACTGCAGGAAGCTGGGCTTGGCGTAGCCCTGGAACTTGCTGTCGACCACCGCCTTGAACTCCTTCGATCGGTAGGCCTCGGCGATGTCCTTGGCCCACTGCGTGTTCTTGTCGGCGGTCTTCACGGCCACCACATTCAGATAGTAGTCCGGCGTTTTCTCCAGCACCACGGCTTCGGTGAGCTTCAGGCCCGACGAGATCGCGAAATTGCCGTTGACGATGGCGTACTCAGTGTCGCCCAGCGAACGCGGCAGTTGCGCGGCTTCGAGCGGAATGAACTTCAGCTTTTTCGGGTTCTCGGCCACGTCCTTTTCCGTCGAGCGCAACACGTCGATGCCGGGCTTGAGCGTGATCAGCTTGTTCTGCTCCAGCAGCACCAGCGCTCGGGCCAGGTTGCTCGGGTCGTTCGGCAGCGTCACGCGGTCGCCCTCCTTCACGTCGGCCAGCGTCTTGCGCTTGGTCGAATACACGCCCATCGGGGCGATCGGACCCTGCACCAGTTCGGCCAGGTCGAGCTTCTGGTCGGCCGCGAACTTCTTCAGGTAGACCTGATGCTGGAAGAAATTGGCGTCGAGCGAGCCCTGGGCCAGCGCGAGGTTGGGCTGCACGTAGTCGTTGAACTCGACCAGCTTCACCTTGTAGCCCTTCTTCTCGAGGATGGGCACGATGCCGGCCTTGAGCTGGTCGGCGTTGGAGCCGGCGGTGCCGCCGATTACGAGGTTCTTCTTGGCGGGGTCTTGCGCGTGGGCCTGCAACGAGAGCCCGCCGAGCGAGACGGCAGCCAGGGACAGGGCGAGAACGGAACGGCGCAGGAATGCGGTTTTCATGGGATAGGGAAAGCTGAGAAAAAAAGAATCAACGCTTGTCCAGCCTGCTCGCCGTGGTGTTGCCCACGAATTGCAGGATCTGTACGAGCACCACGAGCAGCGCCACGGTGAGCACCATCACGTCGGTCTGGAAACGGTAGTAGCCATAGCGGATGGCCAGGTCGCCGATGCCGCCACCGCCCACCACACCGGCCACAGCCGAGTACGAGAGGAAGCTCACGGCCAGCACCGTCAGCGCCAGCACCAGGCCCGAACGTGCCTCGACCAGCAGCACGCGCCATACGATCTGCAGCTCGGTCGCGCCCATGGCATGCGCCGCCTCGATCACGCCGCGCGGCACTTCGCGCAGGCACTGGTCGACCAGCCGCGCCAGGTACGGAATGGCCGCGAACGACAGCGGCACCGCAGCCGCAAGCGGCCCGATCGACGTGCCCGCAATCACCCGCGTGAACGGCACCAAGGCCACCAGCAGGATGATGAAAGGGAACGAACGCACCGTGTTCACCAGCCAGTTGAGCACCAGGAACGCGGGCTTGTTCTCCAGCGACTGGCCGGGGCCCAGCAGGAACAGCAGGATGCCCAGCGGCCCGCCGATGAGCACCGCGGCCGAGAGGCCGATGGCCAGCATCATGAAAGTCTGGCCGGTGGCGACCCACAGCTCCGGGAGGATGGGGGCGATGTTCTCAAACATAGGCCGCCTCCAGCGCGTTGCGCTGCACCGAAGCCGGACGCGGCACGACCGGCAGGCGCGCCTCGCGTTCGCGGCGACGCACCAATTCGTCGATCTCGCGGCCCAGCGCGGTCTTGCGCTCCTCGCTCGGTGCATCGATCGCGAACTGCTCCACGAGCCGGCCCTTCTCGAGGATGGCCACGTTGCGGCACAGCACCTCGACCACCGACAGCTCGTGCGTGACGATCACGATGGTCACGCCGATCTTCTGGTTGATGTCGCGCAGCGTCTCCAGCAGCGAGCGCGTGGTTTCCGAGTCGAGCGCAGAGGTGGGCTCGTCGCACAGCAGCACCTGCGGGCGCGGCGCCAGCGCGCGGGCAATCGCCACGCGCTGCTTCTGCCCGCCCGAGAGCTGGGCCGGGTAGGTGTCGATCTTCTCGGCCAGGCCCACAAGCGCCAGGCACTCGCGCACACGGGCATCGATCTCGGCCTTCGAGTGGCGGCCGTGAATCTTCAGCGGGAAGGCCACGTTGTCGAACACCGTGGCGTTCTGCAGCAGGTTGAACTGCTGGAAGATCATGCCGATGTTCTGGCGCGTGTCGCGCAGCTCGCGGCGCGAGAGCGTGGTGAGGTCGCGCCCGCCGACGAGCACCTTGCCCGCATCGGGCCACTCCAGCAGGTTGATGAGACGCAGCAGCGTGGACTTGCCGGCGCCGCTCTTGCCGATCAGGCCGAACACGTCGCCCTGCTGGATGTCGAGCGACAGCGATTGCACGGCGTCGAACACCTCGCCGTTGGGCAAGGCGAAGGACTTCTGCACCGATTGAAGACGGATGACTGGCGCCGCGTGAATGTCGCGGCCCGAGTCAGGCGTGGGTTGGGTCATGGAGAAAAGCGCGGCCCGCGCAGCGCGCAGGTCGCGGAGGTTCGCGAAAAGGTGTCGAGTATGAAAAGAAAGGCAACGAAAGGGAACGAACAAATCGGTGCTTGCTTATGCCTCAGAACACATAAGGGCACGAACGTGTAAACCAATGCGCCATATAGATATGCGCATTGGTTCGTTTCCAAACGGCGTCCGCAATGCCACATTCGCGCCTTCATTTTTTTGATTTCGCACAACGACATGCACAGCACTTTCCGCCGCCGCACCCTCGCCCTGGCCGCGCTCGCCGCCACCCTCCTTGCCGGCAACACCGCCTTCGCGCAGGACAAGAACACGCTCAAGGTCGGTGTCTCCGTCGGCAACGGCGAGCAGATCTTCGAGGTGGTCAAGAAGGTCGCCGCCAAGGACGGCCTGAACATCCAGGTCGTGGTGTTCAACGACTACCAGCTGCCCAATGCGGCACTGGCCTCGGGCGACCTCGACGCCAACGCCTTCCAGCACCAGCCCTTCCTGGACAACCAGAACAAGGCGCGCGGCTTCGACATCGTGCCGGTGGGCCTGACCATCACCGCGCCGCTGGGCTTCTACTCGCGCAAGATCAAATCGATCGACCAGCTGCCCGATGGGGCGGCGGTCGGCATCCAGAACGATCCGTCGAACGGCAACCGCGCGCTGTTGCTGCTGCAGACCGCCGGCCTCATCACGCTGAAGCCCGAGGCGGTGAAGAACAACACCGCCACGCCGCTCGACGTGGTGACCAACCCGAAAAAGCTGAAGCTGGTGGCGCTCGACGCAGCCCAGCTGCCGCGCTCGCTCGACGACCTGACCATCGCCGCCATCAACAACGACTACGCCGAGAAGGCGGGTCTGTCGCTGAACAAGGACGCCGTCATCAAGGAAGCCGCCAAGAGCCCGTACGCCAACCTGATCGCGGTGCGCCGCGCCGACAAGGACAAGCCCTGGGCCAGGCGCCTCGTGGCGGCTTACCAGTCGCCGGAGGTGAAGAACTTCATCGAGACGCAGTTCAAGGGTTCGCTGATCCCCGCGTTCTGATTTCGGGGTATTTCCCCCTCCCCCGCTGGGGGAGGGTTGGGGTGGGGGCACGGCGGCGCATCCATGGAGCGCCCTGCCCGCCCCCATCCCAGCCTYCCCCCAGAGGGGGAAGGAGCAATACAGGGCCTCCGCAAGGCGGGTTTTCGGAGCGTGAGAAAATGTCGGGTTCCCCCCGAACACCAACCCTCACAGTCAGGACACCCCATGGACGCAGAACAGATCAACCAAATCGGCGCAATGCTCGCGGACCTGAGCGTTCGTACGGTCGATTTACGGAGGTATCTTTGACTACGATGCCAAAGCTGAACGACTGAGGACAGTCAACGCATCGCTCGAAGACCCGAACGTCTGGAACGACCCGAAGAAGGCCCAGGAACTGGGCAAGGAAAAGAAGTCGCTCGACGACGTGGTCGTCACGCTCGACCGGCTCACCAACGGGCTCTCGGACAACACCGAGCTCTTCGAGATGTCGAAGGAAGACGGCGACATGGACGGCCTGCAGGCCATTGCCGATGACGCCGCCACGCTCGAAGCCGACATCAAGCAGCTCGAATTCCGCCGGATGTTCAACAACCCGGCCGATCCGCTCAATGCCTTCGTCGACATCCAGGCCGGCGCCGGCGGCACCGAGGCCTGCGACTGGGCCAGCATGCTGCTGCGCCAGTACCTGAAGTACGCCGAGCGCAAGGGCTTCAAGACGCAGATCGAAGACGAAACGCCCGGCGACACCGCCGGCATCAAGGGCGCGACCATCAAGGTCGAGGGCGACTACGCCTTCGGCCTGCTGCGCACCGAGACCGGCGTGCACCGCCTGGTGCGCAAGTCGCCGTTCGACTCGTCGGGCGGTCGCCACACCAGCTTCGCCAGCATCTTCGTGTACCCGGAGATCGACGATTCCATCGAGATCGAGATCAACCCCTCCGACGTGCGCACCGACACCTTCCGCGCCAGCGGCGCCGGCGGCCAGCACATCAACAAGACCGACTCGGCCGTGCGCCTGACGCACATCCCGACCGGCATCGTGGTGCAGTGCCAGGACGGCCGCAGCCAGCACAGCAACCGCGACGTGGCGTGGAAGCGCCTGCGCTCGCGCCTGTACGACCACGAGATGCGCAAGCGCCAGGAAGAGCAGCAGAAGCTCGAGGACAGCAAGACCGACGTGGGCTGGGGCCACCAGATCCGCAGCTACGTGCTGGACAACAGCCGCATCAAGGACCTGCGCACCAACGTCGAAGTCTCGGCCACGCAGAAGGTGCTGGACGGCGATCTCGACGTGTTCATCGAAGCCTCTCTGAAGCAAGGCGTCTGATGAAGGTCGAAGCGCTGATCTTCGACATGGATGGCACCATGATCGACTCCATGCCCTGGCATGCGCGCTCGTGGGTGGAGTTCGTGGCGCGCCACGGGCTGAAGCTCGACGTGAGCGACATCCTCGCGCGCACCACGGGCCGCACCGGCACCGAGTGCATGCGCGAGCTGTTCGAGCGTGACCTCTCCGACGCCGAGTGCCAGGTGCTGGTGCACGAGAAAGAAGAAATCTACCGCGCCATGTTCAGCGACAACTTCACCGAAGTGGCGGGCTTCTCCGCCTTTGCCAAGGCGGCTGTCGCGCGCGGGCTGAAGGTGGCGGTCGGCACGGCCGGCGACAGGCACAACATCGAGTTCGCCATGTCGCGCCTGAAGATGGACCCGCTGCCGCTGGCCATAGTGGGCGGCGATGAAGGCTTCAGCGGCAAGCCCACGCCCGCCATCTTTCTCGAAGCTGCACGCCGCATCGGCGTTGCGCCCGAACGCTGCATCGTTTTTGAAGACGCGCCCTTCGGCATCGAAGCCGCCCGCCGCGGCGGCATGCGTGCCGTGGCCGTATGCAGCACCCATACCGCCGCCGAGCTTGCCGGCCCCCATGTGATTGCCGCGGTTCGCGACTACGACGAACTCGCCCATTCGAATTTTCTGGAGACACTCGATGATGTTGCGTGACGCTCAAGGGCAACCGATTGCCATTCGCCGCGAAGACTATGCCGCTCCGGCCTACTGGATCGACACCGTCGACCTCACCTTCGACCTCGACCCCGCCAAGACCCGCGTGCTCAACCGCATGCAGATGCGCCGCAACCCCGAAGTGCCGCTGGAGCCGCTGCGCCTGCAAGGCGACGAACTGAACCTGGCGCGCGTGCTCGTCAACGGCCAGGGTGCGTCGTTCCGCATGGAAGGCGACCAGCTCGTCATCGACGGCCTGCCCGACGCGTTCGAGCTCGAAATCTTCACCACCTGCTGCCCCATCAAGAACACCAAGCTGATGGGCCTGTTCGTGAGCGAAGACACCTTCTTCACGCAGTGCGAGGCCGAGGGCTTCCGCCGCATCACCTACTTCCTCGACCGTCCGGACGTGATGGCGATGTACACCGTGACGCTGCGCGCCGCCAAGGCCGCCTACCCGGTGCTGCTGTCGAACGGCAACCTCGTCGAGCAGGGCGACCTGCCCGAAGGCCGCCACTTCGCGAAGTGGGTCGACCCGTTCAAGAAGCCCAGCTACCTGTTCGCCCTGGTGGCCGGCAAGCTGGTGGCACGCGAGCAGCGCATCACCGCGCGCAGCGGCAAGGAGCACCTGCTGCAGGTGTACGTGCGCGCCGGCGACCTCGACAAGACCGAGCACGCGATGAACTCGCTCATCAACTCGGTGCTGTGGGACGAAGCCCGCTTCGGCCTGCCGCTGGACCTCGACCGCTTCATGATCGTGGCCACCAGCGACTTCAACATGGGCGCCATGGAGAACAAGGGCCTGAACATCTTCAACACGAAGTACGTTCTGGCCAACCAGGCCACCGCCACCGACGCCGACTACAGCAACATCGAGAGCGTGGTCGGCCACGAGTACTTCCACAACTGGACCGGCGACCGCGTCACCTGCCGCGACTGGTTCCAGCTCTCGCTGAAAGAAGGCCTCACCGTCTTCCGCGACCAGGAATTCAGCCAGGACCTGTGCGCCGACGCCTCGGCCCGCGCCGTCAAGCGCATCGAAGATGTGCGCGTGCTGCGCACCGCCCAGTTCCCGGAAGACGCGGGCCCGATGGCCCACCCGGTGCGGCCCGACAGCTACATCGAGATCAGCAACTTCTACACCGTCACCATCTACGAGAAGGGTGCCGAGGTGGTGCGCATGATGCAGACGCTGGTCGGCCGCAAGGGCTTCGAGCGCGGCATCACCCTCTACTTCGAGCGCCACGACGGCCAGGCCGTGACCTGCGACGACTTCGCGCAGGCCATTGCCGACGCCAACCCCGATTCGGAACTGGCCCGCCTGCTGCCCCAGTTCAAACGCTGGTACAGCCAGGCCGGCACGCCGCGCCTCGCGGCCCACGGCGTGTACGACGCGCAGAGCCGCAGCTACACCCTGAGCGTGGTGCAGAGCTGCCCGCCCACGCCGGGCCAGCCGACCAAGGAGCCCTTCGTCATTCCGCTGAACGTCGGCCTCCTCGACGCCAGCAGCGGCCGCGAACTGCCCCTGCAGCTCGAAGGCGAGAGCGAAGCCACGCACGGCACGCGCACCGTGGTGCTGTCGCGCGCCGGCGAGCAGATCACCTTCACCGGCCTGGACGCCGAGCCGGTGCCTTCCATCCTGCGCGGTTTCAGCGCGCCGGTGATCCTCGACTTCGAGTACACCGACGCCCAACTGCTCACCCTGCTGGCCAACGACCCCGACCCGTTCAACCGCTGGGAAGCCGGCCAGCGGCTGGGCCTGCGCGCCGCGCTGCAGGGCATTGCCGCCCTGGCCACCGACGCCACGCCGGTGCTGAACGACGCCTACATCGACGCCATGCGCAGCGTGCTGCGCAACCCGCAGCTCGACGCCGCCTTCAAGGAACTGGTGCTCACGCTGCCGTCGGAAACCTACATTGCCGAACAGCTCGACGTGGTCGACCCGCAGCGCGTGCACCTCGTGCGCGAAGCCATGCGCGCCCAGCTGGCCACCGCCCTCTTTGCCGACTGGCAGTGGGCCTATGAAGAGCACCACGACACCGGCGCCTACAGCCCCGACCCGACCTCGTCGGGCCGACGCGCGCTGGCCGGCATGGCGCTCAACTTCCTGTGCCTGGCGGCGCGCGCCTCGGGCGACGCCGTGTGGCCGGGCAAGACGCTGCAGCGCTTCAAGGACGCAGGCAACATGACCGACCGCTTCAACGCGCTCAACGCGCTGGTATCGTCGGGCCACACCCTGGCGGCGCAGGCACTGGCGCGCTTCCACGCCATCTTCAAGGACGAGGCGCTGGTCATCGACAAGTGGTTCTCGCTGCAGGCCGGCGCCAGCGACCGCGGCGGCGACATCCTGCCGCTGGTGAAGCAGCTGATGAAGCACCCCGACTTCTCGCTGAAGAACCCGAACCGGGCGCGCAGCGTGATCTTCAGCTACTGCAGCGCCAACCCCGGCGCATTCCACCGCCCCGACGCGGCCGGCTATGTGTTCTGGAGCGAGCGCGTGATCGAGCTCGACGCCATCAACCCGCAAGTGGCTGCCCGCCTCGCCCGCGCACTCGACCGCTGGAGCAAGCTGGCCGAGCCGTACCGCAGCGCCGCGCGCGAAGCCATCGCCCGCGTGGCCGCCAAGCCCGACCTGAGCAAGGACACCCACGAGGTCGTCACCCGCGCCCTCGCTGGCAACTGAAGAAGAAACCCGAACCCGGAAGACACATGGCTCAAAAGATTTCCCTCACCCGCTATCTCGTCGAACAACAGCGCGCCGACGGCCTCATCCCCGGCCAGCTGCGCCTGCTGCTCGAAGTGGTCGCGCGCGCCTGCAAGAGCATCAGCCAAGCCGTCAACAAGGGCGCGCTGGGCGGCGTGCTCGGCACCGCCGAGAGCGAGAACGTGCAGGGCGAGATCCAGAAGAAGCTGGACATCATCGCCAACGAAGTGCTCATCGAGGCCAACGAATGGGGCGGCCACCTCGCGGCCATGGCCAGCGAGGAAATGGACAGCATCTACGTGGTGCCCAACCGCTACCCGCAGGGCGAATACCTGCTCATGTTCGACCCGCTCGACGGCAGCAGCAACATCGACGTGAACGTCAGCATCGGCACCATCTTCAGCGTGCTGAAGAAGCCCGACGACCACCCCGGCGTGCAGGAAAGCGACTTTCTGCAGGCCGGCACGCAACAGGTGGCCGCCGGCTACTGCATCTACGGCCCGCAGACCACCCTGGTGCTGACCGTGGGCAACGGCGTGGCCATGTTCACACTCGACCGCGAGCAGGGCAGCTTCGTGCTCACGCAGGAAGACATCCAGATTCCGGCCGACACCAAGGAATTCGCGATCAACATGAGCAACATGCGCCACTGGGACGAGCCCATGAAGCGCTACATCGAAGAGTGCCTGGCCGGCAAGGAAGGCCCGCGCGGCAAGGACTTCAACATGCGCTGGATTGCCAGCATGGTGGCCGACGTGCACCGCATCCTGATGCGCGGCGGCGTCTTCATGTACCCGTGGGACAAGCGCGAGCCCGAAAAGGCCGGCAAGCTGCGCCTGATGTACGAGGCCAACCCGATGAGCTGGCTGGTCGAACAGGCCGGCGGCGCGGCCACCAACGGCAAGCAGCGCATCCTGGATCTGCAGCCCACCAAACTGCACGAGCGGGTGAGCGTGATGTTGGGTTCGCGAAACGAAGTTGAGCGCTTGACCCAGTACCACGCCGAGAAGGCTTGATTTCTTGGCTATAATCTGAGGCTTCGCCGGTGTAGCTCAGTCGGTAGAGCAGCTCATTCGTAATGAGAAGGTCGGGTGTTCGATTCATCTCTCCGGCACCAATTGAAAAGCCCGCTATCCAAAAGGTAGCGGGCTTTTTCGTTATGCGGAATTCAAGCTGGCCACTTCGCGAGTAACTCGCCAACGCGTTCCAGCGAGTTGTAGCCGGCTTGGATCAATATTTCAGCGACCTGACTCCTTGTCGGTCGAATGCAAAAACGGCCCGCCATCAAAACGATGGCGGGCCTTTTGGTTTGCCGCATCGAGTTCAGCTACGAAGGCGTCAGCGCAACTGCTCGACAAGTTCCTCCAACTCGACGAGCCCTGAAGCGCGGCATTCCGGCTCTTGCGCGATGGCGAGCATGTCGGTGAGCACGCAGGCCACGCGCCATGTCTGATTGAAGCTGTCGCTCATCTTCGCCTCGCTGCAGTACCCGGTGTGAACTGCAGCCCGATCGATGGGCCGAGGCCATCGGCGCAGATCGAGCGCCGGGTGGCTGAAATACGCGTCGCCGAAGTCGATGATGCCAGTCAACTGCCCGGTCTGCGGATCGACGAAGACGTGCTCGGGGCCGGGATTGCTGTGCAAGGCCACCCAGGCGTCTGCATCGGGCAATGCGCACACCGCGAAACGCGCCAACTGCAACGGGTCGAGCGCGAACGGCCAAGGCTGAGCCGCTCGCGCCACAGCTGCGACGGCGTCGTCGAAGAGGCGACCGAACCGTGTGCGAACGTCGGCCGCCGTGTGGTCGCCAGGAATCAGGCGCGCCTCGAACAGAGGACGCTGAGGGATTGCGTGAATGCGCCCCAGCATGCGCCCCAGGTCAACCAGCGCACGCCGGCGGAGGTCACCGTCGAGCCTTGCCGAGTGCATCGGCACGCCGGGCATGCGCGTCATCAAGGTGTACTCGATCCCGGGTTCGGCGACACCCCCACCGAGGACCCGCGGAACGCGTACGCCCTCCAGGCCTGCCAACTGCTCCAACAGGAAACGCTCCTTGCCCAGGCTCGTTCGTGGGCGCAGCTGTTGTGGTCGCTGAACCTTCAGGATCAGGCCGTCGTCGATCGCATAGGTGCGCGCCTCGCCGCCGCTCTCGTCGACGGCCCTGACGGCCTTCGCGCCCACCGCATGCATGCGCACGATCGCGAGCACCGCGTCGGGATCAAGCACCGGGTCGGCCGCGTCGGGTTGTATGTAGAAGTCCTTGCCCATGTCTGTCCTCCAACGTCAACGTTGATGCCAATCCCAGCCTGCTGTTTCCATGGCCAGCAGCGCGGCGAAGCGCCCCTGGCACCGGATCAGCTCGTCCGGCGCCCCTTGTTCGAGGATGCGGCCGTCCTCGATCACGATGACGCGATCGGCCTCCCGCGCCGTTGACAGCCGATGCGCCACGATCAGAACGGCACGGGACGAGTCGTGCGCGTCGCGGCGCAGCGCGGCGCGGAACGCGGCGTCGCTGGCGTGGTCGATCGCGGCTGTCGCTTCGTCGAGCAGCAGCACGCGAGGCTGGCGCACCAGCGCGCGCGTTAGCGCGAGCAATTGCCGTTGGCCCGCGGACAACGCGGCGCCGGCCTCACCCGCGTCCAGGGACGTGTCGTAGCCCTGCGACAGTGCCTGGATGAACCCATGCGCGCCCGTTGCCTTGGCTGCAGCTTCGCAAGCAGTCCGGGTCACGAGGACGTCGCCCATCCTGAGGTTGTCGAGCACGCTGCCGCTGAACAGCTGCAGCGTCTGCGGCACGACGCCCAGGCTCTGACGGCGTTCCTCGTCCGTCATGGCGCGAGGATCCGCGCCCGCCACTCGAATTTCACCGGACCAGGGCGCATACAAGCCGCCGGCGAGGTGCATCAGGCTGCTCTTGCCGGCGCCGGTGCGCCCGACCAGCGCGACGTGCTCGCCTGCGTGAACGCTCAAGGAGACGCCTTTCAGCACGAGGCGATCGGCGACGTAGCCGAAGATCACATCCTTCAATTGGATCAGCGGCTCGGGTTCGCTCCTTGCTCGTAGCGCGGAATGAACGGCCGGTGTTTCCTCGACCGGCAGCGCCAAGACCTGGAACACGCGCTCAGCCCCGGACAGCGCGCTCTGCACGGTCTGCCATTCCTCGCCCAGCGTCGTTATCGGCGCGAAGAAGCGCCGGAACAGCAGCACGAAGGCTGTGAGCGTCCCGATGGAGACACCCCAGCCCGCCAGCGCGCCCTCGGCGCCTGCCCACAGCAGGCCGCAGACGATCAGCGACGCCAGGATGGCCATCAGCGGCGTGTAGATCGCCGAATAGCGTGTGGCCGCGAGATAGGCATATTGCATGGCCTGCAGGGCGCCACGAAAGCGGTGCTCGAAGAATCCCGTTCGTCCGAAAGCACGAATGACCTCCGCGCCACCGAGGGTCTCCACGAGTGCCGTGTTGACGCTTCCCACGGCCTCCCGGCTGGCCCGTTCAGCGGCCAATACCCGCAGCTGGAACCAGCGCGTGAACCACAACAGGGGCGGCACGGCCAGCGCGCAGAGCAGTGTCAGCGCGGGACTGAGCACGAGCATGGTCACCGTGATCGTGACCAGTCGCACGAGGTCGGCGACAAGGCTTGCGATGCCCGATGAGAACAGGCGGTCGATGGTGTCGATGTCGGCGGTACAGCGACTGACGGTGTCGCCCAACGGGGTCGTGTCGAAGTAGCGCGCAGGCAGTCGTTGCAGATGGCCAAACAGGCGCGCACGCAGGTCGCGCAATGCCCGTTGGGCCGCGATCGCGGTGCCGTATGCGGACGCGAAGCCCAACGCCTGCTGCGCGGCCACGACCAGCAGGTAGAGCACGCCCAGCAGCACCAGGCCGTCGCCACGGCCCACGGCCAAGTGGGCGTCCACGGCCTGCCGCACCAGGAGCGGCGGCAGCACCTCCAGCGCCGCACCGGCGAGCACGCTGGCTGCGATGGCCACGAGCAGGCGTCTTTGCGGCGCCAGCAGCGAGCCCACCTGGGCGGTCGTGAGTCCTTGGCGTGCTGCTGGTGCCTGCGGTGACTGTGTTGCCGTCATGCCTCCTCCGGCTGCGTCATCGCGGCCTGCGCCGCGTAGATCCGCGCATACAGCCCGCCTGCCATCATCAGCTGTTCGTGCGAGCCTCGTTCGACGATGCGTCCTCCATCCAGCACGACGACGAGATCCGCCTGCGGGAAGGCCGCCAGCCGGTGCGAACACAGGACGATGGTGGCCTGTCGCGCGGCCGGCGCCCCGCGACCGAACGCCGAGCGCAGGCCGGCAATGATCTGCGCTTCCGTCGCGACGTCGACCGCCGAGAACGGATCGTCCAGCACCAGCAGCCGAGGGTCCGCCGCCGCCGCGCGCGCCAGCGCGACGCGCTGGCGCTGCCCGCCGGAAATGCGGATGCCGCGCTCGCCGATCTCGGCATCGACGCCGTGCTCGAAGCCCGCCACGTCCTTGGCAAGCGCGGCGATTTCCAGGGCGCTCATCGTGGCGAGGTCGGACTGCTCACGTCCCATGGTGATGTTCTCGCGCACCGTACCCGAGAACAGGAAGGGCTCCTGCGGCAGGTAACCGATGTCACCGCGATGTCGTGCAGGCGTGTCGCCGTCAAGGCAGACGGCACCGCCGGCGAGCGGGTACAGGCCCAGCAGAACCTTCGCCAGCGCACTCTTGCCCGAGCCGACCGGCCCGGTCACCGCCACGAACGCGCCTGCCGAAATCTCAAGTGAGACCTGGTTCAGCGCAGTGACGGCGGCGTCGGCGTTGCCGTGAGAGAAGCTCACGTTGCGCAGGGATACGGCAAGCCCTCGTTCGACTCGTGACGCCGGTTGGGTGAGGGTCGAGCGCGGCGTCGTTCCGGCCAGGTAGCTGGCGCGAAACGAAGCGAACCGACGCTCGCCGCGAGCAGGCAGGGCCGCAGCGAGCAAAGGGGCGAGCCGCGCGTAGGCTGCGCCGCCTGCTTGCACCGAGTTCACCAACTGCGGCACTCGAAATCCGCGCCCGGTGAAGCGCAGGAAAAGGTCCAGATAAGTCACGAATACCCCCAGCGTCCACGCGCCTGCGATGACTTTTTCGCCGCCTTGCCACAGCACCAGCACGATGCCGGCCGCCATCAGCGTGGTGTAGACCGCGGGCAGGCCGGCGCGGGGCCGCGCCGCCGCGAGATTCGTGTGCGCCTGTGCATCTGCGAGCCGCTCGATGCGCGCCTGTGCAGCCCGCTTCATCCCCAGTAGCCTTGCGACGCGGATGCCGGACAGTTGCTCTTGCAGTCCCGCGGTCAACGCGCCGTTGGCTTGTCGAGCCGCCGTCGTGCGTCGGTGGATAAAGCGTCCGGCGGCCCAGGCCAGCACCATCGCGAAGGGCACGGGAATCAGCGCGCGCAGGGTCAACGACCCGTCCAGCACCAGCATGGCGACGAAGAACGACATCAAGAACAGGAGCGTGTCCCAGGTCTCGACGATCACCTCGCGGATGCCGACGCCCAGCACCTCGACGTCACCGATGACGCGCGCCATGGTGTCGCCCACGGGCGTGGCGGTCAGCTTTGCCATCGGCCAGGCGAGCACCCCGCGCAGGGCATCCGCGCGCAGATTGGCGCGGATGCGCGCGTTGGCCGTCATCAACCACCAACGTTTGCCCAGCCGCGGCAGTTCTGTGGCCAGGGTTGCGGCGGCGAACAGCACGACGGCCTGCAGCAGTGTCGCGCGCGTCACCTGGCCCTGCGCGAAGTGCGTCGCGGCGTCGATCGCGCGCCCGAGGCACACAGCCGGCAGGACCACGGCCGTGTTCATGACGATGCCTGCCAGGGAGCCGAGGACAAGCTGCCCGGCGGTCTGCCGGTAGTAGGGACGCAGTTTCCAGAGGTAGTGCGCCATGTCAGTCGCCTGCGTGCATGTCATGCGGTCGCAGACGGACGATCACGGACCGGGCTTCCTCATACTTTCTTTGTAGAGATAAAGACATGAATGTATTATTCGCTACATGACTCCGTCTGATGCTACCGCCGACACCCGCGAATGGTTATTGCTGATCGTTTCGTTGCCCACCCAGGGCGCCACGGCGCGCATGCGCATCTGGCGAGCCCTCAAAGCCATGGGGTGCGCAGCCTTGCGCGACGGCGCTTATCTGCTGCCGGGCACCTCGATGCACCGGGACGCCCTGCAGGAACTGGCCGATGAATGCACGCGCGAAGGCGGCAGCGCCTGGCTCATGGCGATCGCACCGGCGAATCCGGCCGATGCTGGTGCCTACCCGCAGCTCTTCGACCGCAGCGCGGACTACGCGACATTGACCAAGCTCTGGAAAGAGACCGCGGCAACCCTGTCGTCGCTGGGCGTCGCAGAACTCACGCGCCTGCAGAAGAAGCTGCGCCGCGACTACGAAGCGCTCCTTGCAACCGACTTCTTCCCTGGTGAAGCGAGCCTCGAAGCCGAAGCGGCCTGGACAGATTTCAACCAGCGGGTCGATCGCGTGCTCTCGCCCGACGAGCCGCACGAATCAGAAGGACAGATCCCGCGCCTGGACATCGCGGACTACCAGGGCCGTGTGTGGGCGACGCGTCGGCGCCTGTGGGTCGATCGGGTGGCCAGCGCCTGGTTGATTCGCCGCTTCATCGATCCGGGCGCGCAGTTCGTCTGGCTCGCCAAGACGAGCGACTGCCCGCGCAAGGCGCTGGGCTTCGACTTCGACGGGGCCGCCTTCACCCACGTCGGGGAACGAGTCACCTTCGAAACCCTGATGGCGAGCTTTGGGCTTGAAGAAGACGCGGCCCTCATGCGCATGGGAGCGATGGTGCGTTCGCTGGACATGGGCGCCAACCCCGTAGCAGAAGGTGCCGGCTTCGAAGCAATTCTCGCCGGCGCACGCGAGCGTCTGCCGCATGACGATGCCTTGCTCACCGAGATCGGTAGCGTGCTGGATTCGCTGTATGCGCACTTCGGGCGCGAAGGCGTGAAGAGGACATCGACATGAACGACATCACCTCGAAAGACATGGCCAGCGCCCCCGCCTCGACGCGCTACACCCTCTGGCAGCTCGTGCGCTACATGCTCGCCCTGGGCACCTGGGGATTCGGCGGTCCGGTGGCGCTCGCGGGCTACATGTACCGGGACCTGGTCGAGCGGCGCGGGTGGATTTCGGAGAGCGACTACAAGGAAGGACTGGCACTGGCTCAGCTGATGCCGGGCCCGCTGGCGGCGCAGCTTGCCATCTACCTGGGCTACGTCCATCACCGAGTGATTGGCGCAACGGTTGCCGGCCTGGCCTTCGTGCTGCCTTCGTTCTTCATGGTCGTTGCCCTGGGTGCCGCATATGTCGCCTACGGCGGTATCGGCTGGATGCAGGCGGTTTTCTACGGTGTTGGCGCAGCGGTGATCGGCATCATTGCGATGAGCGCCTACAAGCTCACGACCAAGAACATCGGCAAGGACAAGCTGCTGTGGGCGATCTTCCTGCTCAGCGCGGCAGTCACGGTGATCACGAAGTCCGAGGTCGTCTGGGTGTTTCTCGGCGCTGGCGTGCTGGTGTGGCTGTGGCGCGCGCCGCCGAAGTTCGGCCGCAACCTCAACAGCTTCGCAGCGCCCATCGCGGCCTGGTTCGCACTCGACACGATCGACTGGCACAAGCTGGGGCAGATCGGCGCGTACTTCGCCTACGCCGGCACCTTCGTCTTCGGCAGCGGACTGGCAATCGTGCCGTTCCTCTATGGCGGGGTCGTGAAGGAGTACGCCTGGCTGACCGATCGCCAGTTCGTCGATGCGGTCGCGGTGGCGATGATCACGCCCGGCCCGGTGGTCATCACCACGGGCTTCATCGGGTACCTGGTCGGCGGCTTCTGGGGTGCGGTGGTGGCGGCCATCGCGACTTTCGTTCCCTGCTATCTGTTCACGGTCCTGCCGGCGCCGTATTTCAAGAAGTACGGCAAGCGGCCCGCCATCGTCGCGTTTGTCGATGGCGTGACGGCCGCGGCCATCGGCGCGATCACGGGGGCCGTGATCGTCATCGGGCAACGCTCGATCACCGACTGGGTCTCCGCGGCGCTGGCTCTCGTCACGATGGCGGTGCTGTGGCGCTTCAAGAAGTTTCCCGAGCCGGTCATCGTGCTGATCGCTGCGCTGGCCGGACTCGTTCTGTATCCCTTGCTCGGTCACCACTGATTCGTCCACGCCTGCAGGAGGTCTCGCATGAAATGGGTTACCCGTGAACATCCGAAGATCGATCGCATCGCCTGCCCGTGGCTGATCGCGCGCTTCATCGACGACGAGACCGAGTTCCTCTACGTGCCCAACGACCAGGTGCGCAAGGTCGCGGACGAGACCGGTGCCGTGCCCTACGACGTTCCCGGCGTCGAGATGACCCATGTGGGCGAGCTCTGCAGCTTCGACGCGTTCCTCAAGAAGCATCGGCTCGATGACCCGGCATTGCAGCACCTGGCCGTCATCGTGCGGGGTGCCGACACCTCACGCCTGGACCTGACGCCCGAGTCGGCCGGGCTCTACGCCATTTCGCAAGGACTGTCCCGGAACTTTGCGAACGATCACGAGATGCTGCGGCACGGTCTCGTGATGTACGACGCTCTGTATGCCTGGTGCCAGTCGCGCCAGGCCCAGGCGAAAACGTGACCGACGGCTAGCAACCACCCTTGAGCATGCGCTCCGAAGCGAGGACCAGATGAACCACGAATCGAACCCCACGCGCAGAGACTTCGTCGCAACTGCAGCAGCAGGCGCTGGATCTCTTGCGCTGTCCACCGCCGCCTCGGCTGCAACCGATCCTTCGAAGGAGACCCCCATGACCAGCGCACCAGCCTTCCAGAGCAGCGGCACCCTCAAGCCCTTGCCGTTCGACCCCACCAAGCTCAACAGCATGTCGGAGCGGCTGATCCGCTCGCACTGGGAGAACAACTATGGCGGCTCGGTGAAAGCACTGGCCGTGGTGAAGAAGCGCCTGGGCGAAGCGCTGGCCGACAAGGAACTGCCGCCTTATGTCTACAACGATCTCAAGCGCGAGCATCTGCTGCGCACCGGCTCGGTCGTGCTGCATGAGCAGTACTTCGACAACCTCGGCGGCAGCGGCCAGGCCGGCGCGAGCGAGCGTCAGGTGATTGCAAAATCATTCGGCAGCTTCGATGTCTGGGAGACGGAGTTCCGCCGCATCGCCGCAGGCCTGAGTGGTGGATCAGGCTGGGTGGTGCTGGGCTTCAACCAGCACACGCGGCAGCTCGAGAACTACTGGATGGCAGACCACGCGCACGGGCCAGCAGCCACCACGCCGATCCTGGCGATGGACATGTACGAGCACGCCTACCAGATGGACTTTGGTGCTGCGGCCGCAAAGTACATCGACGCCTTTTTCCAAAACGTCCAGTGGGAGAAGGTTGCAGAGCGACTCGCGGTCAGCGGCGCGACGAAGGCGTGAGGCGATCGTGAAGCGAAGCTTCTTGCTCGCTGCGACTCTCCTCGCAGCGGGAGCTCCTCTCGCGCAGACTCTGCGCTTCGATACAACGTGGCGCGGGCCAATGCGCTGGAGAACAATGTCTCGCTGTACTGGACCGAAGGCGGTGCGCGGAAAATGCTGAAGTATGGCGACGTGCCAGTGCCCGCAGGCGCGTGGCATACGTTGCGTGTGGAGTTCAAGGGGACCCGCATCTTGGTGTTGCTCGATGGCAAAACGGCCATTGACGTCGAGGACACCCACATCGCAGGTCCCGACGCGGTGGGTGTATGGACCAAGGCTGACAGCGTCACCGCTTTCGACGACTTCAGTTTTGGGACGGCCCCGAAGCCCTGATGGTCTGACAAAGGGTCGTATACGGACGGTACCTATCGGGTTGCAGTCGCGTCGGGTCCGCTTGGTTGCCTGCCACCCCCCAGTGCCTTGAAGGCTGTGACCGCGGCGCGCACCGATTCGGTTTGCGCCTGGGCTCTTGCATCGGAATCGCGCAGCAGGTTCTCGTCTGCCTGCAGCACTTCAATGAAGCTGACGACGATCGACGAAATCGCCGCGAAGGTCGGGCTGTCGCGCGCGCACTTTTTCGCGCTGTTCCGCGACCAGTTACACACGACACCGCAGGTGTTCTGGAGCGGCGTGCGCGTCGAAGAAGCGATGCGCAGGGACAGCGATGGCGGGAAGCTGACCGACCTCGCACTCGACCTGAGTTTTCGGCTCCGGGGAATTTCTCGCGTTTCTTCAAAGAGCGCACGGGAATTTCCCATTCAATCTTCAAGCGAGCCACCCGTGCACCGTCGCCCGTCACTGTCACGGGAATACCGCAAGAAGGTCAGCCCATTCGACAAGCTCATCAATGCGGCTTCTATCGCGCGCTAGCCACGATCGCAATCCCCCGAATCTGCCCTGCCCCCGGCGCACGCTCCGGCTTCGCATAGTGCGCCGGCGCAAACCGGTGCAGCAGTTCCGCCTCCTGCACTTTCGCGGCTTCGAGGTTCGCGAGCTTGACGTGGCCGAAGCCGCGAATCGACAGCGGCAGTGCCGCGATGCGCGCGGCCGTTGCCTGGTTGCCGGCCGAGAGTTCGCCGGCCATCGCATCGAACAGCCCGTCGAAATGCGCGATCAGCTCGCGCTCCGTCCGCCGTTCGCCGGTGCGGCCGAAGGGATCGAACGCCGTGCCCCGCAACCGCTTGCCATGCGCCAGCCAGCGCATGGCGGGCAGCATCCAGCCACCGATGCGGATCTTGGCGGGCGCATGCCCGTTCGCGGCACGCGAGACCAGCGGGGGCGCCATGTGGAATTCGAGCTTCAGGTCGCCTTCGAACTGCTCCGACAGCTTCTTCACGAACTCTCCGTCGGCGTAGAGCCGAGCCACCTCGTACTCGTCCTTGTAGCTCATGAGCTTGAGCAGGCTGCGCGCCGCGTTGCGCGTGAAAGGCAGGCTCGCATCGCCCCCCGCCAGCGCAGCTTCGCGTGCACGCAGGCTGCGGATGCGCGCTTCGAAACGGTCTGCCCATGCGGCGTTCTGGTAGCCCGTCAGGTGGCGGCGTGCATCGGCGATCAGCACGTCGAGCGGGCGCTCGTCGGCCTGCGAAGCGTGTGCGTCCGTAGGCGCTGCGCGCAACTGATCGAGCGCCGCAGGGTCGCCCGCCGCAAGCCGCCCCAGCGAGAACGCCGACTGATTGGCCGCCACGGCCACGCCGTTCAGCTCGATCGCATGCATCAGCGCCTCCAGGCTCAGCGGCACCAGGCCGCGCTGCCATGCATAGCCCGCCGCCACGATGTTCGCCGCCAGCGTATCGCCGAGGAATTCTTCCGCGAGGCTTTGCGCGTCGAAGGTCTCGACCTGCTCCTCTCCGGCGACGAAGCGCATCTTCTCCAGCAGCAGGTCCACGTGCAGATCGGCATCGGGGTTGCGCAGCGACTCGGCCACCGGAATCTCGTGGATGTTCGCAAGCACGCGCGTGCGTCCGTGCCGCACGGTCTGCAGCGCATCGGCCGACGCACTCACCACCACGTCGCAGGCGAGGATCGCGTCGGCCTGCTGCGTGTCGATGCGCACCTGGTGCAGCCGCTCGCGCGAATCGGCCAGCCGCACGAAGCTCAGCACCGAGCCGCCCTTCTGCGCGAAGCCCATGAAGTCGAGCACGCTCGCGGCCTTGCCTTCGAGGTGCGCGGCCATCGCGATCACCGAGCCGACGGTCACCACGCCGGTGCCGCCCACGCCGGTCACGAGCAGGTCGTAGGGCGCGGTCCACACGTGCGCATCAGGGTGCGGTAGTGCGGCCACGCGATGCAGGAAGGCGTCGCGCCCGGCGGCCAGCGCGCCGCTCTTGCGGCGCAGCTTGCCGCCCGTCACGCCCACGAAGCTGGGGCAGAAGCCCTTGGCGCAGGAATAGTCCTTGTTGCAGCTGGTCTGGTCGATCTTGCGCTTGCGGCCCATCGGCGTTTCGTGCGGCAGCACGGCCACGCAGTTGCTCTGCACGGCGCAGTCGCCGCAGCCTTCGCACACGGCTTCGTTGATGAACAGGCGCTTGGGTGGATCGGCGAGCTCGCCCTTCTTGCGGCGGCGGCGCTTCTCGGCCGCGCAGGTCTGTTCGTAGATGAGCACGGTCACGCCGGCCATTTCGCGCAGCCGGCGCTGCACGTCGTCGAGCGCGGCACGGTCGTGGAACTCGGTGCCTTTCGGAAAGCGGTCCTTGATGTCGTCGTACTTGCCGATGGCGTCGCTGACAACGACGACCTTGCTCACGCCTTCGGATTCGACCTGCCGCGCAATGGCGTCCACGCTGATCGCGCCGTCGACAGGCTGGCCACCGGTCATCGCCACCGCGTCGTTGAACAGGATCTTGTAGGTGAGCGTCGCCTTGGCCGCCACGGCCTGCCGGATCGCGAGATAGCCCGAGTGGTAGTAAGTGCCGTCGCCCAGGTTCTGGAACACGTGAGGCGTCTTCGTGAACATCGCGTGCGAGATCCAGTCGACGCCCTCCCCGCCCATCTGGATCAGCCCCGCCGTACTGCGGTCCATCCAGTTGGCCATGAAGTGGCAGCCGATGCCGGCGCGCGCGGTCGAGCCTTCGGGGACCTTGGTGCTGGTGTTGTGCGGGCAGCCGGCGCAGAAGTACGGCACACGTTTGACGGCGTCGCTCGCGTTGCCAAGCAGCTCGGGCGGCGTGAAGTCGCGCACGTGCTGCAGGTGGTCGCCCAGGTCGTGGTTGTCGGGGAAGTGCACGGCCAGCCAGTGCGCGACCAGTTCGATGAGCCGCGAGGGGCGCAGCTCGCCGAGCGCCGACACCAGCGGCTGGCCCTCGCGGTCGTGCTTGCCCACGAGCACGGGCCGGGCATCCGCAGGCGCGTTGTAGAAGATGTCGCGCAGCTGCGTCTCGACGACCGCGCCCTTCTCCTCGACGATGAGGATTTCGTCGAGCCCTTGCGCAAAGGCCTTGATGCGCGTCTGCTCGACGGGAAAGCTCAGGCCGATCTTGTAGAGCCGCACACCGGCGCGGGCCAGTTGCTCCGGCGAGAGTTCGAGCCGGCGCAGCACTTCCATCAGATCGTGGTGCGCCTTGCCGCATGTGACGATGCCCACCTTCGCGCGCTCGCTCACGATCACGTGGCGGTCGATGCTGTTGCGCCGCGTGAAGGCGGCCACGGCCGCGAGCTTGTCTTCGAGCCGCGACTCGATGCGCAGCGAAGGCAGGTCGGGCCAGCGGTAGTGCAGGCCGTCCGCTGGCGCGCGATGGCCGGTGGCAGCGCGCACGGTGTCGGCGTCTTCCCAGGCCTCGACGCGCGCGTTGACCACGTCCAGGTCCACGGTGCCTGCGCTTTCGACCACCTCCGACAACGCCGCCATGCCGACCCAGGCGCCCGAGTAGCGCGACAGCTCGTAGCCGTACAGCCCGAACTCCAGGTACTCGGCGATGCACGAGGGCTGCATCACCGGCATCCGCCAGGCCATGAAGGCGTGGTCGCTCTGGTGCGGCATCGACGACGACACGCAGCCGTGGTCGTCGCCCGCCACCACCAGCACGCCGCCATGCGGCGACGAACCGTACGCGTTGCCGTGCTTGAGCGCGTCGCCCGCGCGGTCAACGCCCGGCCCCTTGCCGTACCACATGGCGAACACGCCTTCGACGGTGCGCTCGGGGTCGGATTCGACGCGCTGCGTGCCCAGCACCTGCGTGGCCGCCAGCTCCTCATTGACGGCCGGCACGAAGCGGATGCCTGTTTCCTTGAACCGTTCGCCGGCCTTCCAGATCGCCAGGTCGACCATGCCCAGCGGCGAGCCGCGGTAGCCGCTGACGAAGCCCTGTGTGTGCAGGCCGCGCTGCGCATCGCGCCGGCCCTGCATCACCAGCACGCGGATCAGTGCCTGCGTGCCGGTGAGGAAGACCGAGCCCGAAGGGGCCCAGAGGTTGTCGGAAAGCTGGTAGCCGGGCCGCCTGAGTGCGGTCGCGTTGTGTGGGGCGTTCATGCCCGGAATTGTTCTGCGGCGCCCCGCGGAAGTGCTTCTTCAATACACTGGCGCCAACCCTTGTTTGAAGAATAATCTTCTCGGAGTTCGCCATGAACGTCGATTCTCTTTCTCTTGACGAGCATTGCCTCAAGATTCTTTCTGCACTGCAGCATGACGGCCGCCAGACGGTGCAGCAGATTTCCGAGGCCGTGGGCCTGTCGCCCACGCCCTGCTGGAAGCGCATCAAGGACATGGAGGCGGCCGGCGTCATCCGCGGCTACACGGCGCTGGTCGATCCCGAACTGGTGGGCCTGCACGTGTCGGCCGTGGCCGAGGTGAACCTCGACCGCCACAGCGAGGCGATGGTGCAGCGCTTCGAGGAGGCGGTGGCCGCGAGCCCGCAGATCATCCGCTGCGTGTCGGCGACGGGGCCCGCGGACTACATCCTGAACGTGACCGTGCCGGACATGAAGCACTACGAGCGCTTCCTGCACGAGGTGCTGTTCAGCCTGCCCGGCGTGACGCACGTGCGCTCGAGCATCGTGCTGCGCGAGATCAAATCGGAGACGGCGCTGCCGCTCGACCACCTGCTGCCTGGCAAGGCACGCGCCGCTGGGTCGCGGCGAAGCTAGGACTGCATGAACGGCTTGACGCAGCCCGGCGGGGAAGGCTACGCCATCTTCCCCGCGTCATGAGCCTGGCAGTAGGCCCTCCAGTCGTTCTCGACTTGCGCTGCGCACTGGTGCGCAGCGTCCAGCAGGTCGCGGCGCCACGACCTGGCCGAGGTGCCGAAGTCGATCAGCTCGTCTGCGATGGCCGAGCCCTGGCGCCCCGAACTGCGCAGGTGCGCCCAGGCCATGAGTTGCCCCATCTCTTCGATCACGCCGCTGACCTGGCCCAGTCCGGTGCGGCGCACGTCGAGGCTCACCCGGTCCTCGCTGGGCTGCAGGTCGCGCAGCACGTAGGAAGACTTGCCATCGACGATCGGATGCAGGAAGGCCATCGACACAGCCTGCATGCGGCGTTGGATTGCCACCACGCGGTGCGCCTGCGACGGCCATGCGGGCTGCCTGATCTTCAGGTGCGGCACGAGCGACGACGACGTTGCCTGCTTCAGGTCGAGCAGGTAGTTGCCGTCGGGCGAGCCCTTGCCTTCGACCAGGACGACGTAGCGCTCCATTCCCAGGCTGCCGGTGCCGGCGATGCGCCGCGCCACGTCGAGCACCCTGAAGAAGCCCGGGTTGTCCTGCGATGCCGCAAATGCGTCGATCAGCCTGGCCGCTCGCTCGCGCCCGGCCCTGTCGGCCCGCAGCGCGTGCTCGCCGTCGCGGCGAATGCGCCGGCCGCCGTTCTTGCGTTCGGTGCGCTTGTCGAGAAAGGCGGCGCGCGTGCGGGCCTTGAGCGTCGCGAGCAGTTCATGAACGAGGCCGCTGGCGGTGTCGCGCTCCACCCAGCGGGCTTTGCCGAGCGCCAATGCACCGGCGTAGCCTTCGAGAAACACCTTGCACAGCGCGTTCGAATCGTCGGGCGTTGCGCGCAGGCTGCCGCCGGCCACCAGGATGCTCGACAGGAAGCGCACCAGCTCCCACGTCACGGGCGCCAAGGCGGCCTCGTCGAAGTCGTTGAGATCGAAATAGGCGAGCCGGTTGTCGCCCTTGTAGCTGCCGAAGTTCTCCAGATGGGCATCGCCGCACAGCCAGGCCGCCGGCGCCTTGGTGAACAGCGTATCGGCCGGCAGGCGGTCGTAGAAAAGGTGGCAGGTGCCGCGCAGGAAGACGAAGGGGTTGGCGCGCAGGTTGGCGTACTTCATCACCAGGCGCTCGGGATCGCGCCCGGCGTTGAAGCTGCGGATGGTCTTGGCGACGTTCAGCATGGCGTTGTTCGTTTCCCGCTTGAATGAGCGGCAGATTCTCGGCCAACGCGTGCCGATACCCGGCTTTGCTTGCCGGGCGCGCTTTTTTTCAGGGCATGTCGGGCCCGCCCATGCCGAGCGAGCGCAGCACGGCCGCCGTGCGCGTCTCGACGCCCAGCTTCACGTAGACGTGCTCCAGGTGCTTGTGCACGGTGCGCGGGCTGATCGCGAGCAGGGCGGCGATCTCGGCGTCGGTCTTGCCGCGCGAGAGCCAGTGCATGACCTCGCCCTCGCGGGGCGTGAGGCCGGGGGGCGGTGCGTTCATGGCCGGCGCATCGGGCAACGGCGCCTCGGTGCGGCGGGCCAGCCGGTAAAGCAAGGCCACCGCCACCGCATGCTCCAGCCCCACGCGCCGGTAGTAGTCGGCCTGCAGTTCGGCTTGGCGAAATTCGCGCCGGCCCGGTGCCTTGGCGACGTGCAGGGTCGTGCGCAAGCCATTGCTGGCGGCCTCGCGATGCCGCACGGGCGAATGCCCGGACTCGAGCTGCTCCAGCAGGCGAAGTGCGCTTGCGCAATCGTTGCGCGTCAGGTGCGTCATGGCATGCCCCTTTCACGGCACATACGCATTGCTGCGTATGGCGCCTGCATGCATCGAGACGCAGGATGCTCGCAGGCCCTTGCCGCCGATTCAGTATAGGCAGGCAAGCGCCGCGTATGCCGCCGGCCGGCGAAGGGGATACACATGGCTATCGACGAAACACGGCTTAACGCGTTCATGGGTAACTTCGTCCACGACATCGGTGCCGTGATGCACGCGGCCACCATCGTCGTCGGCGACCAGTTGGGCCTGTACAAGGCGCTGGCCGAAGGCCCCGCCACCGCCGAGGCACTGGCCCGCCGCACCGAGACCGACCCGCGCTACCTGCGCGAATGGCTCTCGGCCCAGGCCGCCAGCGGCTATGTGCAGTACGAACCGAAGGGCGAGTTGTTCTCGCTGTCCGAGGAGCAGGCCTTCGCGCTCGCGGAGGAAGGCAGCCCCGCCTTCGTGCCCGGCGCCTTCCAGATCGCAGTGGCGCAGTTCAAGGCCATTCCCAAGATGGTCCAGGCCATGCGCACGGGCCTGGGCATCGGCTGGCACGAGCATGACCCCGCCCTCTTCAACGGCACCGAGCGTTTCTTCCGGCCCGGCTATGCGGCCAACCTCGTGAGCCAGTGGATTCCGGCGCTCGAAGGTGTCGGTCCGCTGCTGGAGCGCGGCGCGCGCGTGGCCGATGTGGGCTGTGGGCACGGCGCCTCGACGCTGCTGATGGCACAGGCCTATCCGGAGTCCAGCTTCGTCGGCTTCGACTACCACGCGCCTTCGATCGAACGCGCGCGCGAAACGGCGCGCAAGGCCGGCATCGACGATGCGAAGCGCCTGCGCTTCGAGGTCGCGAGCGCGAAGGACTTTCCCGGCGAAGACTACGACCTGGTGGCGTTCTTCGACTGCCTGCACGACATGGGCGATCCCGTCGGCGCAGCGGCTCACGTGCGGCGAAGCCTCAAGCCGCAGGGTACGTGGATGCTCGTGGAGCCGTTCGCCAACGACCGGCTGGAGGACAACATCAACCCCGTGGGGCGCGTGTTCTATTCGGCGTCGAACTTCATCTGCACGCCGGCCTCGCGCTCGCAGGAGGTGGGCCTTTGCCTCGGTGCGCAGGCGGGCGAGGCGCGCCTTCGCGACGTCGTCACGCAGGGCGGATTCACGCATTTCCGCCGCGCCAGCGAGACGCCCTTCAACCTGATTTTCGAAGCACGTCCGTGAGGACATTCCAGGAGCTGCCATGTCACGCCAATACATCGACTGCCGCGAGTATCCGAGCACGATGAACTGCAGTGTCGCGCTGTCCGCAGACAGCGAGAGCGAACTGCTCGATGCCGCCGTCCAACACGCCGTGGCCGTCCACGGCCACACCGACACACCCGAATTGCGCAAGCAACTGGCGAGCATGTTCAAGACCGGCACGCCGCCGGTGCAGGCGCCCGCACAGAAGGCTCCCGCCTGAGACGATCCTGCGCGGATCCGAGCGCCGTTTCGCACGGCGATGAATACCTTCGGGTGCTTGCAATGAGCACCCGTCGATGAAAACCGAGCAGCCCGCTTGAGTGCTGCGCTGCCCGCCGAGCGCGCTTTCCGAAGTCGCGCTATGGTTTGCTGCCACCACGGCGAACCAGACAAGAAGGCGGGTCCATGATCGATCTCAACATCAACGGCCAGTCCGTTGCCCTCAACGCTCCCGACGACATGCCGCTGCTCTGGGCACTGCGCGACGTCGTCGGCCTCACCGGCACCAAGTTCGGTTGCGGCATCGCGCAGTGCGGCGCCTGCACCGTGCACCTCGACGGCCAGCCCGTGCGTTCATGCGTGCTGCCGATCGGCACCATCGGCAAGAAGGCCGTCACCACCATCGAAGCCGTTTCGCAGACACCGGCCGGCAAGAGCATCCAGAAGGCCTGGCTCGACGTCGACGTGGTGCAGTGCGGCTATTGCCAGTCGGGGCAGATCATGTCCGCGGCCGCGCTGCTGCAGCGCACACCCAACCCGAGCGACGCCGACATCGACATGGCCATGTCGGGCAACATCTGCCGATGCTGCACCTACTCGCGCATCCGCGCGGCCATCAAGCAGGCCGCCACCGGCAAGGCCGAAGTGCTGCAGTCGGTCGTCGCGATGCCTGTCAGGAGCGCATCGTGAAGCCGGCCGCCGTGGGTGCCGTGGGTATCAGCCGGCGCGGCGCACTGCAGGCCGGCGGCCTGGCGCTGGCCTTCACCTGGGTCGGCGGCAGCAAGGCCTTTGCCGCCATCAGCCCGCGGCAGCAGCCCGCCGACGCGGCCGCTGCGCTGGTGGATGGCAACCCCGCCTTCGCACCGAACGCTTTCATTCGCATCGACGCCGATGGTGGCGTGCGCCTCGTGATGCCGATGGCCGAGATGGGCCAGGCCATCTACACCGGCTCGGCGATGCTGCTGGCCGAGGAACTCGGCGTCGAGCTCGACCAGGTGCGCGTGGAGCATTCGCCGCCGAACGAGGCGCTGTACGGCATGCCGCTGCTCGGCGGCCAGATCACCGGCGGCTCGACCAGCACGCGCGGCACCTACGGCGTGCTGCGCGAGGCCGGCGCGGTGGCGCGCACGCTGCTGGTGAGCGCTGCCGCCGCGCAGTGGAAGGTCGATGCTGCGAGCTGCACGGTCGCGCGCGGCGTGGTGAGCCACGCGCCGTCCAACCGGCAACTCGGCTTCGGCGCGCTCGCCGGTGCGGCCGCCAAGCTGCCGATGCCTGCCAAGGTGGCGCTGAAGGAACCGAAGGATTTCAAGCTCATCGGCCAGCCGCTGCGGCGCGTCGATTCGGCCGGCAAGGTCGACGGCAGCACGCAGTTCGGCATCGACGTGCGCCTGCCGGGCATGAAAGTGGCGACGGTCAAGGCCTGCCCCACGCTCGGCGGCGTGCTGGCCTCGGTGGACGACAAGGCGGCGCGTGCGATTCCCGGCGTGATCGACGTGCTCCGCATCAAGGACGCGGTTGCGGTGGTGGGCGAGCATTTCTGGGCTGCGAAGCGGGGTCTCGATGCATTGAACGTGCAGTGGACGCCGGGGCAGAACGCCGCGCTCACCACGCAGCAGCTGCGCGCGGCACTGGCCGGTGCGCTGGCGAAGGACAAGGCGATCGTCGGCAAGGAAACCGGCAAGCGGCCCGAGGGCACGCTGGTGCAGGCGACCTACGACCTGCCGATGCTGGCCCACGCGACGATGGAGCCGCTCAACACCACAGTGCACGTGCGGCCCGGCGAGTGCGAGATCTGGGTCGGCACGCAGGTGCCAACGCGCTGCGTGAGCGCCGCGGCCAAGGTCGCCGGCCTTGCGGAAGACAAGGTCGTTCTGCACAACCAGTACCTGGGCGGCGGCTTCGGCCGGCGGCTCGAGACCGATTCGGTCGAGCAGGCCGTGGCCCTCGCCAAGCAGGTGCCCTACCCGCTCAAGGTGGTGTGGACGCGCGAGGAAGACATCCGCCACGACATCGTGCGGCCGATGTACCACGACGACATCTCGGCCGTGGTCGACGGCGAGGGCCGGATCCTCTGGTTCGGCGACCGCATTGCGGGCGGCACGGTGCTGGGCCGATGGGCTCCGGCCTTCATGGGCAAGGACGGCATGGACAGCGACCTGATCGAATGCGTGGCCGAGCCCTGCTACGACCTGCCGAACCTCAAGGTCGAGTGGGTGCGGCACGACATGCCGCCCGGCTTGAACGTCGGCTGGTGGCGCGGCGTGGGGCCGACGCACAACCTCTTCGTGATGGAGAGCTTCATCGACGAGCTGGCGCAGCGCGCGAAGAAGGACCCGGTGGCCTACCGGCGCGCGATGCTGAAGAAGAACCCGCGCACGCTGGCGGTGCTCGACCTGGCCGCCGACAAGATCGGCTGGGGCAAGGGCACGCTGCCGGCCCGCGTCGGGCGCGGCGTGGCCGTGGGCGATGCCTTCGGCAGCCGCGTGTGCGCCATCGTCGAGGTCGAGGTCACGCCGCAGGGCGAGGTGCGCATGCGGCGCGCGGTGGTCGGGCTCGACTGCGGCATTGCCGTGAACGCGAGCTCCATCGAGGCGCAGATCCAGGGCGGCCTGCTGTTCGGCCTGAGCGCCGCGCTCTTCAGCGAGATCACGCTGCGCGAAGGCACCATCGAGCAGAGCAACTTCCACGACTACCGGATGCTGCGCATCAACGAGGCGCCGCCGGTCGAGGTCCATACCGTCAAGAGCGGCGAGGCGCCCGGCGGGCTCGGCGAGGTCGGCACCGCCATTGCGGCGCCCGCACTCGCCAACGCGATCTTCGCGGCCACGGGCGTGCGGCTGCGCGCGCTGCCGGTGAACCGTGCACTGCTGGCGCAGGACAAGGAGGCGCTGAAGAAAAAGATCGCCGATGCCGGGCACGGCGCAAGGAGCGCAGCATGAAGCGGCTCCTCAAGGTGCTGGTGGTGCTGTTCGTCGTTGGCGCGGCGCTGTATTTCTTCCTGAACCGTACCGACGGCTCCGAGGGCGAGGCGCCGGTGCTGGCCGGTGCGCCGGCTGATGCGGCGCTGCTGGTGCGCGGCGAATACCTCACCAAGGCCGCCGACTGCATCGCCTGCCACACGGTGCCCGGCAAGGGGCAGCCCTTTGCGGGCGGCCTGCCCTTCGTGCTGCCCTTCGGCACGATCTACTCGTCGAACATCACCGCGGACCCGACCACGGGCATCGGCAACTGGAGCGACGACCAATTCGTGCGCGCGCTGCACGACGGCGTGGGCGCGGACGGCAAGCGCCTGTACCCGGCGTTCCCGTACACCTCGTACACCGCGCTGAGCCGCAAGGACATCCTCGCGATCAAGGCGTACATCTTCAGCCTGCCCAAGGTGAACCAGCCGAACAGGGAGGCCGACCTGGGATTTCCGTTCAACCAGCGCTGGGCCATGGGCTTCTGGAATGCGGCCTTCTTCAAGAGCACCCGTTTCGAGGCCGATGCGTCCAAGCCGCCAGCGTGGAACCAGGGCAAGTACCTCGCGACAGCGCTCGGCCACTGCGCGGAATGCCATACGCCGCGCAACTTCGCCTTCGCGATGGAAAGGGGCAACGACCTCGCGGGCGAGTCGGTCCAGGGCTGGCGCGCCTACAACATCACGTCAGATGCGAAGAACGGCATCGGCGCATGGAGCGATGCCGAGCTTGCCTCGTACCTCACGACCGGGCATGCCGAGGGCCGAGGCTCCGCTTCGGGGCCCATGGGCGAGGCGGTGGAACACAGCCTGCAATACCTGAAGCCGGAGGACGCCTCGGCGCTCGTGAGCTATCTGCGCACGGTACCGGCGAAGTCGGGCAAGGCGCCGATCGAGGTCGATGCGAAGGCACCGTGGGCCGTTGCGGCGAGCGCAGCGGCACCGGCAGCCAACACGGCCGAAGGCCACGAGCAAGGGCTCAGGCTCTTCGCTGCGGCATGCGCGAGCTGCCATCAGTGGAACGGGCAAGGCCAGCAGACGGCCAACGCATCGCTGCTGGGAACGCGCGGCGTGAACGACCCTGACGGCTCCAACGTCACGCAGATGATCCTGCAGGGCGTGAGGATGCGCGTGCACGACAAGAAGGTCTACATGCCGGCCTTCGGCAAGGCCTACACGGACACCGAAGTCGCGGCGCTCGCCAACTACGTGATCGCGCAATTCGGCAACAAGCAGGGCACGGTCACGCCGGAGTTCGTCGCGAAGCAGCGCACGCAATGACGCCCCCTCCCCCGGGGGCAGCACCGGAGGGGCCGCACCTACACTGCGGCCATGAAAAAAAGAGTCAGGGAAATTCAGTTCTGCCTGCAGCCTGTGGTGGAGCTTAGGCAAGAAGCCGCGTCTTACGCCTACACGGTTCGCGCGCCGCGTTCGAAAGGCGTGATACCGCCCAGCTCGTACCGTGACGGCGATTTCGCCACGCTCGCCGAGTGCCTGGGCGACGTGGCCCGGGCACTCGGTGGCGATTTCAAACGCATCTATGTGCGGCTCGAAGGCCACTGCGTCGGGGAGCGCGATCTTGCGGAATTGCGCCAGGAGCCGGAGCAGGTCGCGGCCGAGTTGAAGGCAAGCTGCGATGCGGCGAGCGGCGCCGCGCAATTCGAGTCCACCCTGCCGGCGCCGGAAGCTCCGACAAGCACTCGCGATTGAGGACCGGATCGGCCGCAACGGCCGAGCAGTGCTGTATCCGGCTCGAAACACCGGTTACTTTTAGACACCGATCATGGGAATTCCGCGGCAGGCGGAGCTCCACCTCTGACGCTTGCGGCCCTCGAGATCGGCCCCAAGAGGCCCGCGCCGCCGCGCCGCGAGCCATGCCGAGCGGTCACGGCACAGGCTGCACGCTCCCACCCACTTCCCATCGGCCTCCTCAGGGGTACCCGGTTCCGGGCATATCGCCGCCCCATACGCGTACTTACATTTTGTCTTGGCAAACAGAAAACAAGACATCTGCATGCGCAAGAGGAGAGTGCTCCGGCGCACGGGAGCCTGCCCGCCAGGTAACGAACGGACGATTGAAGCCATGAACAAGATTTTTCGAACCCTGTGGAATCCAACGCTCGGCACTTGGGTGGCCGCCCCCGAAACCTCGCGCGGCCACGCGCGGTCGGCGCGGCTGGGCGAACTGGGGGCCGTGGCCATGGCGGTGCTGCTTCTGGCCGCCGGGCCGGCGTTGGCGGCTGGCGGCGCCGGCGGCCAGCCCGTCGGCGATCCGACGCTGCACGCCGGCAGCGGCGGCAGCAACGGCAGCGGTGGCAGCGGCGGGCTCAACGACACCACGGTGGGCGCCAGCGGAGGAGCCGGTGGGTCGTCGACCGATGCCGGCGTCACGGCGGGCTCCAACGCGAACATCGGCTCCTTCGGCGGCGCCACCGCCGGCACGGGTGGCGCGGCGGGCACTACCAGCAACGTCGTCAGCCCGGGCGTGATGCAGGGCGACAACGGCGGCGCGGGCCAGTCCCAGACCGGCGACTTCAGCAACGGCAACGGATACGGCGGCGGCGGCGGGGGTGGCTTCCAGGGCGCGTCGATCGGCAGCGGCGTCTCTTCCTCCTCGGACAGCTACACCGGCGGCACCGGGGGCGCGGGCGGCAACGGCTATTGGGCGGCCGGCGGCGGCGGCGCGGGAGGCTATGGGTCCATCCTCAACGGCCCGCTCGGCAACTACACGGCCTCCGGCAGTTCGACGGGCGGCGCGGGGGGCCAGGGCGGCGGCGCCTTCTCGCAAGGCGGTGGCGGCGGCAGCGGCGGCGGCGGATTCTTCCTGAACGCCACGGCGCCGGATCTCACGTTCACCAACAGCGGCACCATCGCGGGCGGAGCCGGCGGCGCAGGCGGGTCCGAACTGCTGCCGGCGCGCAGCAATGCCTCGGGCGGCGGCGGCGGCGCCGGCGGCAACGGCATCACGTTGACCGGCAGCACCGTGACCGTGGTCAACACCGGCGCAGTCACGGCTGGCGCCGGAGGCGCTGGCGGAGCCGGCGGCGGCGGCGCGGGAGGCACCGGCGCGCCGGGCGCTGGCGGCGACGGCGGCATCGGCCTGGGGGCCACGGGCGCCGGGGCAACGATCAGCAACAGCGGCTCCATCGCCGGCGGCGCCGGGGGCGTCGGCGGCGCCAACAGCAACGGGGGCGCGAGCGGCGCGAACGGTGCAGGCGGCGTGGGCGTGATGGGCGCCAACCTCGCCATCAGCAGCAGCGGCACCATCTCCGGCGGACTGGGCGGCGATGGCATCACCCGGGCCTCGGCCGTGCAGTTCACGGGCGGCAGCAACAGCCTCACCTTGAACACCGGCGCGGCGCTGTCGGGCGCCGTTGCCATCGACAGCGGTGCCACGGCCAGCATCATCGCCGGCGCGGGTGGCCTGAGCCTGGGCAATGCCCTGCTGCTGGGCGGCACGGGCACTTTCAACACCAACGGCCACGACATGGGCTGGACGGGCCCGATCACGGGCGCCGGCAGCCTCGTGAAGGACGGTGCGGGCACGCTCACCCTGGGCGGCGCCAACATCTACACGGGCGCCACCAACGTCGCCGCCGGCACCTTGCGCGCCGGCGCGGCCAACACCTTCAGCAGCACCAGCGCCTTCACGGTCGCCTCGGGCGCGACGCTGGACCTGGCCGGCCAGAGCCAGACCATCGCGTCCATGGCCAACGGCGGCACCGTCTCGCTGCTGGGCGGCGCGCCCGGCACCGTCCTCACGGTCACAGGCCCGTGGGTGGGCAACGGCGGCACGCTGCGCCTGGGCACGGCGCTAGGCGACAGCACCAGCGCGAGCGACCGGCTGGTCCTCAGTGGCAGCACCGCCATTGCCAGCGGCACGACCAACGTGCAGATCACCAACCTGGGAGGCCTGGGCGCGCTGACCGCCGGCAACGGCATTGAAGTCGTCAGCGCGCTGAACGGCGCCACGACCACCGCGCAGACCACAAAGAGCGCCTTCGCCCTGGCGGGCGGCCACGTCGATGCCGGCGCCTTCGAGTACCGGCTGTACGCCGCCGACGCGACCGGCGCGGGCGAGAACTGGTACCTGCGCTCCAGCGCCGTCATCGTCCCGCCGTCCGGTGGCGGGAACGGCGGCGGCACTGGTGGCGGCACCGGCGGCGGTACTGGCGGCAATGGCGGTGGCGGCGGTGGCGGCGGTGGCGGCGGTGGCGGCGGCGTGATCGTGCCAACTTACCGCGCCGAAGTGCCGCTGTACGCGGCGCTGCCCGAGCAGCTGCGCCAATCCAATCTGGCGATGCTGGGCAACATGCACCAGCGCGTGGGCGACGACGGCCCGGCCGGCGCCAGCACCGCTACACCGGACCAGGGCTACCGCCAGACCTGGGCCCGCCTCATCAGCACGAACCGCACCATCGACCAGAGCGGCACCGTCAGCCCCGCGAGCAAGGGGCGTCTCACGGGCTTCCAGGCCGGCACCGACCTGTGGGCTGACGCCAACTGGCGTGCCGGCATCTACATCGGCGAACTCGACGGCGACATGCGCGTGACCGGCTTCGCTCGCGGCCTTGCGAACTACGCGGCCGGCTCCAACGACCTGCAGAGCCAGTACCTGGGCGCTTACGCCACCTGGAAGAACGGCAGCGGCCTGTACGTGGACGGCGTGCTGCAGGCCGGCCGCCACCGCTACACGGCGGCACCCACGCTGGGCTTCGGCAGTTCCGGCAGCGGCAACAGCCTGCTGGCCTCCATCGAGGTGGGCCAGGCCTTCTCCATCGCGCCGAACTGGACCCTCGAGCCCCAGCTGCAGCTGGTGCACCAGCGCGTGAGCCTGCACGACACGGGCATCCCGGGCGCCCTGGTGCAGCAGGACAGCCACAGCGGCTGGCTGGCGCGCGCGGGCGTGCGGGTCAAGGGCGAGATCGCCACCTCCGCCGGCCTGCTGCAGCCCTACGTGCGGGTCAACGTCTACCGCAGCGGCGGCGGCACCGACGTCAGCCGCTTCATCGGCCCCGCGGCGTACACCGACATCGCCACGCGCACCGGCGGCACCAGCACCGAGCTGGCGGCAGGCGCCACGCTGCAGCTGACGCCGAGCATGAGCCTGTACGCGGAACTGGGCAAGCTGTGGGCCTCGGGCGGAGCCACCCGCACGAAGAGCGGAATCGACGGCAGCGTGGGCGTGAAGGTCCGCTGGTAACGCGCTGCCACTGTTTCCGCCGCTGCGTCAGTGCGGCGCGGCGCCGAGATCCGCGCGAACCGCCGCGACGACGGACAGCACCGCGTCGATCACCGCATCCGGGTCGTCGAACTGGATGTCGTGACCGGCGTTCGGCAACAGCACCTGCCTGCCTCGCGAGGACCACGTCGCCTCGTCCTCGTGCAGCTGCTTCCAGATGGCCTGCACCTGCGTGCCCTGCCCAGGCGTGATCTTCATCCCCCGGAGTTCCGCCTCGGTGTACGGCGCCATCGCGGTGAGCACCACCAGCGGTCGATTGCCCAGGTCGCGGAAGGCGCCGGCCTCGGCGAGCGTGGCGTCGGTCGCATCGCTTTCCACCAACTGCGTGCTCAACGACTTCGGCGCAAAGGCGCGGATCGCCTGCGCATCGCGCGCCGTCTGGTTCCGCGCCTGGGGCAGCAGCGAGGGAGCCGCCGCGCGCAGCAGGCCGGACCACGCGAGCGACACGGCGATGCGCGAGCGCAACGACCGCGTCTCCGTCATGAAGTCCGCGACGCGCGCGACCTGGTCCGGATGCGAAGGGTCGACGAGAACCAGCCCCGCCACCTCGGCGCCGAAGTGCCTCGTGAAACTCGTGGCGAAGAGCCCGCCCAGCGACTGGCCGACCAGCACGTAGGGGCCCCGCTCGCCTGCGCGGGCGAGTGCCGTGTGAAGATCGTGCGCCACCTGCCTGGCACTGGGAGGCGCATCCGAAGGATCGCTCCACATCAGCCCCGCGCGGCTGTACGAGCAGGCGCGCGTGCGCGCTGCGATCTTCGGCTGGACTGCCGACCAGCTCAACGAACCGCCGGCGCTCAGGCCCGCCTCGAACACGACGGTCGGCGAGCCGGAGCCCCGGCAATCCAGCTGGATTCTTCGCCCGCCGATGTCGACCATCTTCCCGGGCGCGGGGAAGTCGCGCGCCGCGCGGTAGCGGCCGGCCTGCTCGTACACGACGCCCATGAGGATGGCCAGGGCGACGATTGCAGCGCTCCAGAGGACGATACGCATCACCAGAAGTTTCGACGAGTGCTTCACTGATGCCGATGGTGCCACCAACGGCGCTGCTGCACCGCGTACTTTCCGCTTCAGCTTATCGACCGCATCCTTTGCGCAATCGATCTTTCGCTGTCGGCGCGCAGCCTTTCGGCTATCTTGAAAAAACCTGTGTGGAATGCGCTACTCCATGCACGCCAAAAGGGAATGAAATCTTCGCTGGCGCAATGCGAGCCCCGGAGCAGATGTGATGGGAAACACAGTTGGGACGCGAAAGCGCTGTCAACGACCATTGCAATCCGTAGCATCCGGAAGGTTCATAAAACGAATTGTCCGAAGGAGGATCAGATGGTCGCCCTCTCACCACAGACTCCGTGGTCCGTCGCATGGACTCCACGCACAGCGGCGGGGAGCCGCGCGCATGGGGAACATGCCGAGCGAAACGCGCGGGCCGCGCCATTTGTTGCAACCGACGCCGCACCCACCCTGCAAGCAGCGCCGCGCAGGCCTTGCGCCTATGTGTTCATCGCGAACCTGCCGCACCTCATCGAAGCCTATGGGCAGGATTTCGGAGCCGCCGCCAGCCTTGAAATACAGCGCCGCCTGTGCGCCCACTTCCTCACCTCGGCTGCCACCGACATGGCCCGGCTGCGCGACGACTGCTTCCTGCTGTGGGCCAACGACGCGTTCGTCTGCGGCGCGCGCGACATCCGTGAGCTGCCGCACGACGTGCGCCACCGGAGCCACCCCATCGAGACGCTGCTTGCCGTGCTTGGCGCCGAACCGGTGCGTGCGAAGGGCATCGCCGCGATGGTGCAGTTGCATGCCGACTGGATCGAGGTGCGTCCGCCCGAGCAGCTCGGCACGTCGGAGATCGAGTTCGCCCTGTGGACTGCGCAACCGTTTCCGGATTTGCGCGAGAACAGGGCCGACGAATGGTGCCAGCGCTACCGCTCCGACATGGACGTCGCCGTGCGCGTCAGCGAAGCGCTGCGCACCGAGGCGCTCTCCTTCGAATGGCAGCCGGTGGTGCACGCTGGCGGCAATGCCAGTACTTTCTACCTCGCAGGGCGCGTGCGTCTGCCGCCGAGCCGCAGCGAGCCGGCGCTTCTTGCGCAGGAGGTGTTCTTGCCGTGCCTGCAGCGACTGGGGCTGGCTCGCGCGTTCGATCGCATCGCGGTGCGCCAGGCCTTGGCGGAACTGCGGTCGCAGACCTGCGCGCACATCGGCGTGGGCATCTGCGCGCAGAGCACCAAGCTCGACCACTGGTGGGCCTCGCTGTGCGCGGCACTCGACGAAGAGCCCGCGCTGGCCTCGCGCCTCGTGATCGAGATCGTGGGCAGCGCCACGCTGGCCGATCTCGAGGCCGCCCACGACTTCTGCGTGCAGATGCAATTGCGCGGTTGCCGCATCGCCGTGCGGGACATCGGCGGCGGCAACGACAACCTCGCCGCGCTGCAGTCCTGCGGGCCCGACATCGTGAAGCTCGATGCGTCGCTGCTGCGCCGCGCGCGCGACGACACCTTCGGCATCGAGTGCCTGCAGGGCATGATTTCCCTTTGCACGCACTTCGCGGCCCAGGTCGTGGTCGATGGCATCGAGCGCGAAGACGACATGCACATCGCTTCGCGCGTGGGCGCGCGGTGGCTGCAGGGCTACGGCGTGCGTGGCACCGAGCCGGCCGCCAAGCCTGCTGCTGTCGCTCCCGGGCATCCTTTCGGGTGACTCGAACCACGGCACGGATTTTCTTCGACCATGTACCTGAATCCTCTCTTCGCCAACGTGTCGCAGGCCGAACGCTTTGCGCTGGTCCAGAGCAGCCAGTTGCGCTCCTACCGGCGCAATGAAGTGGTGCTCGCGGCCGGCAGCTCGAGCGATTGCGTCTATTGCGTGGCCAGCGGACTGCTGCGCGTGGTGGAGCATGGCAAGGGCCGCGCCCACGCCACCAATGTCACGACCGACTTCATCCGCCAGAACGAATTCTTCATCGGTCCGTCTCTTTCCGAGGACACCTACCAGGCCAAGCACACGCTGGTTGCCGCGTTGCCCGCGGCGGTGCACCTCATCCCCGTCGTGGCGTTGCGCAAGATCTGCAGTTCGTACCCGGAGGTGGCCATCAGGCTGCTGGAACTCGCGATCGAGCGCATGGCCGTCATGCGCAACCAGCTGCGGCGCATGTCCGCGCTGTCCACCGAAGACGTCGTCGGCCGCGTGCTGCACCAGCTGACCGTGCTGGCCCCCTCGAGCATGGGCGCGTTCGACAAGCGCATCTCCCAGTCGGTGATCGCCTCCTACTCGGGTCTGTCGCGCGAAGTTGTCAACAAGACCATGCGCGACATGGAGCAACGCGGCCTCGTGCGGCGCGACGATCAAGGCGTGCACGTGCCCGCCAATTTCGCGTCCACCGACTTCGGCAACCTCTTGCCCGCCGAGGAAAACCTGGCGCGTGCCGAGCCGAGCCAGGTCGAACCGATCTTCTTCGAGAGCTTCCCGGCCCCGGCGAGCGACCCATCCGGGCGCAAACCCGAGGACGATTGATCGCGCTTGCGCTACTTGAAGGCATCGATGTCCAAAGAAAAGAGCAGGCGGATTGCCACGCGGCCCGAACAAGGCTCGAGGGAATCATCGTCCGTGCGCACGGCCGGTTCCAGCGGCGGCGAGCCGCGCGTGGAGGGGACCAGCGATGGAGTGCCGCGAATCGATTCGTCGACTTCCTCGACCGCCGCCGCCCTCCTGTTCGCCAAAGCGGCTCAGCAGGAACTCGTCCTTCTGATGCGCCTGATTGCCGAGGGCGATTCGGCCACGGCGATGCGGATCGCGTGGTGCATCGTGGAACGGGGGCGTGCGGTGCTGGGGCCTGAACTGCCGCCTTCGGCCTCGTTGCCGACACCAGTGGAAGTCTCTTCGCAAACTGAAGAAACGCGCCTCCCGCCATCGGCGAGTCCAGGCGCTGCAGGCCGCGCACTCTCGCGTCGCGAACTCGACGTGCTTCGGATGATTTCGCAAGGCCTGAGCAACCGCCAGATTGCCGAGCTGAGCCATCGCTCGCTGCACACGGTGGATGCGCATGCGAAGAGCATCTATCGCAAGCTGGCCGTGAAGTCGCGTGCCCAGGCGGTGCGCGATGCCATGCAGAAGGGCCTGATCGATCTGGAGGCCTGCGACTAGAAATAGCTGCCGCGGCGCGATGGGATGCTGTAGTAAGGAATCCCTAATTCGGGTGATTGCGTTTCGACCTCCCGGCTTTCATCATCGCTGCGTGCACCTGCATCCATTGATTGCCCGCTTGCCGCTGGTGGAACGTTCGGCCATCGGGCAGCTTTGCGAGCTGCGTTCATACGCTCGCAACGAGACGATCCTTGCGTCGAACGAATGCACGCGTTCGTTCTACTGCGTGGAAAGCGGCCTGGTGCGCGTGGTTGCCCAAGGCCGCGACGGCGCGCAGGAAGATACGGAAGTGACCACGGATTTCATTCGCCGGCACGACTTCTATCTTGGCGGTTCCCTGAGCGAGCCACAGTATCTGGCTGCCCACAGATTGATCGCGGTGCTTCCCAGCACGATATACCTCGTTCCCGTGCCGGTGATCAGGGCGCTTTGCGAGCGGCATCACGGCATCGCACTGGAATTGCTTGGTGCGGAGGCTGCCCGCATGAATGTCTTGCGCCGTCAGATCCGGCGCATCTCTTCGCTATCTTCAGAAGAGATGGTTGGCCGTGTACTCCACAAGATGACCCAGATAGCTCCCGCTGGCCACGAGGCCTACGACAAGCGCGTCACGCAGGGTGTCATCGCCTCCTACGCCGGCGTTTCTCGCGAGGTCGTCAACAGGACGATGCGGGAGATGGAAAGGCGCGGCGTATTGCTGCGCGATTCGCAGGGCGTGCATGTTCCCCAGGACTTCGCGGGAACAGACTTCGGTTTGCCGCCTTCCGCGCCGTAGCCGGACGCAAGGGCGAAAAAATAGCTGGAACCGGTGAGTTGCATTCGCCAGGGTGAGGCGAAAGAATCGAACAACGATTTCCCCCCGTTGTTTCTACACAGACCTTCCATGTCCCACCTGTTCGTCGCTTGTACGTGCAACATCGCGCACCTTGGGCGCATTCATCGCAGTGGGTGGATGCGCCTGCTGCCCTGGCTGCGTCTTTATGAGTGTGCGAATTGTGGAAGACGCCAGCTTCGCTCCGAACGAGCGGTGGATGATGCTCGTGCGCGGGAGGCGAGCGCTGGGGGGTATACGGGACAGTGATGCGGGTCGGGTAGAACGCTTCCATATCGCTCGTTGGCGTCACAGGCGCCGTGCAGCCACGTCGCAGGTGGTATGCCCCTACGCGCACGGCCTCATCCTCGATGCTGGAACAATGCGCCCACCCATGGACGGCCTCGATCTCATCAAAACATTCCGCGAAGTCGCGTTCCGGCGCAGCTTCTCCCGCGCAGCAATCTCGCTGGGCATGTCCAAGGCCACGGTCAGCCGCTACGTGGCGGAGCTCGAAACCCGCAGCGGCGTGCGCCTGCTGAACCGCTCGACCCGCTCCCTGAGCCTGACCGACGCCGGCCAGGTGCTGCTCGACCGCAGCACCGAGCTGGTGACCATGGCCGAGAACACCCTGAACGACCTGCAGGCCCACGGCTCACACCCGCGAGGGCGGCTGCGGATGAGCGCGCCGCACGGGCTGATCGCCGGCTGGCTCTCGGACGTGATCGCCGAGTTCATCAAGCGCTACCCCGACGTGTACGTGAGCCTGGTGTTCACCAACGACGACCTCGACCTGATCGAGGAAGGCATCGACGTGCACCTGACCGGCGGACGCATCGACGACATGAACCTGATCGTGCGCCGGCTGGTGCAGTTCGACATGGTGGTCTGCGCCACGCCGGCCTACTGGGCGCAGCGCGGCATGCCGCAGACGCCCGAGGATCTGGGCCGGCACGAGGTGCTGAGTTACTCGGCAAAGCCGACCACCCACCTTCCCTTCGAGACCGACGGCAGGCAGTACGACGTGCCCGTGCACAGCCGCTTGGAAGCCAACGACGCCGTCGCGCTGATCGAACTGGCGCTGCGCAGCGTGGGCGTGGCCTATGTGCCCGAGCCGCTGGCGCAGTCGCACCTGGAACGCGGAGCGCTGGTGCCGGTGCTGCGCGAGCACATGCCGCGCGACCATTGGCTGTACGCGGCCTACTCGCAGCGCCGCCACAACAGCGCCGCGATGCGCGCGATGCTCGACTTCCTGGAGCAATCGATGGGCGCCCTGACCGAGGGTCCGGCGCTGCCGCCCGCGCTACCGGTGGCGGTGATGCCGCCTGGATGCGCCCGTTCCAAGGCGCAGGAGCAGGTCGGCAGTAGCCAATAGCGCCGAGCTGACCGAAGATTGGGAGCGGCACGCGTTGTGTTGCAATCGCATTTTTCAGAATGCAGGCCACAGACGCGATGAGTACGCCCCTCCAGATCCGCCCTCCGGCGCCCGACGACTACGCGGCATGGAAGCCGCTATGGGACGGCTACAACGCCTTCTACGGACGCGAGGGTGCGACAGCCCTTGCCGACGAGATCACGCAGGCCACATGGCAGCGCTTCTTCGATGTCTACGAACCGGTGCATGCGCTGGTCGCCGAGCGCGACGGGCAACTGGTCGGGCTCACCCACTACCTGTTCCACCGCAGCACCACGCGGCTCGAACCGACCTGCTATCTGCAGGACCTGTTCACGCTGCCGTCAGAACGCGGCCGCGGCGTGGGCCGCCAGCTGATCCAGGGCGTGTACGAGCGCGCGAAGCACGCGGGCGTACGCCGCGTGTACTGGCAGACCCATGCGACCAACACGGCCGGCCGCACGCTGTACGACAAGGTCGCGACGCACGACGGATTCATCGTCTACGGCACGCTGGTCTGAGGCTGCGAAAAATAGGCGATTTATCTTTTTCCTGCAACGCCGTAGAGTCAACGCCTGGGCACCAGCGACAGGAGAAACACATGAACCGCGATGAAGTGATCAAGGCAGGTCAGCTCGAAATTCGCTATCTGGTCGATGGCTCCGCGACAGGGAGCATGGGGGTGTTCGAACTCACCCTGCCGCCGGGCGCCAACGTGCCGCCACCGCACAGCCATCGGGACAACGAGGAGTTCTTCTATGTCGTGGAAGGCGCGGTCACCTATTCGGTCGATGCCGAAACGCGCGAGCTGACACCCGGCGAATGGATGTCGACGCCGCGCGGCTCGGTGCACGGCTTTCGCAATGTCGGATCGCAGACGGCGCGCGCGATCGTCATGCTCTCGCCGGACATCGGCGCGCAGTACTTTCGCGAGGTCGCGACCGTGGTCAATGCGGGCGGACCGCCCGACAAGGCGAAGCTGGTCGCGGTGATGTCGCGCTACGGGCTGACGCCGGCCCTGCCCGCGCAGCCTGCTGCGTAGGTCCGACAAAACCCTCTGTCGCGCGCGCGGCCCTCCTGTCAGTACCTGAAGGTAATGCCGGCCTTCACGCCGTTGTTGGCCTTGCCGTCCGACTGAACACCGCCCGAGAGCGACAGATTGCCGCCGGTGCTCGCCCCCAGCGAGTAGGTGGGCCGTGGCGTGGAGGTGTCGGTGCCGATGTAGGTGCCGCTGCCGTCCGGCCGCAGCACGCCGAAGCTCGCCCCCTTGACGGTGGCCGAGGTTTCGGTCGGGTTCACGTTGGGGGCCACGTAGACGGTGCCCTTCTCGTCGCTGTCGACGGGCACCTTGACAGGCTCGGCCTGCACCGCTGCGGCGGCAGCGACCAGCACCAGGGTTGTCGCAAGAATCAATTGACGCATCGCCGACATGCTAGGCAGGTGGCGAGCGGCCCGCGTAGGACAAGAGGAGATTCAGGGTTCGGCCCCGACATGAGAACTTGCGTACTCACAAGTTGAAGCGATGGCAAGCGCATGAATCCCGCTCTACGATGCAGTGTCCGAAACCAGACAGGAAATCGCCCATGCCCGCCAACGAAGTCGTCATGCCCGAGCAGCTCCTGAGCGCACTCGAAGCCCAGAGCCGCACGCCGATCGCACGGATCGGCGAAGCGCTGATTTCGCTGGGCATGATCACCGAGGATCAACTTCGTTCCGGGCTGACGCGGCAACAGCTCGATCCCACGGTGCCGCTGGGCGAGACGCTGGTGCGCATGGGCATCGTCAGCAAGGGCCAGCTCCAGACCGCGCTGGTGCGCAAGATGGGCTATCCCCTCGTCAACCTGCACCTGTTCCCCGCGGCGGCCGACGCACTGCGCAAGCTGCCGTATTCCGTGGCCCAGCGCCTGCAGGTCATGCCGCTGCGGCTGCACGAGGGGCGCCTCGTGGTTGCGATCGACGACCCGACCAGCCGGCATTCGGCCCTGGACGAGGTGGAGTTCATCGCGCAGATGAAGGTCACCCCGGTGGTCGGGCAATGCATCGACCTCGACAACGTGCTGCACGCAGCCTACGAAAAAATCGGCGAGTCGACGACCTCCGCCCCCGGCGTCTTTTCCTCGAACCTCGATCCCAGCCGGCCCCTCGAATTCGACATGGCCGGCACCAGCGAACTGCTGCAGACGCTCGAGAAGGAAGGCCCCGCCGCGCCCGCCCCCGAGGCTCCCATCGAGCAGTCGGACAACTCCCTGGTGCGGATGATCAACAGCATGATCCTGGAGGCGCACCGTGAGGGCGCGTCGGACATCCACATCGAAAGCTATCCCGGCCAGGAAAAGACCCGCATCCGCTTTCGCCGCGACGGCCTGCTCTACACCTACCTGGAGCTGCCGCCAAGCTACCGCAACGCCGTCGTCGCGCGCGTGAAGATCATGTGCGACCTGGACATCAGCGAAAAGCGCAACCCGCAGGACGGCAAGATCAACTTCGCCAAGTACTCGCCGCAGCACCGCATCGAACTGCGCGTGGCGACCATCCCGACCAACAACGGCCTCGAAGACGTGGTGATGCGCATCCTGGCGTCGGCCAAGCCCCTTCCCATGGACAAGCTGGGCCTCTCGCCGAACAACCTCGCGGAGCTGACCAAGGCCGTCGAGCGCCCCTACGGCATGGTGCTGTGCGTGGGCCCCACTGGCTCGGGCAAGACCACCACGCTGCACTCGGCGCTGATGCACATCAACACGCCGGAGCGAAAGATCTGGACCGCCGAAGACCCGATCGAAATCACGCAGACCGGGCTGCGGCAGGTGCAGATCAACCCGCGCATCGAGTGGACCTTTGCAAAGGCGCTGCGGGCGTTCGTGCGCGCCGATCCGGACGTGATCATGGTCGGCGAGATCCGCGACGAGGAAACCGCGAAGACCGCCATCGAGGCTTCGCTGACCGGCCACCTCGTGCTGTCGACGCTGCACACCAACAGCGCACCCGAAACCGTGACTCGCCTGCTCGACATGGGCATGGACCCGTTCAACTTCGCGGACTCGCTGCTGGCCGTGCTGGCGCAGCGACTGGTGCGCCGCCTTTGCACCCGCTGCACCAGCAGCACGCCCGCGAGCCCGGAGACGGTCGACGAACTGCTGAACGACTACATGCACGCATTCGGCACGCAGCAAAACGACGCGGTCCAGCGCAAGGCCTTGCAGGACGACTGGATGCAGCGCTACGGCCGCGACGGGCACCTGCACAGCTACACCAGCACCGGGTGCAAGCATTGCGGCGACACCGGCTTCAAGGGACGCGTGGGCATCCATGAGCTGATGACGATGTCCAGAACGCTGCGCCGCCTGGTGCAGACCGGCGCACGTGCGGAAGAACTCCAGCAGACGGCGCTGCAGGAAGGCATGCGCACGCTGCGGCAGGACGGCATCGAGAAGGTGCTGGCCGGACAGACCACCATCGAGGAAGTGCGCGCGACCAGCAACGTGTGAGCGAGGCGCGGCGGCCCGGCGTCCCGGCGTCCCGAGCCTGCGAATGCCCACCCTATGACCACGCGCCCGGCCCCGAACCTCGACGCTTCCGCGCTGGCGCTGATCGATGCCTGCGCGCGAGCCTCGCTCGAACTGCTGGAAGGCAACCTCACGCCGCACGGCATCCTGGCCGCCAGCCGCACCGAGGCCGCCGTGGCGCGGCGCTACACGCGCATCTTCGGCCGCGACGCCGCCATCTGCGTCATGGCCATGTGCGGCAGCGGCGTGCCCGCACTGGAGCAAGGCGCCGTGGCCAGCCTCGACGCGCTCGCGTCGCAGCAGGCGGCCAACGGGCAGATTCCGAAGTACGTCGACCCCGAGGGGCAGGACGCCGACTTCTGGTATCTGGGCTGCATCGACGCCACCCTGTGGTGGCTCATTGCGGCGGACCATGTGCGCAGGCACGGCGATGTAGGCGCCACGCACTGGCGCTCCGAAGTCGAACGCGCGATCCAATGGCTGCTCGCGCAGGAGCACCAGCACTTTCGCCTGCTGCAGCAGAACGAGGCCAGCGACTGGGCCGACATCATGCCGCGCTCGGGCTACGTGCTGTACACCAACGCGCTGTGGTTCGACGTGAAGCGCCGCTTCGCACTCGAACGCGCCGAGGAAACGCAGCACCATTTCAACCACCTGTTCAATCCGTTCCAGCGCGACCTGCCCGAGTACCACCGCGCAAGGCTGCTGCGGCACTATGCGCGGCGCGGCCGGCGCGACCCGGGGCTGTACCTGAGCTTCGTCAATTTCGCGGTGGTCGGCGACGAAGGCGATGTGTTCGGCAACGTGCTGGCGATACAGAGCGGGCTGGCCGATGCGGCGATGGCGCAGCGCATCGTGCGGACCATCGATGCGGCGCATGCATCGCAGCCCTACCCGTTGCGCGTGGTGCTGCATCCGCTGTCGCAGCAGCACGAGCTGTGGCGGGCCTACATGGGGCGGCATCGACAGAACATCGTGCACCAGTACCACAACGGGGGAATCTGGCCGTTCGTCGGCGGGTTCTGGGTGATGGCACTGGCGCGGCAGGGGCTGCACGGGCAGGCGTGGACCGAGCTTGCGCGGCTGGCACAAGCGAACGCGCAGGACGACTGGCGGTTCACGGAGTGGTTCCATGGGCGCACGCTCGCGCCGATGGGGATGGCGGGGCAGAGCTGGAATGCGGCCGCGTTCCTGCTGGCGCAGCGGGCGTTGATGGGGGACGGGGTGGCCTGGTGAATGAGGGCGGCCGGCCCGTCAGGCCGCCCACACCCCCAGCACGCAGGCGATGCCCACCGTGACGACGGGCGGATACAGATGCCCGGCCGCCGCGCCCGCCGCCATGCGTTCGCACGCGCCGAAGAAGCGGTACCACGCCGGCCCGCCGAAGATGATGCAGATGTGCAGCAGCGCGGCAATGGCGCTCGATGCGGCGCCGACGATCAGGGGAATGTTGTAGCTCACGAAGTCTCTCAAGGAAGATGCTTGTGGTCGCGCACGGTTTCGCGCGTCGGGCCGAAAGCGCCGAAGCGCACGGGCAAGCCGCTCGATGCCTCGGCATACGCCACCCATGCATGCGGGCTTGCGACGGCGTGCGGCTCATAGATCGGCTCGGCGCCTTGCAGCAGTCGGGTCAATGCGTGCTGATGGCCGAGATCGCGCACGCCGCCGAGCGGTAGGGACGCGAAGCGGCCCGCCTCCGCCGTGCGGTAACCGGCGCACCAGCGCAGGCCCGCACCGTCGACCGCATCGAGGTGGCTCACCACCAGCCCGTCGAGCGTGCCTGCCGCATCCAGCGCGTACCGCAGCAGCACCGCATCGGGGTGGCCCCTGCGGAACACGCCCTGCCAGCCTTCGTTCGCGTTGTGCGGCTCGCGCAACCGCGCATCGAGTGCCCGGTCGTGTGTGGGCAGCGGTCCCGGGCCATGGCGTGTGAGATAGCTGCGCAGAACACCCAGGTGCTGCACGGGCGCGTCGATGCCCACGTCGCGCAGCACGGCCTCGACCGCCGTCGTCGAGATGGTGCTCCACGTGGTGTGCGGATGGAACCCGCGCCACTCGTCCAGTAGCACGCCCTGCGCGCCCTCGAAGACCACGGCGCCGGGCCGCGCAAGGCGCTCGGCGATGCGGTCCGCCCCCGCAGGCGGCGACTGGGCCAGGCACGGCGCGGCGGCATCGAGCCATCGCCGTGCGAGCGAGTCGTCCTGGAGCACCGACAGTTCCCGCGCGCCATCGGCATGCAAGGGCGCCGCGTGCGCGAACTCGCGAAGCAGCGCAGCGCGGGAGGCTTCCAGTTTTTCCAAGGCAAGGGCCGACTGCGACAGGTCGCCGTAGTGCAGCGCCTCGTCGGGTGCGGCGAGCGCATGCCGCACCGTTTCGCCGACACCCACGCCGCAGCTGCCGTGCGCCCCCTCCCCCCGTGCCCATTCGCGCAAACGGCCTGCCGCCTGATGAAAGGGCGTGGTCACGCGGCAGCGCGCATCGATCAGCAGGCGCGAGAACGCGTCCTCCACGCCCACCCGCCGCAATGCCGCTTCCTCGACGCGCAGCGCCGTCGGATGCACCACCACCGGACTCGCAAGCACGGTGCCCACGCCCGCATGAAAACTGCCGGCGCCGAACTGCGAAAAGGTGTGATGCCGCCCATCCGCCAGCACCACGTTGTGCCCGGCCTGCGCGCCGCCGTTGAAGCGCACGACAGTGTGGGCCTGCAGCGCGCCGCACAGGTGGTCTGTGAAGAGCCCCTTGCCGCAGTCCCCGAAGCCGAGGCCGAGCAGTGAGATGTAGCGCGTGGCTGCCGCTGCGGTGCCGGAGCTCACTCGGTCATCAGCCGAAGAGCCGCTTCCACCACGAGGAGCGCGGGCCCGCTGCTCCCGCGGCCAAGCCCGGCGGCGCGTGGCGCGCTGCGGTCGGGTCGAGCAGCGCGGCATACCCCTCGAGCGCATGCATCACGCCACCCACGCGTTCCCGTGCCATGCCGGTGCCGCCCATCACGCCGGCCAGCGCGTCGAGGCTGGGCACGGCTTTTTCGGTGAGGGCGACGATGCCGGCGGCCACGGCGCAGGCGTCGTCCGGCGAGTCCATGCAGATGACGTGATCGCCCAGCAGCTCGCGCCAGCGCGGCTCGCAGCGGCGGCGGCGCTGGGCGTCGGGAATCAGGAAGAACAGGTTCGTCGTTTCGGCCGCGGCGGCGATGACTTCCTCGATGGGAATGTCCTCGTCGAGCTTCTCGCCGATGAGGCCTTCGATCTGGTGGCGCGAGACGGCGGGGTACGGCAGTTCGTCGCCGGTGACGAACAGGTAGCCGCGCTTCTTGCGCTTGACCCAGCAGTCCATGTCGGTGTGCTGGGCCATGACGTAGAAGGCGAGCTCGTAGCTCTCTTCGCCCGAGCCGCCGCCACCGCCTTCGAGATAGCTCCAGGTGAGCCACTGGTCCATGAGATTGGCGGTCGATTCGAACTGGCCGACCTGCAGCGGTGCGTGGTCGGAGGTGGCGTCGCCGATGGCCATGAACATGAGCTGCGGGTCTGCCACGCCGCAGTCGGTCAGCAGCTTCATGAAGGTGGGTAGCTCCTTGCGCGCAAGCGTCTGCGGAATATCGCCCATGGAGCCCGTGACGTCGAGCGCGAAAACGATGCCCAGCGAGTTCGGATGGTCGGCGTTGTCGCGCGACTCGCGCACCTTCAGCCCTTGCGGGTTCATCAGCGGATGGGTGGAGCGCTGGGTGAAGACCTCGGCGCCCGGCTTGGCGGCGCGGTCGGCAATGAGCGCCGTGTGGGCGGCATGCGAGTAGTTTCCGTAGCCCATGAAGTGACTCCTAGCTTGGTGCGTATGTGCGGTTCAGGCGCCGGTACGGTGGGGAGGCGCGGGATCGAAATGAACGAACTGCGGCGCGCCGAAGGCTTCGCGCGACGCGGCGGAGAGCGCCTGCTCGATGCCCTGTGCGCCAAGGCGCTGGCAGGCGGCACTGTCTTCACTGCACTGGCGCAGCAAGGCCACGAGCGGTGCAGGTGTGTGAGCGCCGAAACCTGGCTCGCCGGCCGCACCGCCGTGCAACACGGCGCGCACGGTCCAGGCAGCTTGCATCAGGTCGCGTGCGGCGGCGGCGTTGTGGACCGTGCCGGTGGCATGTTGCGCGCGCGACCAGCCGATGACGAGCACGCCATGGTCGCGCGGATGCACGAGCGCATGCGCGGGCGACAGGTCGCGGTGCGTCCAGCCGGCACCGTGCACAAAGGCCAGCACTTCGAGCATGCGGCGCCAGATCCACACTGCGTGGCGCGGATCGATGCCTTGGGCGTTGGCCTGCTGCACGTCTTGCAGGCTGCCCCAGAAGCCTGCCGGGTGGCGCAGCACCAGCGCCTGGCGGGCGCCGTCGCCCAGGCCTTCGGCAATGCCCACGCCCAGCGGCTGCGGCAGGCGGCGGGTGAAATAGGCAGCACCCTGCACCGGCAGGTCTTGCAGCGACTGGAGCACCGCGCCTTCGCGCACCAGAACGCTGTTGGCGGCGCTGTCTCGCGCGAGTTTGAGCGTGACGCGCTCGGGCAATGCACCGAGGCGTTCGGCGAACAGCACTTCGCTGTGCTCTCCGGTGGCCAGCGGTGCGAGCACGCGGTAGCGCGCGCCGCGCCATGTGAGGATGCGGCCGCCGGGCACGTCGGCATTGGCCCGGCGCAGCGCGGCGCGGAAGCTCTCGCGCTCGATGGTTTCAGTGCCTCGGGTGACGGTGGTGCCGCAGTAACTGCAGTTGACGGTACGCCAGCGGGCAGCGCGCGGCAACGGCGCGGAGCATTGGGGGCAGCTGAGAGCGAGCAGAGACAGCATGGCCCCCGCCTCAATCTTCCTTGGACGGCGCCGTCGGGTCGGGCGACGCCAGCACCCGGTCGATGCGGCGGCCTTCGAGCGCGACGATATCGAAGCACCAGCCGGCGCAGTCGATGCGCTCGCCCACCTTGGGCAGGTGGCCCGACACGGACATCAGCAAGCCGGCCACGGTGTTGTAGCGCCCGCGCTCTTCATCGGGCAATTCGCGGATGCCCAGGCGCGCGCGCAGCTCCGACACGGGCATGAGGCCGTCGAGCTCCCACACGCCGTCGGCCCGCTCGCGCGCCCAGGCGTCGGTCTGCATGCCGGGCTGCAGTTCGCCGGTGATGGCTTCGAGCAGGTCGCGCGGGGTCATGAGGCCCTGGACCACGCCGTACTCGTCGACCACGAACACGAGGCGGCCGGCGCGGGCGCGGAACTGCTCCAGCAGCTCCATGCCGGTGAGGGTCTCGGGCACGAACACGGCGGGCGTCGCCTCCTGGCCCAGCACGCCGCGATGCGCGGAGCCCAGGCGCAGCAGTTGCGCCACGCTGACGACGCCGACCACGTCGTCGAGCGAGTTGCGGCACACGGGGTACCAGGAATGCACGAGGTTGAGCTCGGCCGCGTCGGCAACCTGCTGCAGTGCCCGCTCCACGGTGAACGAAGCATCGAGCCATTCGATGTCGGCGCGCGGGATCATCAGCGACGACAGGCGCCTGTCGTCGAGGTGGAACACATTGCGCACCATCTGGTGCTCGTGCTGCTCGATGACGCCGGCGTCCACGCCTTCTTCGAGGCTGGCCGAGATTTCTTCCTCGGTGACAGAACGGGCCGCGTTGGCGTCGATGCGCAGCAGCTTCAGCATGGTGGCCGTGGCGCCCGCCAGCAGCCACACGAAAGGCTTGGCGCCCTTGGCCAGTCCGCGCATGGGGCGCGACACCCATCGCGCCACGGGCTCGGGATAGAGTTGGCCGATGCGCTTGGGCACCAGTTCGCCGAAGATGATGGTGAAGAAAGTGATGCAGGTGACGACCACCGCGGTGGACGCGACGCTGGCGGTGCCGCGCCCCATGCCGACGCCTTCCATCCAGACCGCGAGCGGCTCGGCAAAGGCGGCCTCGCCGACGATGCCGCTGAGCATGCCGATCGAGGTGATGCCGATCTGCACCGTCGAGAGGAATTGCGTGGGTGACTCCATCAGCTTCAGCGCGGCCACCGCGCCGGTGTCTCCCGTTTCGGCCAGTGCCGCGAGACGTGCGCGCCGGCTGGTGGAAAGGGCCATTTCGGACATTGCGAACAACGCGTTGAGCGTGGTCAACAAGGCCAGGAGGAAGACATCCATGAACTGAGGGAGAGAATGAGGGAATGTCACTTTACTTGATTGGCGACCTGCAAGGCTGCGACGCCCCCTTCGGTCGGCTGCTGCAGAAGATCGATTTCTCCCCCAGCCGCGACACCATCGTGCTGCTGGGCGACCTGGTCAACCGGGGCCCCGATTCGCTCGCGGTGCTGCGCCGCGTGCAGGGCTGCGGCGCCTCGGCGCTGAGCCTGCTCGGCAACCACGACCTGCACCTGCTGGGCGTGGCGCACGGCGCGCGCAAGGCCGGCCGCAAGGACACGCTGGCCGAAGTGCTGGCCGCGCCCGACAGCGAGGCGCTGCTCGAATGGGTGCGCCTGCAGCACATGGCGCTGCACATGCGCATTGGCGACGGCGACCTGCTGATGCTGCATGCGGGCGTGCTGCCGCAGTGGACGGTGGGCGACACGCTGGCGCTGGCGTCCGAGGTCGAGTCGGTGCTGCGCGGGCCGGCGCTGGGCGAGTTCCTGATGTCGATGTACGGCAACGAGCCGGCGCAATGGCACGACACGCTCACGGGCAGCGCGCGGCTGCGCGCCATCGTCAATGCGCTGACGCGGCTGCGCTTCTGCACACCTGAAGGCGTGATGGAATTCGAGGCCAAAGACAGCGCGGCCACCCCGCCCGAAGGCTACATGCCGTGGTTCGACGTGCCCGGGCGCAAGACGGCCAAGGCCACGGTCGCCTGCGGCCACTGGTCGACGCTGGGCTGGCTGTCGCGGCCCGACCTGCTCTCGATCGACACCGGCTGCGTGTGGGGCGGCTGCCTGAGCGCGGTGCGCATCGGCGCGACGCTGGACGAGCGAGAGCTGATCCAGGTCGAGTGCGAGCAGTCGCAGAAGCCGGGCAAATAGATTCCGGCCCGGCGCGACTCACTCAGGAAGAAGGCAGCCGGAACTTGTCGAGCGACATGCGCTGCCGGCCCTGCGCGTCGAAGTTGCCGGGCGCCAGCCAGCGCTCGAACGCGGTGCGCAGCGCGGGCCACTCGCCGTCGATGATCGAGAACCACGCGGTGTCGCGGCTGCGGCCCTTGTAGACCACGGCCTGGCGGAACAGGCCCTCGTACTTGAAGCCCAGCCGAAGCGCCGCGCGCTTCGATGGCTCGTTGAAGTTGTCGCATTTCCACTCGTAGCGGCGGTAGCCGAGTTCGTCGAAGGCGAGCTTCATCAGCAGGTACTGCGCTTCGGTGGACATCGGCGTGTTCTTCAGCAGCGGCGAAAAATTGACGGTCCCCACTTCGATGGCCCCGTTGGCCGGGTCGATGCGCATCAGCGCCAGCGAGCCCACGGCGCGGCCGCTTTGCCTGTCGATGACGGCGAAGTGCAGCGGGTCGGTGCTCTTCGCGATGCGCTCGATGTAGGCGCGGGTGCCTTCCGCTTCGGCGGGGCGCTCGACGCCGAGGTAGGTCCAGTCGCGCCCATCGGGGGCCTGCGCGTTGGCGGCGTGCAGATCGTCGGCGTGCTTCGAGGCATCGATCGGTTCGAGCCTGCAGAAACGGCCTTCGACCACACGGCGCGGCGGCTGGGCGCGCGGCGTCCATTCGGGAAGATCGGGACCGATGGACTGGCCGAACTTGTTTTGGCGGGCTGACATGAAAGGCTCTTTCGGAAAAAAGGAAAAACTGGGCGGGAGCACGTAAAGTACGCGCAACGTGGCTCCAGCGTAAGTGCCACGTTGGATTCATTTCATGGTGCCACGACCTACCCTCTCTCCCACTGCCCTGCTCGAGTCCTCCCTCTTAAGGGACCGCGGCGCAGGCTCGATGCAGCACCAGCTGCACGACCGGCTCAAGCGCGCCATCCTCGACGGCAGCCTGGTCGCCGGCAGCCGCCTGCCGGGCTCGCGCGCCCTGGCCGAGGCGCTGGCCGTATCCCGCAACACCGTCACCGCGACCTACGAGCATCTGGCGGCCGAGGGCTATGTGCAGCCCGACCGGCAGGGCACTCGCGTGACCGAACTCTCGTCTTCCGTCCTGCCGAAGCGCACGGGCAAGCCGGCCGGCGCACCAGCCACCGCGCTGCGTCTCGCGGAGATCAAGCCAGGCACGTCGCGCGGCGAGATGGAGGCGGCGCTGCGCCCCGGTGTGCCCGCGTTGTCGCACTTTCCGTCGGCCTCATGGCGGCGCGCGCTCGACCGGGCGATCCGCGGCGCCGGATCGGCCGCGCTGGGCTACGGCGATCCGCTGGGCGAACCGCCGCTGCGTGCGGCCATCGCGCGGCATCTGTCGGTGGCGCGCGGCGTGCGCTGCGAGCCGCAACAAGTCGTCATCGCCGAAGGCGCGCAGGAGGCCATCTCGCTGTGCGTGCGGCTGCTGGCCAACCCGGGCGAGACCGGCTGGGTCGAAGACCCGGGCTACCGCGGCGTGAAGGCCGCCATGCATGCGGGCGACATGCGCATCGTGCCGGTGCGGGTCGACGCCGAAGGCCTGTGCGTGACCGAACGCGACTGGCAAAAGCACCCGCCCCGGCTGATCTACACCACGCCCTCGCACCAGTACCCGGGCGGCTCGGTGCTGAGCATCGCGCGCCGGCTCGCGCTGATCGCGCAGGCCCGCCAGCACGGCGCGTGGATCATCGAGGACGACTACGACAGCGAGTTCCGCCACACGGGCGAGCCCATCGGTGCGATGCAGGGGCTGGTGGACGACGCGCCCGTGCTCTACGTCGGCACCTTCAGCAAGACGATGTTTCCGTCACTGCGGCTGGGCTTTCTCGTGCTGCCCGCCCAGCTGCTGCCAGTCGTGCAGGCACCGCTGGAAGAAATGCTGCGCGGCGGGCATCGCTACGAGCAGCTGGCCATGGCCGACTTCATCGAGAGCGGGCAGTTCAGCCGGCACCTGGGCCGCATGCGGCGGCTGTACCGCGACCGGCAGCAGGCGCTGCGGCTTGCGCTGCAGAAGTATTTCAAGGTACCGCACGAGATCGACGGCGGCTACTGCGGGTTGCACCTGACGGTGCGGTTGCCCGCGCGCTTCGATGACCGCCGGATCGCGGCCGAGGCGCTGCGACATGGCATCGCGCCGTTTCCGCTGTCGGGATTTGCGATGCGGCCGACGCCATCGGACAACGGGTTGGTACTGGGTTACGGGAACACGCCCATGGAACTGTTCGAGCCGCTGGTCAAACGCTTGTCACAGTTCGCGCGCGCAGCGGCATCGCAGGATTAGCCAGCATCACACGGCTCAAGAGTCCTTTCGTTCAAAACAAGGAAGGGGCTTGGAGCCCATTGACTACATCCGTCGTAAGCAAGCGTTGATTTGGCATGTCAACTTGTTGGCATACCTGCAACAAGAATCCCTACGCCAAAAGGCAAGACCTGCGCGTTGCCGAACATTGGAATCACATAATTGCAATCGCTTGAAGCGTCCTGTCGCAGTGCACGATGACGCATCGAGAGCTGGCCATTCGCTCTCAAGGCAAGCAGCAATCAATAACGACAGCAGGGAGAGTGCGTGACTCACGCCATTGCGACAACATTCGTCGCGTCCCCGGTGATCTTTCCGATCCCGTGGAGACGCCATCCGTGAAGCGCCGCGTCACGATCCAGACGCCYYTGGGCGAGGCACTGCAATTCCACCGCCTCGTCGGTCGAGAGACACTCAGCCAGGCTTACGTTTTTGAAATCGATCTGCTGGGCAGCAGCAACGCCATCGATCCCAAGACCCTGCTGGGCAAGGCCGCCACCGTCGCGATGGAAACCGAG
>NZ_JBFTJJ010000026.1:0-82244 GCF_056395365.1 Variovorax sp. 10L421
ATCTGGGCGGCGCCGGTGATCATGTTCTTCACGTAGTCGGCGTGGCCGGGGCAGTCGACGTGTGCGTAGTGGCGGTTGGCCGTTTCGTACTCGACGTGCGCGGTGTTGATCGTGATGCCGCGGGCCTTTTCTTCGGGCGCAGCGTCGATTTGGTCGTAGGCCTTGGCTTCGCCGCCGAACTTGGCCGACAGCACCGTGGCGATCGCCGCCGTCAGCGTGGTCTTGCCGTGGTCGACGTGACCGATCGTGCCCACGTTCACGTGCGGCTTGGTGCGGGTGAATTTACCTTTTGCCATTTTTCAATCCTTGAAAGAGCATGTCCCGTGTGTTGGTTTTATGTCTGCATCCGATTGCTGGTTCGCCTCGCACGGGAACGTGGCGGCACCGGATCGCAGACAACGAGGGCCACGCACTGCGCGGCCCTGCATTCTTGAAAACTTACTTTGCGCGAGCAGCCACGATGGCTTCGGCAACGTTGCGCGGAGCTTCAGCGTAGTGCTTGAACTCCATCGTGTACGTGGCACGGCCTTGTGACATCGAGCGCAGCGTGGTCGAGTAGCCGAACATTTCCGACAGCGGCACTTCGGCCTTGATGGACTTGCCGCCACCGATCATGTCGTCCATGCCCTGCACCATGCCGCGGCGTGAGGACAGGTCGCCCATCACGTTGCCGGCGTAGTCTTCGGGCGTTTCGACTTCCACGGCCATCATCGGCTCCAGGATCACGGGGCTGGCCTTGCGGGCGCCTTCCTTGAAACCGAAGATCGCGGCCATCTTGAACGCCATTTCGTTCGAGTCCACGTCGTGGTACGAACCGAAGTGCAGCGTGACCTTGACGTCGACGACGGGGTAGCCCGCCAGCACGCCTTGCGTCAGCGCTTCGACAACGCCCTTTTCCACTGCGGGGATGTATTCGCGAGGAACCACACCGCCCTTGATGGCGTCGACGAACTCGAAACCCTTGCCCGCTTCCTGCGGCTCGAGCTTCAGGATCACGTGACCGTACTGGCCCTTGCCGCCCGACTGGCGAACGAACTTGCCTTCGGCTTCTTCGACGGTCTTGCGGATCGTTTCGCGGTAGGCCACTTGCGGCTTGCCGACGTTCGCTTCCACGCCGAATTCGCGCTTCATGCGGTCCACGATGATTTCGAGGTGGAGCTCGCCCATGCCGGCGATGATGGTCTGGCCCGATTCTTCGTCGGTCTTGACGCGGAACGACGGGTCTTCCTGAGCCAGGCGCTGCAGGGCGATGCCCATCTTTTCCTGGTCGGCCTTGGTCTTGGGTTCGACGGCCTGCGAGATCACCGATTCCGGGAACACCATGCGCTCGAGCGTCACGACGGCTGCGGGATCGCACAGGGTTTCGCCCGTGGTCACTTCCTTCAGGCCCACGCAGGCGGCGATGTCACCGGCGCGGATTTCATTGACTTCTTCGCGGTTGTTCGCGTGCATCTGCACGATACGGCCGATACGTTCCTTCTTGCCGCGCACCGGGTTGTAGACGCTGTCGCCCTTGGTCAGCACGCCGGAGTAGACGCGCACGAAGGTCAGCTGGCCCACGAACGGGTCGGTCATCAGCTTGAATGCCAGGGCCGAGAACTTCTCGTTGTCGTCGGCCTTGCGGGTGACGGGCGCTTCGTCTTCGTCGGTGCCGTTGACGGGCGGAATGTCGGTCGGTGCCGGCATGTATTCGACGACGGCGTCGAGCATCGCCTGCACGCCCTTGTTCTTGAAGGCCGAGCCGCACAGCATCGGCTGGATTTCGCCGGCGATGGTGCGCTGGCGGATGGCCTTCTTGATTTCTTCCTCGGTCAGCTCGTTGCCTTCGAGGTACTTGTTCATCAGCTCTTCGCTGGCTTCGGCAGCCGCTTCGACGAGCTTTTCGCGGTATTCGTTGCAGACATCGGTCAGGTTCGCGGGGATGTCACCGTAGGTGAAGGTCACGCCCTTGTCTTCGTCCCAGATGATGGCCTTCATCTTCACGAGGTCGACGATGCCCTGGAAGTGCTCTTCGGCACCGATCGGGATCTGGATCACGACGGGGTTGGCCTTCAGGCGGTCGACCATCATCTGGCGCACGCGCAGGAAGTCGGCGCCGGTGCGGTCCATCTTGTTGACGAACGCGAGGCGGGGCACCTTGTACTTGTTGGCCTGGCGCCAGACGGTTTCCGACTGGGGCTGCACGCCGCCGACGGCGTCGTACACCATGACGGCGCCGTCCAGCACGCGCATCGAGCGCTCGACTTCAATGGTGAAGTCCACGTGGCCGGGGGTGTCGATGATGTTGATGCGGTGTTCTTCGAACTTGCCAGCCATGCCCTTCCAGAAGCAGGTGGTGGCAGCCGAGGTGATCGTGATGCCACGCTCTTGCTCTTGCTCCATCCAGTCCATCGTGGCGGCACCGTCGTGCACTTCACCGATCTTGTGGTTCACACCGGTGTAGAACAGGATACGTTCGGTCGTCGTGGTCTTGCCAGCGTCAATGTGCGCGGAGATACCGATGTTGCGGTAGCGCTCGATGGGGGTCTTGCGGGACATGATTTACTTTCGGGTTAAATGCGTTGAGCGCTGGTTCTCGAGTACGGACGACATCGCCCGACACTCAAGATCCAACGCCCAAGCTGTGTCTGATTTTTAGAAGCGGAAGTGGCTGAATGCGCGGTTGGCTTCTGCCATGCGGTGCACTTCGTCGCGCTTCTTCATGGCGCCGCCACGGCCTTCCGTGGCTTCCATCAGTTCGTTGGCCAGACGCAGGGCCATCGACTTCTCACCGCGCTTGCGGGCAGCTTCCTTGATCCAGCGCATCGACAGGGCGAGGCGACGGACGGGACGGACTTCGACCGGCACCTGGTAGTTCGCACCGCCAACGCGGCGCGACTTCACTTCGACCATCGGCTTCACATTGTTGATGGCAACGGTGAAAGCCTCGAGAGGGTCCTTGTCCGGGTTCTTCTTTTCGATGAAGTCGAGGGCACCGTAGATGATGCGCTCGGCAACAGCCTTCTTGCCGCCTTCCATGATCACGTTCATGAATTTGGACAGCTCGACATTGCCGTACTTGGGATCCGGCAGGATTTCACGTTTGGGGACTTCGCGACGACGTGGCATTTTTCTAACCTCTTTGCTTCAGTTGGCATCGTTTCCGATACCGCGAGAGCCAGTCAGGACTCTCACTTACTCGACCCGGGATTGGGTCACTTCGTTCGACAAGCCCGCCAAGGCCATCGAACACCGCTTGTTTTTTACAACAGGAAGGCTTAAGCCTTCTTGGGACGCTTCGCGCCGTACTTGGAACGCGACTGCTTGCGGTCTTTCACGCCTTGCAGGTCGAGCGAACCGCGCACGATGTGGTAACGCACACCGGGCAAGTCCTTGACACGGCCGCCGCGAACCAGCACGACGCTGTGTTCCTGCAGGTTGTGGCCTTCGCCGCCGATGTAGGAGATGACTTCGAAGCCATTGGTCAGACGGACCTTGGCAACTTTACGAAGCGCCGAGTTGGGCTTCTTTGGCGTCGTGGTGTAGACGCGGGTGCAGACACCGCGACGTTGCGGCGAGTTCTGCATGGCAGGGCTCTTCGAATTGATCTTTTCGACCGTTCGACCCTGACGCACCAGTTGATTGATGGTTGGCATGAATGAATTAGTCCCAAAACGCCCCGGCCTTGGCTGTGAAACCGTCCTTGTCCTTGTCGTGACGCAAGGCAGGGAAGCCGGGAATAACGAAAACGTGAAACCCTTCGGAAATTTCCGAAAAGCCCACGAGTATAGCAAACGAGCATGAAACGGCAAGGTCAGCCGCGGCAGCTGGCCGCCGACGGCCTTGCAATCCCACCGATTTACTTGATCCAGAGCCGCACGGCATCCCAGGCGCGGCCGAATATCCCTGCCTGCTCGACGGGCTCCAGGGCGACCAGCGGCACATCCGCGACCGGCTGGTCGTCCAGGGTGACCTTGAGCGAACCGACGGGCTGGTACTTGGCGAACGGAGCCACCAGCGGATCGGGGCGCGACACCTGGGTCTTGATCTTGGCGGCAGTGCCGGCCGGCACCGCGACCACGATGGCCTCCGGACGGCCCAGCTTCAGGATGTTGGCCTTGCCCTTCCAGACGGCCGGAGTGGCAGCCGGCTGGCCTGCGTCGAACAGGCGGACCGCGTCGTAGGCCGTGTAACCCCAGTTCAGCAGCTTCTGCGACTCGTTGGCGCGCACGGTCTCGCCGGTGGTGCCCAGCACGATCGACAGCAGGCGGCGCCCACCGGTCAGGTTCGGGAAGTCGCGCTTGGCGGTGGCGATCATGCAGTAGCCGGCCGCTTCGGTGTGGCCGGTCTTCAGGCCGTCGACGGTCGGGTCGCGGAACAGCAGCAGGTTTCGGTTGGTGTCGTTGGTCGACGGGGTGCCCGGATAGCGGTACTTCTTGATGGCGTAGTACTTGGCTTCCTCGGGGAAGTCGCGCACCAGGCGGGTCGCCAGGATGCTCAGGTCGCGGGCCGTCGTGGTGTGACCGGGGGCCGTCAGGCCTTCGGGGTTCTTGTAGCTGGTGTTCTTCATGCCCAGGGCCTTGGCCTGGGCGTTCATCATTTCGACGAAGTGCTCCACCGTGCCGCCGACGCCCTCGGCCAGCGCCACCGTGGCGTCGTTGCCGGACTGCACGATCAGGCCCTTGATCAGGTCTTCCACCGGCACCTGCATCTTGGGGTCGATGAACATGCGCGAGCCGGGCATCTTCCATGCGCGCGGGCTGACCGGCATCGTCTGGGTCAGCGTGATCTTCTTGGCGCGCAGCGCGTCGAACACCACGTAGGCCGACATCAGCTTGGTGAGCGAAGCCGGCTCGACCGGGCTGTCGATGTCCTTCTGCGCCAGGATCTGGTTCGCGGTCACGTCGAGCAGCAGGTAGCTGCGCGCGGCAATTTCGGGCGGCGTCGGCACCTGGGCGACGGCGATCAGGCTGACGGATGCAGCGGCGGTAAGGACCAGCGCGCGGAGCGCGCCAAGAAAACGATTCATGGGGAGTTCGGAAAGAGACGAAAACAAGCCTGCGAGGCTTTCACGCGATGTCCGCGCGCAGATGGCGGACCACGAGACTTTTGAGCAGCGGCAATTGTCCGTGAAAGAAATGGCCGCCCCCGGGGACGACTGTGACAGGAAGTGACTGGGGCCGCGCCCAGTCCATCACGGCGGAGAGCGCCACGGTGTCGTCGGCTTCGCCATGAACCACCAGCATGCGCTCGTGCGCCTCGGCCGGCAGCGTGGCCACGGTGTTGCGCGCGGCGGCCGTGCCCACCAGCACGATCTGCCGGATGTCGCGTTCGGCCCAGAGTCTTGCGGCGGCGCCGCTCGCGACGAAAGCACCGAAGGAAAAGCCGGCGATCGCCAACGGACCTTCGGACGCCAGCTGGCCCACGACATTCAGCATGTCGTCCAGCTCACCGCGTCCCTCGTCGTGCACGCCTTCGCTGGCACCCACGCCGCGGAAGTTGAAGCGCACCGTGGTCCAGCCGCAGGCGACGAAAGCGCGCGCCAGCGTCTGCACCACCTTGTTGTCCATCGTGCCGCCGAACAGCGGGTGCGGATGGGCGATCACGGCAATGCCGCGCGCAACACCGGCAGGCTGGTCGCGTTGAACCTCGATCGCGCCGGCGGCGCCCTGGAGGCTGATCTTTTCGGTCTGGGAGTTCATTGGCGCAGGGTACGAGCGGAGAGCCGGTGGAAAAGTTCAGCGTCCGACATCGGGAGGCAGCACCAGCCGCTCGACGACCTGGCCGTTCTTCAGGTGCGACTCGACGATTTCGTCGATGTCCTCGCTGTCGACGAAGGTGTACCAGACGGCTTCGGGGTACACCACGGCCACCGGCCCGCCCGCGCAGCGGTCGAGGCAGCCGGCCTTGTTGACGCGCACCTTGCCAGGCCCTGCGAGCCCCTGCTCCTTGACCTTCGCCTTGCAGCGATCGAAGCCCTCCTGCGCGTTGTGCATGGCGCAGGAGTCTTCGCCGTTCTTGCGCTCGTTGAGGCAGAAGAAGATGTGGCGACCGTAATAGCCGGACGGCTTGGCGGGAGAGGAACTGGGCATCGGCAGATTTTAGTGACCGCCTCCCGGCGTCGTGGCCCGGACGCTCAGACCGTCGCAACGGCGGCAGGCCGGCTCCGCCGCGACAAGGCGGCCACCACATACGCCAGCACGGCGAATGGCCAAGTCCAGCCGAGCCACTGCGCCAGTCCGTGGAAGCGGATGAAGCGCCCCTGCTCCCAAGTGGCCAAGGTCTGGGCGAAGTACGCGCTCTCGGGCGCCTGGTTCAGCAGGCTCAGCTGCAGCACGAGCCCCACCAGCAGCAGTGCCGCGCAGAGGCGGCGCGGCGCGAAAAGCAGCAACACGCCAGCGAACAAGGCCGCGGCGATGCCGACCTGCACCGGCAGGTCCAGCCATGCCCATGCGTGCTCGGGCCCGTAGCTCAATGCCGCCGACAGCGCCGAGGCCGCGACGCCGGTCAGCAGCGTCAGCGGCAGCAGGACCGCGCGCTGGGCCACGGAGCGCGCCACCAGGTAGCCCAGCAGGCACGGCACCAGCGCGCCGAGCATCACGCACAGCAGTTCCACCGCGGGCACCAGCGGTTCGAGTTCGAACTGCCGCAGCGGCAGCCAGTCGATGAAGGGCGTGTCGAGCAGCCATTCGGAGATCGCCACTTCGAGCCGCTCGAACACCTGCCCGAGCCCGAAGGTGACGGCGGCCGGAAACAGCAGCGCGAAAGGCCACAGCGCGAGCAGCACCAGCGCGCCGCGCGACTCCTCGACGAACCACTGCGAACGCGCGCGGCTCCAGTGCGCAACCGCGCCCAGCCGCTCCAGCCCCGCCGCCAGCACCGCGCCGAGAACGGTGCCGGTCGTGTTGAGCCCCAGGTCCACATTGGAAGGGATGCGCGCAGGCAGATAGCTCTGCAGCGTCTCCATGGCGAAGGCGATCGCCGCACCCGCTATGACGGCTCGCAGCACGGCATGCCAGACGGCAGCAGTCCGGCCCGTGCGCAGTGCCGCCAGGGCGCAGAGGAATCCGAAGGGCATGTAGCCCACCACGTTGACGGCGAAGTCGAAACCCGTCCAGTACTTGGGCCAGGGCGCCGACAGGTAGGCCCAGGGCGCGATCCCCTGGTCGCGCCAGTCGGCGAACGGATAGAGGCTGGCGTAGACGATCAGCGCTGCATAGGCGAGCGCCAGGGGGAGCGCGGTTGACTTGTGCGGCCTCTCCACCATGTGCACCGGGCTTCAGAACGGCTTGACGACCACCAGGATCACGATACCCAGCAGCAGCAGCACCGGCAGTTCGTTGAACCAGCGGAACCAGCGGTCGTTACGCCGGTTCTCGCCCGCCACGAAGCGGCGCAGCAGCACGCAGCAGCCATGGTGGTAGCCGATGGCCACCAGCACCAGCGCCAGCTTGGCATGCATCCACCCGTTGCCCGGGCCACGCCCGATGCCGTAGCCCAGCCAGAGCCACAGGCCGAAGCCGAGCGCCGGAACTGCCAGGAAAGTCGTGAACCGCATCAGCTTGCGCGCCATCAGCAGCAGCCGTTCACGCTCGGCCACCGACTCGGGCGGCACCATCGCCAGATTGACGAAGATCCGGGGCAGGTAGAACAACCCCGCGAACCAGCTTGCAATGAAGACGATGTGAAGAGATTTGACCCAGAGCATGGCGGCAGTTTAGTGGCGCCCTCTCGCCGGCCCCGGGGTTTTGCGGCAGTGCCTCCGCACGGCGGGCAAAAAAAAGCCCGACGTCTTCACGCCGGGCTGGGAAGCCCTTTTGCTGTCACACATCAAGGCACCCGCTCAGGGAGGAAAAGCGGGGAGCGGCAAGCCGCCCGCTTCAGAATTTAACAAAGACGAAACAAGGTTTCAAGCGACTGAGGCACTTTCTTTGACATTTAAGGCAAAAAATTTAGAACCTTGGTTCTACGATTTTCCGTAGTTGTCAGACAACCGCCTCCTTCGAACGGACGCGGCGAAATGTCGCTTCAGGCACAATTTTGGATATATGACGTCATCATCTTCCCCCTTGGCCATGTTCCCCGCCGGGCGGCCGCGGCGCCTGCGCCGCGATGCCTTCACCCGCAACCTCGTGCGGGAGCACGCGCTGACGGCCAACGACCTGATCTACCCGGTGTTCGTGCAGGAAGGCGAAAAACGCCGCGATGCCGTGCCTTCGATGCCCGGCGTGGACCGCCTGAGCCTCGACCTGCTCTTGCCCGTGGCCGAGCAGTGCGTCGCCGCCGGCATCCCGGCGATGGCGCTGTTCCCGGTGATCGACGCCAGCCTCAAGACACCCAACGGCGACGAGGCCTTCAATCCCGACGGGCTGATTCCCCGCGTGGTGGCCACCCTCAAGGCGCGCTTCCCCGAACTGGGCGTGATGACCGATGTCGCGCTCGACCCCTACACCAGCCACGGCCAGGACGGCCTGCTCGACGACACCGGCTACATCCTCAACGATGCGACCGTTGAAGTGCTGGTGAAGCAGGCGCTCACACAATCGCAAGCCGGCGTCGACATTGTGGCGCCCAGCGACATGATGGACGGCCGAATCGGCGCCATCCGCGCCGCGCTCGAGGCCCGCGGCGACGTGCACACGCGCATCATGGCCTACAGCGCCAAGTACGCCAGCGCCTTCTACGGCCCCTTCCGCGACGCCGTGGGCTCGGCCGCCACGCTCGGCAAGAGCAACAAGAAGGTCTACCAGATGGACCCCGGCAACAGCGACGAGGCCCTGCGCGAAGTGGCCATCGACATCGCCGAGGGCGCCGACATGGTGATGGTGAAGCCCGGCATGCCCTACCTCGACATCGTGCGCCGCGTGAAGGACCAGTTCCACGTGCCGACCTTCGCCTACCAGGTGAGCGGCGAGTACGCGATGCTCAAGGCGGCCGCCCAGAACGGCTGGCTCGACCACGACGCCGTGGTGCTCGAAAGCCTGCTGGCCTTCAAGCGCGCCGGCGCCGACGGCGTGCTGACGTACTTCGCGCTCGACGCCGCGCGCCTGCTCCAGAAGTAGCGCGCACCGGCATGCGCATCTTCGAAATCAATCGCTCGCAGGTCAGCGAGCACTCCGCACTGACGCCGTTGACCGTGCCGGGCGCGTGCGGCGCAGGCGGCTACCTGTGGATCTCGCTCACGCGCGAGGAATTCCGGGCTTCGCTGGCCGAGGTGCAGCAGATCCTGCAGACCTTGTGTCTCACGCAGCTGGTCGACCTGCACGTGGCCGACCTGCTCAACGATCAGCTGCCTTCACACTACGACTACACGTCCCAATACGACGTGCTGGTGTTCCGGCGCCTTGCCAACGGGAACGGGCAGGGCCAGGAGGCCCCGGCGGGTGGCGCGGCGCCGCGCCTGCCCCGCAGCGGCCCGCCCGTGCTGCGCCGCGTCGACACCCGTCCGGTCGGCTTCGCGGCGTTCGACCGCGTGCTGCTGTCGGTGCACCCGGAAGACGGCGCGGTGCGCGACGCCTTCGCCGCGCGGCTGCTGGCGGCCGGCTCGCCCGACGACCGCGGCGCGCCAGCACTCGACGTGCGCGCCACTTCGTCGCGCGTGCCGGCCAGCCCTTCGGACCTGATGCTGCGCGTGATCAACCAGATCGTCGACGGCTACCTCGACCTGCGGCGCGAACTCACCAAGCAGCTCGACCACTGGCAGACCGAGCTGATCGACCCGCGCAGCCGCTTCACCAACTGGGGGGCGCTGATGGAAGCGCGCCAGTCGCTGCACCACCTGGACGAGATCTGCGAGGACCAGCGCGCCGCCATGCAGGACTGGATCGACTCGCTCGAGACCCTGCCCGTGCCCAAGGGCGAGACCGAGCGGCGCGAGCGCGAACTCATCATGATCCGCAGCCGCGACGTGCTCGAGCACATCGAGCGCGTGGTGCACCACGTGCACCGGCTGGAGCAGAACGCCGAAACCGCGGTGCAGATGCACTTCAGCGTGCAGGGCCACCGTGCCAACGACATCATGCGGGTGCTGACGGTGCTCACTGCCGTGTTCCTGCCGCTCAACCTCATCGCGGGTATCTTCGGCATGAACTTCGAGTTCATCCCGCTGGTGCACAAGGCCGACGGTTTCTGGATCGCGATGACGTCGATGCTGGTCATCGCCGTGCTGCTGGTGCTGATCTTCTGGCGCAAGCGCTACCTCGCCCGCACGCGCTGACTCCCCTATATATCAGCGGCAAATGCAAAAGGGCCACGCTTTCGCGTGGCCCTTTTGCATTTGGGCAACCCCGAGGGGCCGCTTCGATTACTTGGCGATAGCGCCCGAACCTTGCTGCGCCTGGAGTGCGTCAGCCGGATTGGCCATCGTCGAGATGACCTTGCTGTTGACGCGCGAACCCGAAGTCACGTTCTGGTCGGGAGCGTAGGCGGTGCGAACGGCTTCGGCTTCGACGATCGCGCGGTCCTTCGACACGGCGACGGTTTCCGCACCGCGCGAACCGCGCACGACGTTCTGGTTCGGAGCCGACGCGGTGCGTGCGGCTTCGGCGTTGACGTCGTCGCGGCTCTTGGTCGAGACGGCAGTGTTCACGCCTTGGTAGGTTTCGGCTTGGGCGCCAACGGCGGCCAGCAGGGTCAGGGCGGCAGCGGCGAGGATTTGCGAGGTCTTCATGTTCAGTTCTCCTAGTGTGTTCGTCGGATGGTTCGTCCACCAGGCTTGCTGGTTCGCTTGCCTGTGCGGCGAGTTTCCGGGCGAACTGCACTGCCAGAACACTCGGATCAGAGACACCGTGTTTCCTCTATTGAAACAATGCGAGCATCAAGGCATGCCGGTAGAAGAAAGCGGCCGGTTCCGGAACGGCCCAGCCGTGGCTGGCAACGTCGACGTGAACCACAGTGTCGCGGGAGCCGGCTAAGAAAAACCCCGGAGAATCGAACCATCGCGTTCCCAAAACGGAAACAATGGGCTTATTCACATGGACAGTCTCGACCTGATCAGAACCTTTCGGGAAGTCGCCTCGCAAGGCAGTTTTTCCCAGGCAGCCAAGAGGCTCGACATGTCGAAGGCCACCGTCAGCAAGTACGTGGCCGAGCTGGAAACCCGCTTCGGCGTGCGTCTTCTCAACCGCTCCACGCGCTCCGTGAGCCTCACCGACGCCGGCCAGCTGCTGCTGGAGCGCAGCACGCCGGTGCTCGAGATGGTCGAGCTCACCCAGTCGGAACTGCAGGACCGCGCCAGCCAGCCCGGCGGCCGGCTGCGCATCTCGGCGCCGCACGGCATGGGCAACGGCGAGTTTCCGAACCTGCTGGCCGACTTCATGCGCTACTACCCCGACGTGACGATCAGCCTGCAGCTGACCAACCGCACCGTCGACCTCGCCGAGGAAGGCATCGACGTCGAACTGCGCAGCGGCCCGGTGGAAGACGCCAACCTCATCGTGCGCAAGCTGCGTCTGATGAACATGGTGGTCTGCGCCTCGCCGATCTACTGGAAGAAGCACGGCAAGCCCGAGCATCCGCGCGACCTGTCTGGCCACGACGCCCTCACCTTCTCGCTGCTGGGCCAGCAGCCGGTGTGGCGCTTCGACGAGAACGGCACGCCGCTCGACGTGCAGGTCAAGAGCCGCATGGACTGCACCGAGGCTGCGCCGCTGATCCGCGTGGCGATGCACGGCTTCGGCGTGATCTACCTGCCGTCGATCCTCGTGCAGTCGCACCTCGACCAGGGCGAACTCGTGCCCGTGCTGCAGGACTACGCGCGCAAGGACATGTGGCTGTCGGCCGCCTACCTGCAGCGGCGCCACAACAGCGCCGCGCTGCGCGCGCTGCTCGACTTCCTGCAGACGCGAGTGGGTCCTGAATCGGCGCAAAGAAGCAAGTAAGGGCGCCGAGGCGCTGCTTCAGCCGACGTGCTTCGCAAAGAACGCCAGCGTGCGTTCCCGCGCGAGCTTTGCCGCGTCGGCGTCGTAGGAGCCGCGCTGGTCGCAGTTGAAGCCGTGGCCGACCGGGTACACGTGCACTTCCACCTCCGGATGCGCCTTCTTGAACGACTCGACGGTGTCCAGCGGAATCCAGTGGTCCTGGTTGCCGAAATGCGCGAGCACCGGCACCTTGGGCTGGCGTGCCGTTTCCTCGGGCGTGGTCATGCCACCGCCGTAGTAGGGTGCCGCTGCCGCCAGGCCCGGCAGCAGCGCCGCTGCGCGCCACACCAGCAGGCCGCCCCAGCAGTAGCCGACGATGCCGACCTTGCCGGCCTTCGACGCGTAGGCGATGGACGCCTCGATGTCCTGCAGCACGCCCGGCGCCGGCAGCGCCTCGACCGCGGTTTTCAGGCCGAAGCCGTTCTTCATGTCGTCGTCCGAATAGCCCAGCTCCACGCCCGGCTTGACGCGGTGGAAGGTCGACGGCGCCACGGCGAGGTAACCCTCCGCCGCGTAGCCGTCAGCCACCGCGCGGATGTGCGAGTTGACGCCGAAGATTTCCTGCACCACGACCACCGCGCCGCGCGGCTTGCCCGCCGGCTCGGCCACGTAGGCGGGGAAGATGAAGCCGTCCTTGGCCTTGAGATCGATGAATTGACCCATGTTGTCTTGCTCCTTGATGGCAAATAGATGAATGAATGAATGAATGAATGAATGAATGAATGAATGAATGCCGGGGGTCAAGGGCGCAGCGCTCGCTCGACAAAGTCGAGGCGGTCCTGGCCCCAGAAGATCTCGCCGTCGATCACGTAGCTCGGCGCGCCGAACACCTGGATGTCGATGGCCTCCTGCGTGTAGGCCTCGTAGCGCTCCTGCACCGCCTGGCTCTGAGACTGCTCGGCGCGCTTGGGCGACAGCCCGCATTCGATGACCAGCGAATCGAGCACCTTCGGATCGCCGATGTTGCGCTCCTGCACCCACACGGCCGCGAACACCGCCGCGCACATGCGCATGGCTGCCTCGGTGCCGTCGTGCATGTCGACCGCGATGATGAGCCGGGCCGCATCGTCGCTGGCCACGGGAAAGAACTTCGGCCTGGTGTTCAGCGGCAGGCCGAGGTGGCGCGAGAAGCGCGCCAGGTCGACCAGCCGGTACGCCTGGCGCTGCGGTGCGCGTTTGCCCAGCGGCAACCCGCCCGACACAGGGAACACGCTGCCCATGTCGATGGGCCGTACGCGCACCGCGGCACCGGCGGCCGCGGCAATCGCCGCGAAGCGGGAATGCCCCAGATAAGTCCATGGGCTCTGTGGCGCAAAGTAGTAGTCGATGGTTCTGTTGGTGCTCATGCGCGTGCCCCCGATGATGTAATCCAAGCCAACGGTTTTAACTGACACGCAGTTTCTCTGCAGGAGGTAGGTTTTGGACCAAGTGCTCTTGATCACGGGCGGCGGGCGCGGCATCGGCGCCGCCACCGCCGTGCTCGCCGCGCAGCGCGGCTACGCGGTGGCCGTCAACTACGCCAGCAACTCTCTGGCCGCCGACGAGGTGGTGCGCACCATCCGCGCGGGCGGCGGCACCGCCATGGCCGTGCAGGCCGACGTGGGCGACGAGGCGCAGGTACTCGCCATGTTCCAGAAGGTCGACGCGAGGTTCGGCCGGCTGACGGCGCTGGTCAACAACGCCGGCGTGGTCGACGTGCAGGCACGCGTCGACGAGATGAGCGTGGCCCGGCTGGAGCGCATGTTCCGCATCAACGTGATCGGCAGCTTCATCTGCGCGCGCGAGGCCGTGCGGCGCATGAGCACGCGCTACGGCGGCGCGGGCGGCGCCATCGTCAACATCTCCAGCGCCGCCGCGCGGCTGGGCTCGCCCGACCAGTACGTCGACTACGCCGCGAGCAAGGGCGCCATCGACACCTTCACCATCGGGCTGGCCAAGGAAGTGGCGGCCGAAGGCATCCGCGTGAACGCAGTGCGCCCCGGACTGATCGATACCGAGATCCACGCCTCGGGCGGCATGCCGGACCGCGCCTTCGATCTCGCGCCCACCGTGCCCATGCAGCGCACCGGCAGCGCAGAGGAAATCGCGGGCGCCATCCTGTGGCTGCTGTCCGCCGAGGCCAGCTACACCACCATGGCCCTGCTCGACGTCGCCGGAGGCCGCTGACCATGAGCACCTCGATGGACCTGATCAAGCCGCTGGTCACGCTGGTGGCCATCGTCAACCCGCTGGCCATCGTGCCGTTCTTCATCCACTACACGCAGGGCTACAGCGATGCGCAGCGCCGCCACACGGTGCGCATGTCGGCCTTCAGCGCTTTCGTGGTGATCGCGGTGAGCGCGCTGCTCGGGCTGCAACTGCTGTCCTTCTTCGGCATCTCGATCGCGAGCTTCCAGGTCGGCGGCGGCCTGCTGCTGCTCATGAGCTCGCTGTCGATGCTGAATGCCAAGCCGGCCGAGAGCAAGACCAACGTCGAGGAGCTGCGCGCCACCGAAGTGAAGGCCTCCATGGGCGCGTCCATCGCGGTGGTGCCGCTCACCATTCCGCTGCTCACCGGGCCGGCCACCATTTCCACCGTGGTCATCTACGCGGACAAGACGCAGCACCTGTGGGAACTCGCGGTGCTGGTCGGCTACGGCGTGGTGGTCGCGCTGGCCACCGCGGTGGCCTTCTCGCTCGCGCAACCCATTGCGCGCGTGCTCGGCAAGACGGGCATCAACATCATGACGCGGCTCATGGGGCTGATCCTCGCTGCGCTCGCGGTAGAGGTGATGGCCGATGGGCTGGGGAAGCTGTTTCCGATCCTGCAGCGCGTGGGCTGATTCATTCAGCCCAGCATCTTCTCGATGATCCGCCAGTGCGCGGGTTCGACCGGCGTGATCGACAGCCGGTTGCCCTTGCGCAGCACGACCAGGTCGGCCAGCTCGGGCCTGGCGCGCAGCTCGGGCAGCGAGAGCAGCCGCGTCTTGCGCAGCGCCTGCACATCCACCAGCAGCCAGCGCGGATCGTCCTTCTTCGAGGCCGCGTCGTAGTAGGGCGACTTCGGATCGAACTGCGTCGGGTCGGGCTTGATGCCCGAGGCCACGCGCGCAATGCCCGCGATGCCGGGCTCCGGGCAGCTCGAGTGATAGAACAACACGCCGTCGCCGACCTTCATGCCATCGCGCATGAAGTTGCGTGCCTGATAGTTGCGCACGCCGGTCCAGGCCACGGTGGCGCCGGGCGCGGCGAGCGCATCGTCGATCGAGACCTCGTCGGGCTCGGATTTCATCAACCAGTACTGTGGCATTGCGGGGTCTTCACCAGAGAAGTTCGCCGCGAATATAAACCCCGGCCAACCTGCGCACCTTCATCGCGGAACACCGCGGAACCGGCTTTGCCGGGCCGCAGGTGTTGCCCCCGGCGAGGGGGTGTGCGCAGCGACACGAAGTGCGCGAAGCATGGGGGAGCGCCGGGTCATGGTGTCACATAGTCGGACACGACCACCCACTTGCCATCCTTGATCTGCGACAGGCGCGACAGATCGTTGCCCAGGCGCTTGGTGGCGGTGTAGCTGCTCTTCGGGCTGCCGAACATGTCGGGCTCGAAGGTCATGCTGTCCATCGCCTTGATGAAGCTGTCGGTCGTGAGGTTCGGCCCGGCCTTGGTCGCCGCCTTGATGAACGAATCGATGATCACGTAGCCGTACACCGAGAACACGGTCGGGTCTTCGTTGAACTTGGTCTTGTACTTGTTGGCCCAGAAGCGCAGCGGCTGCGACTGCTCGTCGGTGTACGGGTTCTGCACCGTCATGGTGGCGTAGATGCCGTCCATCGCCTTGCCGCCCAGCTTGTGGATCAGGTCGGTGTAGGCCGCGCTCGAGCCCAGGAAGGTCGGGTTGAAACCCGTCTTGCGCGACTCGCCCACGGTGCCGATGGTCTCGCGGATGATGGTGCCGAGCACCACGAGGTCGCAGTTGGCGGCCTTCATCTTGGCGACCTGCGAGCTGAAGTCGGTGGCGCCGCGCTTGAACGAGGTCTTCTCGGCCAGCTCCATGCCGGCGGTCTTCAGGCCCGCCTCGGCGCCGCGCAGCACCTCGAGGCCGAACTCGTCGTCCTGGTAGATGGTGCAGACCTTCTTGGCGCCCTTCTCCTTGATCATCTTGGGCAGGGCCAGGCGGATCTGGTCGTAGTAGGTGGCTGCGAACGAATACTTCAGCCGATTGAGCGGCTCGTACATTTCGCGCGCTGCGGTGATCGGCATGAAGTTGACGATGTTCTTCTCGAACTGCACCGGCATCGCCGCCATGTTCTGCGCCGTGCCGATGTGGCCGGCCATGATGAATATCTTTTCCTGGTTCACCAGCTTCTGCGCCGCCAGCACGGCCTTCTTCGGGTCGTAGCCCGAGTCTTCGACGAAGAGCTTGAGCTTGCGCCCATTGAGGCTGCCCTGCTCGTTGAGTTCGTCCACGCGCAGCTGCATGCCGTTGCGCGCCTGCTTGCCGAAGCCCGCGAGCGGACCCGACAGGTCCTGGATCGTGCCGATGCGGATCTCGTCCTTGCTCACGCCCTGCTGCTGAGCGGATGCGAGCGTCGCGATCAGGCCCAGCACGGCCAGCGTCGTCAGTGTCTTGAGCTTCGTCATAGCGGTGTCTCCTCGGGTTGGCAAAAAAAGAGGTCAGCGGTACATGGCGTCGATGCGGCCGGCGTACTTGGTCTGCACCAGCTTGCGCTTGAGCTTCATCGTGGGCGTGAGCTCCTCGTCCTCGGCGCTGAGCTGCGTTTCGAGCAGAAAGAACTTCTTGATCTGCTCGACGCGCGCGAACCTGGCGTTGACGCGATCGATCTCGCCCTGGATCAAATCCTGCACTTCCTTCGTGCGCGTCAGGCTCTCGTAGTTGCTGAACGGCACGTCGTGGTCCTGCGCAAACTTCTCGACGTTCTCCTGATCGATCATGACGATCACCGTGAGGTACGGCCGCTTGTCGCCGATGACCACGGCATCGGTGATGTAGGGGCTGAACTTGAGCTCGTTCTCCAGCTCGCTGGGCGTCACGTTCTTCCCACCCGCCGTGATGATGATGTCTTTCATCCGGTCGGTGATGCGGAAATACCCGTCCTCGTCCATCGTGCCCACGTCGCCGGTGTGCAGCCAGCCGTCGGCGTCGATGGTCTCGGCCGTCTTCTCGGGCAGGTTGAGGTAACCCATGAAGACATTGGGGCCGCGCACCAGGATCTCGCCGGTGGCGGGGTCGAGGCGCACCTCGTTGTAGCCGGTGGCCGGGCCGATGGAGCCCGGCTTGATGCGCGTGGCCGGCACCGCGGTCGAGGCGCCGCACGACTCCGTCATGCCCCACACCTCCAGCATCGGCACGCCCAGCGCGAGATACCACTTGACCAGCTCGGGCGAGATGGGCGCCGCGCCCGTCACCAGGAAGCGCGCGCGGTGGATGCCGATGAGCTTGCGCGCGTTGTCCAGCGCGAGCATGCGCGCGAGCCTGAACCTGAACTTCAGCGGCGAGCTCACCGGCTCGCCCGCCAGCACGCGGTTGGCGATCTCCTCGCCCACGCCGATGCTCCACCTGTAGGCCGCCTGCTGCAGCGGGCTCGCCTCCTTCAGGGCGATCATCACGCCCGAATAGAACTTCTCCCACACGCGCGGCACGGCCGTGAACACCGTGGGTGCGATCTCGCGCACGTTCTCCGGCACGGTCTCGGGGTTCTCGACGAAGTTGAGGATAGCGCCGGTGTACATCGCGAAGTACTCGCCGCCCATGCGCTCGGCGATGTGGCACAGCGGCAGGAAGCACATGCGCTCGTCGGTCTGGTCCTGCGCGACGAGCGTGTTGTAGCCGCGCGCGGTGTACACGAGCCCGGCATGGCTGTGCATGGCGCCCTTGGGCTTGCCGGTGGTGCCCGAGGTGTAGACGAGGATGGCGAGGTCTTCAGGGCGGCAGGCGGCAACCGTACGTTCGACCGCCTGCGGATCGGTGGCCAGGTGCTGGCGCCCGAGCGCGCGCAGCGCGTCGAGGCTCATCACCGCTGCATCGTCGAGGTCGCGCAGGCCTTCCATGTCGAACACGACCAAGCAGCGCAGGCGCGGCAGGCCGGCGCGCACCTCGAGCGCCTTGTCGAGCTGCTCGTCGTCTTCCACGAAGAGCACGGTGGTGCCCGAGTCTTCGCAAAGGTAGTGCACCTGCGAGGCCGCGTCGGTCGGATAGATGCCATTGGAGACACCGCCGCAGCTCAGCACCGCGAGATCGGCGAGCACCCATTCGATGACGGTGTTGGACAGGATCGACGCGCACTCGCCCGGCGCAAAGCCGATGGACTGGAGGCCGGCCGCGATCTCGCGCACCGCGTCGGCGGTCTGGTGCCAGCTCCAGCTGCGCCAGATGCCCAGTTCCTTCTGCCGCATCCAGATGTTGTCGCCGCGCTGCTTCACGGCGTTCCAGAACATCGCGGGAATGGTGTCGCCGGGCACGACGACGTCGAGCCGGGGTGCGAAGGCGTCGAGGTCCCAGAGTCCTTGCATGGCGGCTATCTCCAGGTTTTCTTCTTTTTCCAGCGCCGCTCGCCGCGCACGCCGTCGTCCTTCACGCCGAGGTAGAACTCCTTGATGTCTTCCTTCTCGCGCAGGCGTTCACAGGTGTCCTCCATCACGATGCGGCCGTTCTCCAGCACGTAGCCGTGGTCGGCGGCGTTGAGCGCCATGTTGGCGTTCTGCTCGACCAGCAGGATGGTGGTGCCGCGCTCGCGGTTGATGCGCACGACGATCTCGAAGATCTCTTTCGTCAGTTTCGGACTCAGCCCGAGGCTCGGTTCGTCCAGAAGAATCAGATGCGGCGCGGCCATGATCGCGCGCGAGATGGCGAGCATCTGCTGCTGGCCGCCCGACAGCAGCCCCGCGTCCTGCGTGGCCCGCTCGCGCAGGATCGGGAAGTAGGTGTAGACCGTCTCCATGTCCCGCGCCACGCCGTCGCGGTCCTTGCGGGTGTAGGCGCCCATCAGCAGGTTGTCCTTCACCGACAGCAGCGGGAACACCTCGCGGCCTTCGGGCACGTGGCTCAGCCCCTGCTGGACGATGTGGGCCGGGTCCTTGGCAGTGATGTTCCTGCCCTGGAATTCGATGCTGCCCTTGCGGGGGTCGATGATTCCGGAGATGGTCTTGAGGATGGTCGTCTTGCCTGCGCCGTTCGAACCGAGCACGGTCACGATCTCGCCCTGCCTGACTTTCAGGCTGACGCCACGGATCGCCTTGATCGGACCGTAGGCGCTCTCTACGTTGAGAAGCTGAAGGACTGCGTCGCTCATGCCGCCGTCCTCCTCAAGCTGCTCACGTCGTCCACGGTCCCGAGATAGGCCTCGACAACCCGCGCATCGGCTTGCACCTCGCGAGGAGAGCCGGTAGCCAGCACCTCGCCCATGTTCATCGCCAGCACCCGGTCGGACACCTTGGAAACAAGCGACATGTCGTGCTCGACCATCAGCACAGACACACCCAGCTCATGCTGGATGTCCTGGATCCAGAACGCCATGTCCGCCGTCTCTTCCACATTGAGCCCCGAAGAAGGCTCATCGAGCAGCAGCAGCTTCGGCTCCGTGCACAGCGCACGTGCCAGCTCGACGACCTTGCGAACGCCATAAGGCAATCCCGCCACCATCGAATCGCGATGGTGCTGCAGGTCCAGCAGCTCGATCACCTGCTCCGCCTTCTCGCGCGCCTCGATCTCCGCGAGCCGCGTGGCGGGCGTGAAGAACACCTCGCTCCAGAACCCCGTCTGCCGGTGCGTGTGCCGGCCGATCAGCAGGTTGTGCAGCACCGTCGCGTGCTCGAACAGTTCGATGTTCTGGAAGGTGCGCGCAATGCCCAGCGCGGCAATCGCATGCGGGGCCTGCTGGGTCAGCGCAATGGCGCCGCCCTCCTCGCCATGCCACGTGATCTCCCCCATGGTCGGCGTGTAGATGCGGCTGATCAGGTTGAACACCGTCGTCTTGCCCGCCCCGTTCGGCCCGATCAGCGTGAACACCTCGCCACGCCGCACATCGAAGCTCACCTTGTTGACCGCCAGCACCCCGCCGAAGCGCACGCTCAGCTCCTTGGCCGAAAGAAGAATGTCGCCGCTCATCTCTGGGCTCCGTCACTCGCCGGCGCGCAGGACTGCCGCACCCCGTTCGCAGGACGCCGCGGAACCGGCTTTGCCGGGCAGCAGGTGTCGCCCCCGGCGAGGGGGTTGGCGAAGCGACACGGAGTGCGCGAAGCCTGGGGGGAGTGTCATCTCAGCCGGTCCGACTTGGTGAACGACTTCTGCCGCTTGAACAATCCGCGGCGATAGAACGGAAAGAGCTGCAGCCATGTGCGCACCTTGAGCCATCGGCCGTACAGCCCCAGCGGCTCGAACAGCACGAAGGCGATCAGCACCAGGCCATACACCAGCCCCTGAAGCCCCGGCGCCTGCCCGATGACCGCGGGCAGCCAGTCCTTGCCGATGGAAATCAGCTGCGGCATCGCGATCAGGAAGATCGCGCCAAGGAACGCGCCGTGCACCGAGCCGAGCCCGCCGATCACCACCATCAGCAGCAGGTCGATCGACTGCAGGATGCTGAACTGGTCCGGCGAGATGAAGCTGAGCTTGTGCGCATACAAGGCCMCGCCCAGGCCCGCGAGTGCCGCCGAGATCGCGAACGACATCGTCTTGTAGCGTGCGAGGTGAATGCCCATGCTCTGCGCCGAGATCTCCGAATCGCGGATCGCGACAAAGGCGCGCCCCGTCGGCGAGCGCAGCAGGTTCAGGATGCCCAAGGTGGAAATCACCGCAACCACCAGGCACAGGAAGTAGAAGCCATCGCCCGAGCCCAGCGACCAGCCGAATATCTCCGGCGCCTTCACATGCAGGCCGGCATTGCCGCCCGTCACGCTCTCCCACCGCGCGAACACTTCCTCGACGATGAAGCCGAACGACAGCGTCGCGATGCCGAGGTAGATGCCCTTCACGCGCAAGGCCGGCAGCGCGACCACCACGCCCACGGCCGCCGACAGCGCCGCGGCTGCGATCAGCGCAACCGGAAACGGCACACCGGCGTTCGTCAGCACGCCCTGCGTGTAAGCGCCCGCGCCAAGAAACGCCGCATGCCCGATCGAGAACTGCCCCGTGAACCCGGCCAGCAGCATGAGCCCCAGGCCGACGATCCCGTAGATCAGCACGAAGGTCAGCTGCGCGAGCCAGTATTCGTCGATCACCCATGGTGCGACGACCAGGAACGCCACCAGCAGGCCGTACCAGAACACATGCCCGCCGTGCCGGGCAAGGCGGATGTCCTGGTCGTAGCTGGTCTTGAAGATGAAGCGCATGAACGATCAAACTTTCTTGCGCAGCTTCTCGCCGAACAGACCGTTCGGCTTGATCATGAGCATCAACAGCACCACGATGTACGGCGCCGTGTCCTTGAAGCCATCGGGCAGATAGAAGCCCGCGAACGACTCGACGATGCCGATGACCAGCCCACCGACGATGGCACCCGGCAGGCTGCCGAAACCGCCGACCACCGCCGCCGGAAAGGCCTTGAGCCCGATGAAGCCCATGTTCGCGTGCACGAAGGTGATGGGCGCGAGCAGCATGCCCGCGATGGCCGCGACCGCCGCCGCCAGGCCCCACACCAGCCCGTTGAGCCGCTTCACCGGAATGCCCATGTAGTAGGCCGCCAGCTGGTTCTGCGACGAGGCCTGCATTGCGATGCCGAGCTTGCTGTAGCGGAACATCGCGAACAGCAGGGCGCAGAGGATGGCGGTGGCGACGATGATCGCGAGCTGCTCGAGGTTGACCACCAGCTCGCCCAGTTTCCAGATCTGGTCCTTGTAGGGCACGGGGAGCGTGTGGGTGTCGGTGCCGATGCCCGGCACCATGGTGATGAGCCCGCGCGCCACGTAGGCGATGCCGATCGTGAGCATCACGATGGAGAACTGCGGCTGCCCGAGGATCGGCCGGATCACCACCAGTTCGAGCAGCACGCCGAAAGCCGCCATCGCCACCACGGCAAGGATGGCCGCGAGCCAGAACGGCAGGCCGAACAGCGACATGCCCGCGAACGCACCGAAGGCCCCGAGCATCATCAGGTCGCCCTGCGCGAAGCTCACGGTTTCGGTGGCCTTGTAGATCAGCACGAAGCCCAGCGCGATCAGGCCGTAGATGCAACCTTGCGCAATGCCCGACAGCAGGAGTTGGAGGATCTGCATGGGGCCTCTTCGCGCCTACTGCCTGAAGCCGCCCGCCGCGTCGTGCAGCGCAAGCCGGCGCGATCCGGCCACGATGTCGCTGGGCTTGAGGCCGTAGACCTGGCGGATCGAATGGCTGAAGTGCGTCGAGTCGGGGTAGCCGGTGTCCAGCGCGATATCGGTCAGCGTGCCGGCCTGGCGCACGTAGCGCAGCAGGCTGCGCGCGCGCTTCCAGGCCCGGAAGGCGCGAAACGCCATGCCGGTCTCCTGCTTGAACAGATGCAGGAAGCGCGAGAACGACAGGTGCACCGAGGCCGCGCAGTCTTCGGCCGAGGCGGGCGCCGCGGGGTCGGCGACGAGGGTGTCGATGACCTTGCGGATGCGCGCGTCGATCGGTCGCGGCGCAAGCACCTCGCCGAAGAACAGCGCATCGAAATCGAAGCCGTCGAATTCCGAGCCGCGGCCCGAGGCCGCGAGCAGGTGCGCATGGACCTCGCGCACACGCCGCGCGAAGGCGGGCGCATCGACCGGGCCGCAGTGCCGCATGAACGCCGGCAAGCGCGCGGGGTCGACCGATTCCGATTCGATCAACAGGTTGAAGATCAGCGGATGCTCGCTCTCGACATGGTGCGGCACCTGCGGCGGCACCACGATCAGCTCGCCCGCCTGCCAGGCGCCGCCGCCGATGCGGATGCGGATCGGCGGCACGCCCGCGGGCGCCAGGTACACGCCGTGCCCGCCCATCGTGCGCTCGGCGGCCGCGCCGAGCAGCCCGGCGTAGAACACGCGTTGCGGCGTGAGCCACATGAGGCGTTCACCCTGTGGTGSGCCGCCGTTGTCCGACGGCGCAGTCCTCGTTCGCTGCATGGTGCCTGTCTCCTGCATCGGGGGTCGATTGCCAACGGTGGATGGTGTCGCGCTCGCTGGATCGTAGCGGCGCAGGCCGGCGGCGCGGCGTGCATTTGCGCGGGGACTTTCCCTAGGCCCGCGCGAACGCGCGGCGCAGCTCGGCGGCACAGAGCGCGACCGCGGTGCCGGCCTCGTCGAGCACCTTGCCCATGGTGATGAAGCCATGGATCTGGCGCTCGAAGCACACGTACGCGGCGCTGTTGCCGGCGGCCGTGAGCGCCTCGGCATACGCGGCGCCTTCGTCGCGCAGCGGGTCGTAGCCGGCCGTGACGACGAGCGCCGGCGGCAGGCCCGCGAGGTCGGTGTGCAGCAGCGGCGAAGCACGCCAGTCGAGGTCGTGCTCCGGGTCGGTGATGTAGTGGTCGTGGAAGTATGTCATCGTGTCGCTGGTCAGCAGGTAGCCTTGCCCGTTGGCCTGGTGCGATGGATGGCCGCGGCGCATGTCGGTGGCCGGGTAGATCAGCAGCTGGTAGGCGATGGGCAGGTCGCCGGCATCGCGTGCGGCGATCGACACCACGGCCGCGAGGTTTCCGCCAGCGCTGTCGCCGCCCACGGCGAGGCGGCTCGCATCGAGCCCCAGCGCGGCGGCCTCGCGGCGCACCCAGCGGGTGGCGGCGAGCACGTCGTCCACCGCTGCGGGAAAGCGGTGCTCCGGGCCCATGCGGTAGTCGACCGCGACCACGGCGCAGCCGGCGCCGTTGGCCAGTTCGCGGCACAGCACGTCGTGCGTGTCGAGGTCGCCGATGACCCAGCCGCCGCCGTGGTAGTACACCAGCACCGGCAGCGGACCGGCGCCCGAACCCAGGGGCCTGTACAGACGCACCGGGATGGGGCCGTGCGGCCCTTGCGCGGCCAGGTCGCGCACCTCGGCCACCTCGGCCGGCAGCGGCTGCAAGGCGGCGCGGCGCTCGCGATAGAAGGCCCGCGCGTCGGCAGGCGAGAGGGTGTGAGTCGGCGGAATGCCGCGCGCCTCGATGAAGTCGAGCAAGGCGCGCGCCTGGGGATGCAGCATGGTGTCTCCGGGAGGTCGAGCGGGCGTCGCTCGATCTCCCCGCACCATGCCCGCGCCGCTGCGGCGCGGCTTGCGGAAACTGGCTATGCCTTGCGCGGCTTCACGCGCGAGGCGGCTTCCTTGGCGAGCCTGCGGGCGGTGCCGGTGTCGGCTGCATGCACCAGCGCCACGCCCATGCGGCGCTTGGTGAAGCTCTCGGGCTTGCCGAACAGGCGCACGTCGCTGCCGGGCACCTGCAAGGCCTCGGCCACGCCGTCGAAGGCGATGCCGGTGGCGTCCACGCCGCCGTAGATCACGGCGCTGGCGCCCGGGCTCTTGAGCGAGGTGTCGACCGGCAGGCCGAGGATGGCGCGCGCATGCAGCTCGAACTCGTTCTGCCACTGCGTGGCCATGGTGACCATGCCGGTGTCGTGCGGGCGGGGGCTGACTTCGCTGAACCAGACTTCGTCGCCCTTCACGAACAGCTCGACGCCGAACAGGCCCTGCCCGCCGAGGTCGGCCGTGACGGCCTGCGCGATCTGCTGCGCCTTCTGCAGCGCGGCGGGCGCCATGGGGTGCGGCTGCCAGCTTTCCACGTAGTCGCCGCTCACCTGCACATGGCCGATGGGGTCGCAGAACCTGGTTTCCACGGCGCCTGCGGCATCCTTGGCGCGCACGGTCAGCAGCGTGATCTCGTAGTCGAAGTCGATGAAGCCCTCGACGATCACGCGGCCGTGGCTCACGCGGCCGCCGGCCATGGCGTAGTCCCAGGCCTTCTGCACGTCGGCCGGGCCGTCGATCTTGCTCTGGCCCTTGCCGGAGCTGCTCATCACGGGCTTGACGATGCAGGGGTAGCCGATGCCTGCGTCGATGGCCGCCTGCAGTTCGGCCAGCGAGTCGCAGAACTTGTAGGGGCTGGTGGGCACGCCCAGCGTCTCGGCGGCCAGGCGGCGGATGCCTTCGCGGTCCATGGTCAGGCGGGCGGCGCGGGCGGTGGGAATCACGCGCACCACACCCGCGTCTTCGAGCTGCTGGAGCATGGGCGTGGCGATGGCCTCGATCTCGGGCACCACCAGCGCGGGCTTCTCGGCCTCGATCAGCGCCTTGAGTTGCTCGGGGTCGCTCATGGTGATGGTGCGCGCGTGGTGCGCCACCTGCTGGCCGGGGGCGTTCTCGTAACGGTCGACCGCGATGGTCTCGACGCCGAGGCGCTGCAGGGCGATCAGCACCTCCTTGCCGAGTTCGCCGGAGCCGAGAAGCATCACGCGGGTTGCCGAGGGGGAAAGGGGGGTGCCGAGGGTGGTCATGGTCGGAGGTCGGAGAAAGCGGTGGAAAGCGGGGGAAAAAGCAACCGCCGCACTGTAAGCCACCGGCGGGCCGACGGTGTCGCACGCGGCAACGGCGCGGCCCGGGGGCTGCTTCACAATCGAAGTTTTCGCCGCGGCGCCAGCCTCGCGCACCCTTCTTTTCGTTTTCTCTCAAGGAGTTTTCTCATGGCTATTCAGACTGTCGGCATCATCGGCGCCGGAACGATGGGCAACGGCATCGCGCAGGCCTGCGCGGTGGCCGGCGTGAAGGTGGTGATGGTCGACATCGCCCAGGCGGCGGTCGACAAGGGCCTGGCCACGGTGTCGGGCAGCCTCGACCGCCTGATCAAGAAAGAGAAGCTCACCGCCGAGCAGAAGACCGCCGCGCTGGCGCTCATCAAGGGCTCGACCAACTACGACGACCTGAAGAGCGCGCAGCTGGTCATCGAGGCGGCCACCGAGAACCACGCGCTCAAGCTGAAGATCCTCAAGCAGGTCGACGACATGCTGGCACCCGAGGTGATCATCGCCTCGAACACCTCGTCGATCTCGATCACGCAGCTGGCCGCCGCCACCTCGCGCCCCGACCGCTTCATCGGCATGCACTTCTTCAACCCGGTGCCGATGATGGCGCTGGTGGAGCTGATCCGCGGCTACCTCACGAGCGACGCCACGCACGACACGGTGAAGGAACTGGCCGAGCGCCTGGGCAAGTCGCCCATCACCGTGAAGAACGCGCCGGGCTTCGTGGTCAACCGCATCCTGGTGCCGATGATCAACGAGGCCTTCTTCGTGCTGGCCGAGGGCATCGCCACGGCGGAAGACATCGACGCCGGCATGAAGCTGGGCTGCAACCAGCCGATCGGCCCGCTGGCACTGGCCGACATGATCGGCCTGGACGTGTGCCTGGCCGTGATGGAGGTGTACCTGGAGCAGTTCGGCGACTCCAAGTACCGCCCCTGCCCGCTGCTGAAGGAAATGGTCGCCGCGGGCCAGCTGGGCCGCAAGACGGGCCGCGGCGTCTACACGTACTGATCGAGCGAAAACAACAACAAGGAGACAAGAACGCCATGACCGCCACGCCCACAATCCCACCGGCAGAAGGTTGCATCGACACCGAGGTGCTCGGCCACGTGCTGCTGATCGGCATCAACCGCCCTGCCAAGCGCAACGGCTGGACGCCGCCGATGTTCAGGCAGCTCGCCGAGGCCTACACCCGGCTCGACGACGACCCGAGCCTGCGCGTGGGCGTGCTGCACGCCTTCGGCGACCACTTCACGGCAGGCCTCGACCTGCCGGCGGTGGCCGAGTACATGAAGCGTGGCGAGAAGGCGGTCCCGCAGGGCCTGGTGGAGCCGCACGACTTCGGGCTCGAAGGCTACCGCCGCCGCACCAAGCCGATGGTGGCTGCCGTGAAGGGCATCTGCTTCACGGTCGGCATCGAGCTGATGCTGGGCGCCGACATCGTGGTGGCCGCCGACGACTGCCGCTTCTCGCAGATGGAAGTGCAGCGCGGCATCATGGCCACGGGAGGCGCCACGCTGCGCATGGCCGAGCGTGCCGGCCTGGGCAACGCGATGCTGCACCTGCTCACGGCCGACGAGTTCGACAGCGCCGAAGCCTATCGCCTCAACTTCGTGCAGAAGGTGGTGCCGGCCGGCCAGGAGCTCGACGCGGCGCTGGCCATTGCGCAGCGCATCGCCGCCCAGGCGCCGCTGGCGGTGGTGGCCACGCGGCTCAACGTGCTGAAGGCCATCGAGCACGGGCCGCTGGCCGCGGTGTCGGAATTCATCGAGACGCAGAAACGCCTGTCGAACAGCGAGGACGCCGCCGAGGGCGTGCGCTCTTTCGTCGAACGCCGGCCGGCGCGCTTCAGCGGCCGTTGATCCTTTCACCGAGAACAACAACATGCCCTTTTTCGTTCGCACGGCGCTCGCCGCCGCATTCACCCTGCTCGCCGTGAACACCACTTCCGCACAGACGCCCACGCCTCCCGCGCTGCCCGACCCCGCGGCCACCTCGGTCGACGCGCTGGGCTGGATGAAGGGCTTCCCGCCCGCACCGGACAAACTCATCACCTTGGACAACCCGGCCGGCGGCGTGTTTCCGCGCACGCGCTGGAGCTTCTCGCACGTGCGCGAGACCGTGCCCACCGCCAACGTGTGGCGCGGCAGCGGCGCGGCCAGCCCGCTGCCGGCGGCCACGTCACCCGTCCAGATCGAAGCCGTGACGTTCAAGCCTCTTGGAGGTGCAGGCAGCGACCAGACGCTGAACTTCGCCCAGATGATCTCCGGCACCTACACCGACGGCATCCTCGTGATGCACCGCGGCAAGGTGGTCTACGAGAAGTACTTCGGCGCACTCACGCCCGAGCGCCCGCACATCGCGATGTCGGTCACCAAGTCCTTCGTGGGCACGCTGGCTGCCATCCTCGCGGACGAAGGCAAGCTCGATCCGGCCGCACCGGTCACCAAGTACATCCCCGAGCTCAAGGACACGGCGTACGGCGACGCCACCGTGCGCCAGGTGATGGACATGACCGTCGGCGTGCACTACTCCGAGAACTACGCCGACCCGAAGGCCGAGATCTGGGACTACGCCCGTGCCGGCGGCATGCTCACGCAGGGCCAGAACTACATCGGACCCAAGTCGTTCTACGAATTCCTCGTCACGCTGAAGAAGGAAGGCGAGCACGGCGACGCCTTCGCCTACAAGACGGTCAACGCCGAGGTGCTGGCCTGGATCGTGCGCCGCGCCAGCAACCAGTCGCTGGCCGACCTGCTGAGCGAAAAGATCTGGCGCCGCATCGGCGCCGAGCAGGACGCCTACTTCATGGTCGACCGCATCGGCACCGAGTCGGGCGGCGGCGGCCTCAACACCGTGCTGCGCGACCTCGCGCGCTTCGGCGAGACCATGCGCAACGGCGGGCGCGCCTCCAACGGGCAGCAGGCCATTCCGAAGGCGGTGGTCGACGACATCCAGCGCGGCGGCGACCCGGCGAAGTTCGTGAAGGCCGGCTATGCGCTGCTCAAGGGCTGGTCGTACCGCGACATGTGGTGGGTGTCGCACAACCCGCACGGTGCCTACATGGCGCGCGGCATCCACGGCCAGAGCATCTACGTGGACCCGAAGGCCGAGGTGGTGATCGTGCGCTACGCCGCGCATCCGGTGGCGGGCAATGCGGGCAACGACCCGCTGACGCTGCCGGCGTTCCATGCCGTGGCCGAGGCGCTGATGCGCCCCTGAGCCGCTTCTAGGCCGTCGCCCGCTCCCGGGCAATCACGAGCAGGCCGTCCATGATCAGGCTCTCGACCAGCTCGAAGTGCCCGTTCATGACCGGCGCCATCTTCCAGCCCGCGCCGCCGGTCATGTAGCAGGCCGGATCGGCGCCGCAGTGCGAGCGCACGTGCTGCACCATGCGCTCGACCGCGCCGGCGATGGCGTAGGTGCCGCCGCTGGTCAGCGCATCGCTGGTGTTGGTGGGGAATTCGCGCACCTCGCCGGTCGGCACGTGCAGCCCGGCCGTGCCCGACTCCAGCGCGCGCAGCATGATGCCGTGGCCCGGCAGGATCAGCCCGCCGAGGAACCTGCCGTCCGCGTCGATCGCCTCGACGGTCACGGCGGTGCCGATCATCACCACCACCATAGGCCGCGGCGGCTGTCCCGGCCTTGCGGCGAGCATGCGGTGGCGCGCGCCGATCATCGCCACGAAGCGGTCGGCGCCCAGGCGGGTGGGATGGTCGTAGCCGTTCACGATGCCGGCCTCGCCCGCGCTGGACATCACCCAGCGCGGCGCGCAGTCGAAACGCTCGACGATCTGTTCCTCGGCACGCCGGCGCACCGCGTCCCCGGCCACCACGCAGCCCAGCATGGAACCGGGCGCCGGCAGGTCGGCCCAGGGGCCGTCGGCCAGCCGTTCGATGTGGTCGAGGAATTCGGCGCCGTGCGCCTGCAGCTCGGCGCCGGGGCGGGCCGAGTCGTAGAGCGCCCATTTGAGGCGGGTGTTGCCGATGTCGATGGCGAGGAAGGGGGATGGCATGCGCGGGATTATTGCGACTTTGTCGTTATTCCTGCTGGCACCTCGTCGACACGCGGCGTGGGCCTACGCGGCGCTGCCCCGTCGCGCCGGTAGATTGGCAGGTCCATCCACCAACTACGGCACAAGGAGAACACCATGGGTTTGCTCAGTTTCATCAAGGAGGCGGGTGAAAAACTGTTCGGCGGCCCGTCGGCGCAGGCCGCCACGCCAGACGCCAACCAGGCCGCCGCCGCGGCCATCAAGACCTACATCGAGACGCAGAACCTCGGCCTCACGGGGCTCCAGGTGACCTATGCGGCGAGCAGCGGCGTGGTCACCCTCGCGGGCCAGGCGCCATCGCAGGAGGCCAGCGAGAAAGCCTCGCTGGCAGCAGGCAACGTGGCGAACGTGACGAGCGTCGAGAACAACCTCGTCGCACCGGCCGCGCCGCCCGCGCAGTACCACGACGTGGTGAAGGGCGACACGCTCTCGGCCATCTCGAAGAAGTACTACGGCGATCCGAACAAGTACAACGCGATCTTCGAGGCGAACAAGCCGATGCTGAGCAGCCCCGACAAGATCTATCCGGGGCAGAAGCTGCGCATTCCGCCGCTCTGAACTGGCGCTCGAAGAGGGCAGTCTCGAGGCCTGCCGAGGAATCGGTGGGCCTTTTTGCTTCTTTCGGGGTGCGTGCGAATGGCACCGGGTGCTCCCCTGCGCGAATGCCCCCCGCCTTCGGCTCCTCCTTTATTTCGCTGTGGGGAGCCCCGTCGGCGTGAGCACACCCCGAACGACTCAGTTCTGCTTCCAGGGCAACCCACGCTTGCGCCAGCCGCCGATGAGTCCGCGATGCCCCTGGTCGTCCGGATTCCCCTCGAAGCCTTCGAGGATGTTGTAAGCCTCTGCGCCCAGTTCGGTCGCGCGCTTGGCGGCCGCGATGGAGCGCACGCCGCTGCGGCACAGCAGCACCAGTTTCTTCCTGCCTTCGGCGGCGGCACGGATGCCGTCGTCGAACGCGGGGTTCATCGCCATGCCCGGCCACTGCTTCCAGGCCAGCGGCACGGCGCCGGGTACGTAGCCGACCCATTCACGCTCGGCGTCGGTGCGCACGTCGACCATCACGGCCTCGCCGCTGGCCATCCATTGCGCCGCCTGCTCGGGCGTCACGTCGCCAGCGTAGCCTTTGTTCTCCACGGATTCGGTCATTTCCTTGCTTCCTTCCTTTTCTGCGACGCGGTTTTCAATCACTGGAATTCTTCATCTGTTCGATCAGTTCGAACAGGCCCATGCCCAGCAGCATGGCGCCCAAGAAGACCACGGCCTTGAACTCGCCCATGCCGAGCGAGACCAGCGCGGGGCCGGGACAAAAGCCCGCTACACCCCAGCCAACGCCGAACAGCAGGCTGCCGCCGACGAGGCGACGGTCGATCCGGCGCGCGGTGGGCAGCATGATCGGCGCGCCGAGCAGCGACAGCTTGCGCCGGCGCGCGAACAGGAAGGCGGCGGCGCTCACGATCACCGCCCCGCCCATCACGAATGCGAGCGAGGGGTCCCAGGCGCCGGCAAGGTCGAGAAAACCGAGCACCTTGGCCGGATTGGCCATGCCGGAGACGATGAGGCCGAGCCCGAAGACCAGGCCGGCGAGCAGGGAGGCGATGACGGTCGGCATGAGGGCGAATCGCTCCTTCATCACAGGTTCAACAGATGACGCGCCACGAACACCGTGGCGAATCCGGTGGCCATGAAAGCCCCGGTGGCGGCCAGCGAACGCGGCGACAGCCTCGCCACGCCGCACACGCCGTGGCCGCTGGTGCAACCCGCACCGTAACGCGTGCCCACGCCCACCAGCAGGCCGGCCAGTGCGAGCGCGCCATGGCCGGCATCGATCCGTGCCGCGGGCAGCACGGCAAACAGCCCGCAGGCGGCGGGTGCACCGACCAGTCCGAGCACGAAGGCCGCGCGCCAGGCCACGTCGCCCTTCACGGGGCGCAGCAAACCGCCCAGCACGCCGCTGATGCCCGCGATGCGCCCGTTGAGCAGCACGAACATCGCCGCGGCGATGCCGATGAGAACGCCGCCGGCCAGCGCGGTCCATGGCGTGAAATGCGGCCAGTCGATGGCGGCCATCTTCAGTCCTCCTTCGGGCAGTAGAGACGGTAGAGCACCGCGAGGATGTCGAGCAGCGCGGCATCGGCGACGCTGTAGTAGATGTTCTTTCCCTCGCGGCGGGTGCTGACCACGCCTTCCGCGCGCAGCACCGAGAGTTGCTGCGACAAGGTGGGCTGGCGGATGCCCAGCGCGCTTTCGAGGTCGCTCACGCACATCTCGCCCTGCGAGAGCTGGCACAGCAGCAGCAGCCGGTCTTCGTTGGCCAGCAGCTTGAGCACCGCGATCGCCTGGCGGGCACCGCCGCGCAGCACTTCGGGATCGATGACGAGGGTGGAAGCCTTCATGGAGGGCAATGTCGGTTAGTTCACTAATATTATATCGATTAATATAATATCAACGGCTTGACTGAAGGAGTGCCCATGACGACGACCGCAGCGCCCCGCCGCACCACCACCCAGGCATTCTTCGATCCCGTGACGGGCACGGTGTCCTACGTGATCTGGGACCACGCCACGAAGCACGCCGCGATCATCGATCCAGTGCTGGAGTACGACTTCAGGTCTGGCCACACCAGCACCGCCTCCGCCGACCGCCTGCTGGCCTATGTGCGTGAGCAGGCGCTGCAGGTCGACTGGATCCTGGAAACCCACGCGCACGCCGACCACCTCTCGGGCGCGCGCCATGTGCAGTCGCAGGCCGGCGGGCGCATCGCCATCGGCGAGCACATCCGCACGGTGCAGGCCACCTTCCGCGCGCTCTACAACCTGGAGCGCGACTTCCTGCCCGACGGCAGCCAGTTCGACCATCTCTTCAAGGACGGCGAATCCTTCCGCATCGGCGACGCCGAGGCGGTCGCGCTCCTGGTGCCCGGCCACACGCCGGCCGACATGGCGTACCTCGTGGACGGCGCGGTCTTCGTCGGCGACACGCTCTTCATGCCCGACCTGGGCAGCGCGCGCGCAGACTTCCCCGGCGGCGACGCACGCCAGCTCTATCGCTCGATGCACCGGCTGCTCGCCCTGCCGCCCGAGACGACCATCTATGTCTGCCACGACTATCCGCCCGCCACGCGCGAGCCCCGCTGGCAGAGCAGCGTGGCGGAACAGCGCGCCCACAACATCCATGTGCGCGACGGCATCGGCGAAGAAGAATTCGTGCGCATGCGCACCGCGCGCGACGCCACGCTCGACGTGCCGACGCTGATCCTGCCGTCGATGCAGGTCAACGTGCGCGCCGGGCGATTTCCGCCGCCCGATGACAACGGGGTGGCCTACCTGCGCATTCCGCTGAACGCCCTTCCGGTCCATCGAGGCGCGGCCGCCCCGCAGTGATGGCTCAGCGCCGCCGCTCCACGTATGGCCGCGCCTGCAGCAGCACGATGCGGTCGCCCACGGTGGCCCACTCGATGTCCTGGTCCACCGCGTTGAAGGTGCGCTTCACAGCCGCGCCCACGTTGGCGAGGCGCACCACCAGCTCGTCGGTCAGCACATTGCGGCCCACCTCCACCGGCACTTCCTTCACGCCGCCTTCCTTGTCGAGCTGCAGCGACGTTTCTTCGGCCGAACGGCTCAGCACCTGGATCGCCTTCGACCAGCTCGAATACATCACCTGCTCCGCCACCCGCTGCCCCTCGACCACGCGGATGCCGATACCGCGCTTGGCCGAGATGTAGGTGACGTGCGGATGCCCCGCATCGAACGGGTCGCGGGTGATCATGACGCCAGCGTTGGTCGAGTCGATGGCGGTCTGCACGAACACCCCCATCAGCACCGACTCGGCGCCGAAGCCCGCGGCGCTGCGTGCCTCCCAGGCCTCGGGGTTGAAGACCGAGGCCCAGACCTTCTTCACTGCGACCTCGAGCGCATCGCCGGTCTTGACGTTGGGCACCGTGGTGTAGAGCCCCGCGCCGCTGAAGCCGGGCAGGTCTTCGGAGTTGGACGAGCTGCGCACGAACACGCCGCCGCCGCCCAGTTGCGACTGCCACGCGGCGCGCCATGCGGCGGCGGTGGCCGCGTCGACCGGCCATTGCACGATCTCGTCGCGCAGTTGCGCCAGCGCCTTCTGCCGGGCGTTCGGATCGCTCGCGAAGCCTGGCTGCTGCTGCATGCGCGCGATGCGCTCGGCCAGGCCGTTGGCGCGCATGAAGCGGTCGTAGTGCGCGAACGGAATGCAGAAGCCGTCGGGCACCGAAGTGCCCGGAATGTGCGCGGCCAGCATGGCGCCGAGGTTCGCGGCCTTGGTGCCGCACTGCGCGTTGTTGCGCGCGCGCAGCGAGACCAACGGCAGCAGACGGGTTTCGTGCAGGTCGGGCCTGATGGCGCGCGCGCTGCCGGGCGTCGCGCCGGTGGCGGCGGTGCGCACGGCGCGCGGCGGCAGGGCGGCGATCTCTTCGGGCGCGAGGCGGCGCACCTGGTAGCCCGAGGCCGCGACCTTCAATGCCACCCACTGGCCCGCATGCGCCTTCAGCACCGTGGCGGCGTCGCGCACGTAGGCGTTCGGAATGCCCCATCCCTTGGCCAGCAGGTTGACGTGCGACAGCGCGGTCGACGGCCGCTCGGTCAGCACGCCCGCCACCGGCGGCAGGCTGATCGGCACCTGCCGCAGCACGGCGATGTCGTCGGGCAAAAGTGCGAGCTGGGCGTTGATGCCCGATTCGTCGTCCACGATGCGCACGCGGCCGGTGGCGGTGCCGAGGTTCATCGGCAGAAATGGCTGCTCGCGGATCAGCGCCTCCTGGCTCACGAAGTCGATGCCGGCTTCCTTCGCCACGCGTTCGTGCAGCGTGGAGTTGGTCTTGAACTTCACGGGCGCGAAGAAGCTGGCCTTGACCTGCGCGTCGGCCTGCCGCAGCAGCGGCGCAGTGAGCCGGTCGCCCTCCCAGAACTCGTAGGTGAAGGTGCCGATGTTCTGCTGCCAGCTCAGCGTGCCGAACAGGAAGCGGCGGTCGGGCACGAGGTAGTTGCGGTCGATCTCGCGCTTGATCGTGTTCGGCGTGAGCCGGGTGTCGCGCAGGAAGCGTACGTGCAGCTGGTAGCGCGGCGTGTCGATGTAGTACATGCGCGCCGGCTTCGCCTGCCGGTCGACGGCGAACAGCACGTGCGCGAGCTGCATCGGCGTGCCGGCGTCGTAGACGCGCGCCAGCTGGTCGAAGTCCCCCTGGCTGCGCAGCGCGGGCAATGACGACGGCACCGCGGGGCGCGGCGCGAGCTGCGCGGCCGGGCCGTCGGGCAGAGGCTGGTTTTGCTGCTGGTAATACGAGGGCTTGCGCGCCAGCTGGGCCGCGGCGGGCATGGCCGCCAGAACCATGGCGAGCGCTGCGCAAAGCGCGATCAAGCTATCGGTTTCGGAGCGCATGGCGCCCGTGGGGCGTGCGCGATCCTGGTTTTTCATGGGGGATTTCTTCCTTACAGCCGGTTGCCGAATGCACGCGCGCTTCACCAAGCAGCGGGTTGGCGATGACAGCGGCAGCGGATTCTCGCGCGTTACACATTCAGCGCTTTCGCATTGTCCCAACGACCGGGGAGAACAACGCCATGAGCCCATCCGCCATTTCCATGCATTCCGCCACGCTGCGCCGCTGGCTGCTCGGCCTGGCCATGCTGTGCGTCGGCCTCGCGGCCGGCGCCCAGCAGGACCCGCCGGGCCGCGTGGCCCGTCTCAACTTCCACCAGGGCACCATCAGCTTCGCGCCGGCCGGCGACGACAGCTGGTACGACGCGCAGCCCAACCGCCCCATCACCACCGGCGACCGCCTCTGGACCGACCGCAATGCCCGCGCCGAGGTGTACATCGGCTCGGCAGCCCTGCGGCTCGACGGGCAGACGCACGTGGAGTTCTCCGAGCTCGACGACGACACGGCGCGCATCACCTCGAACCAGGGCAACCTGCAGCTGCGGGTGCGCGACGAGCTGGCAGGCCAGCGCTTCGAGGTCGACACCGGCAACCTCGCGGTGGTGATCGACGCGCCGGGCGAATACCGCATCGCCTCCGATCCGGCCGCCGGCACCACCTGGGTGGCCGTGGCCTCGGGCCGCGCCACGCTCTATGGCGAGAACGGCCAATCGCAGTCGCTGGCCGCGCGCCAGCAGCTCACCGTGTCGGGCCGCGACCTCGCGGCCGTGGGCGGTGCGCCGCCGCAGGCTGGCGGCTTCGACGCCTGGGTGGCCGAGCGCAACCGCATCGAGGACCAGTCGGTCTCGGCGCGCTACGTGTCGCGCGAAGTGGTCGGCTACCTGCAGCTCGACAACTACGGCGACTGGCAGAACGACGCCACGTACGGCGACGTCTGGTTCCCGCGCAACGTCGATGCCGACTGGGCGCCGTACCGCGACGGCCAGTGGGTCAACGTCGCGCCGTGGGGCCTGACCTGGGTCGATGCCGCGCCTTGGGGTTTCGCACCCTTCCATTACGGCCGTTGGGCGCGCGTGGGTTCGCGCTGGGGCTGGGTGCCGGGGCGGACAAGCGGCCGGCCGGTGTATTCGCCGGCGCTGGTCGGCTTCGTGGGCGGCGGTGCGAACGCGGGCGTCCAGATCGGCAACGGCCGCAGCGGCGTGGGCTGGTTCCCGCTGGCCCCGGGCGAGCAATGGCGCCCCGGCTACCACGCGAGCCAGCGCTATGTGGACCAGGTGAACCGCATGGCCATCTACAACCGTCAGACCGGGCCGCGCAACGACTTCTATGCCAACCAGCAGATGCCGGGCGCCGTGACCGTGCTGCCCGCCGACCGCTTCGGCCGCGGCCCCTTCGGCCGTCGTGACCTCGTGCGGCTGCCGGACGACCGCTTTGCGCGCGTGCCGGTGGCACCCACGCCGGGCGTCGCGATCAACGGCTTCGGCGGTGGCTTCGGCCGGCCCGCCGCCGTGGTCCCGCCGGCGGCGGCGCTGATGGCGAGGCAGCAGCAGATACAGCTCCAGCAGGCGCAGCAGCAACAGTTGCAGCAACGACAGCAGATGGAATGGCAGCGCCAGCAGGGCGGGCGTCCGCAACAGGACTGGCGCCAGCAGCAGGACTGGCGGGCCCAACAGGACGGGCGCCAGCGCGGCGAACAGGAACGCTGGCAACAGCAACAGCAACAGCAACAGCAACAACAACAACAGCAGGCGCTGCGCCAGCAACAGGAAATGCAGCAGCGCGCGGCGCAGGCGCAAGCCCAGCAGCAGCAGCAGCAGCAACGCGCGACCCAGCAGCAGGCCCAGCAGCAGGCCCAGCAACAGCAACAGCAGCTTCGCCAGCAGCAGGAAATGCAATTGCGCGCCGCACAGGCGCAGCAGCAGGCGCAAGCCCAGCTTCAGGCCCAGCAGAACGCGATGCGGCAGGCGCAGGAGGCCCAGTTGCGCGCGATCCAGCAGCAGCGCGGCATCGCGCCAGCGCCGCAGCAGCCGCAGCAGCCGCAGCAGCAGCCGCAGCAGCAGCCGCAAGGCCAGCGCAGCGACGATCCGCGCAGGCTCTGGACCTCGCCCGACTCGCGCTGAACGCCAGCCGCCGCGCAAGTCCCGCCGAAAGCGCTTCCTTCGGCCCGCCGCTACAGTCGGCGGCCAAGGAGCCTTTCATGCCCACATTCGACTTCGATCTCTTCGTCATCGGCGGCGGCAGCGGCGGCGTCCGCGCCGCGCGCATGGCCGCGCAAACCGGCGCGCGTGTCGCCATCGCCGAGGCCGCCGAACTCGGCGGTACCTGCGTCAACGTGGGCTGCATACCGAAGAAGCTCTACAGCTACGCCGCCGGCTATGCCGAATCGTTCGAGGAAGCCGCCGGCTACGGCTGGAAGCTGCCGCAGGCGCCGCAGTTCGACTGGGCGCACCTGAAGTCGCAGCGCGCAAAAGAGATCACGCGGCTCAACGGCATCTATGCCTCGCTGCTGAAGAACGCGGGCGTCACGCTCGTCACCGGCTGGGCGCAGCTGGCCGACGCCCACACGGTGGAAGTCGACGGCAAGCGCCACACCGCGCGTCACCTGCTGGTGGCCACCGGCGGCACGCCCTACGTGCCCGACATTCCGGGCCGCGAACACATCGTGAGCTCCGATGCGATGTTCGACCTCGACCCCTTCCCCAAGCGCCTGCTGGTGGTGGGCGGCGGCTACATCGCCTGTGAATTCGCATCCATCTTCAACGGCCTCGGCGCCCAGGTCACGCAGCTGCACCGCCGCGCGCACCTGCTCACCGGCTTCGACGACGACGTGCGGCAGTTCCTTGCGAACGAGATGGGCAAGGCCGGCGTCGACGTGCGGCTGAACTGCGAAGCCACCTCGGTCACGCGCGGGCCGCACGGGCTTGCCGTCACGCTGGCGCGCGGCCAGCAGATCGAGGCCGACACGGTGCTCTTCGCCACCGGCCGGGTGCCCAACACACAGGGGCTCGGCCTCGAGGCGGCGGGCGTGAAGCTCGACGAGCGCGGCGCCATCGCGGTCGATGCGCACTACCGCAGCTCGGTGCCGTCGATCCATGCGGTGGGCGACGTGTCCACGCGCGTGCAGCTCACGCCGGTGGCGCTGGCCGAGGCGATGGTGGTGGTCGACGAACTCTTCGGCAAGGGCAAGCGCCGGCTCGACTACGAGTTCATTCCCACAGCCGTGTTCACGCACCCGAACATCGGTACCTGCGGCTACACCGAACTCGAAGCGCGCGCGAAGTTCGGCGAGGTCACGGTGTTCTCGAGCGAGTTCAAGTCGCTGCGCCACACGCTGTCGGGCCGCACCGAGCGCACCTTCATGAAGCTGGTGGTCGAGAAGGCCACCGACCGCGTGGTGGGCCTGCACATGGTGGGCGCGGACGCGGGCGAAGTGGTGCAGGGCTTTGCGGTGGCGATGCGCGCGGGTGCGACGAAAGCGCTGTTCGACAGCACCATCGGCATACACCCGACTGCGGCCGAGGAGTTCGTGACGATGCGCGAGCCGATGCCAGGCTAGCGCTGCTTGCCTTCGAGCAGCTTCACCATCACGAACAGCACGCGGTTCGCCGGCGTGGGAACGCCGAGCGCCTCGCCGCGCCGCACGACCAGGCCGTTGAGGTGGTCGATCTCGCTGAGCTTGCCGCGCGCGAGGTCCTGCGCGGTGGACGAGTATTGCGAAGGCATGGTCTGCGCGATGCCGCGCACGGCGGCGTCGGTGTCGCCGGGCACCACAACGCCCTCGGCTTTTGCGACGGCGAGGCATTCGGCCACCACGTCGCGGATCACCTCGGCCACGCCCTCGCCTTTGACGAGCACACCGTAGGGCAGCTGCGTAACGGCGGACAGTGCGTTGTAGGCGCAGTTGAGGATCAGCTTGGCCCACAGCGAGCCACGCACGTTGTCGGAGATTTGCGTGGGCACGCCCGCGGCGGCCAGATGCCGAGCGACCTGTTCGCTCACGCGCGAAGGCGCAATCACCAGTTCGCCGCGCCCGTGGTGCTTCACATGGCCCGGCCCCGCCATCTCGGTGGCGACGTAGACCACGGCCGCTGCAACCTCATTCGACGGCAGCACCGGGCGCACGCGCTCGTCGTTGTCCACGCCGTTCTGCAATGTGAGCACCAGCGCGCCGGGAGAGAGGTGCGGCTTGATCTGCGCGGCGGCCGATTCGCTGTCGGTGGACTTCACGCAGAACAGAACGAGGTCGGCGCCGTGCACTGCGCTGGCTTCGATGCTGGCTGCCACCTTCACGAATTCGTCGAAGGCCTTGGTCTCCAGCCGAAGCCCGCTGGCGTTGACGGCCTCCACATGCGAGGGCCGCCCGATCAGCACCACCTCGTGTCCGGCGCGCGCCAGCATGGCGCCGTAGTAGCAGCCGACTGCGCCGGCGCCCATGACTGCGACTTTCATCGATCGTGTCCTTCGTTGTCTGTTCGGACCACGAGGTTACTCAACACGGCCGTTTCATGCTTCGGCCTCCACGCCGCGCGAGGCCGCGCCCTCTTGCAGCAGCCATTCGCGGAACGCCACGAACGCCGGCAGGTCGAGCCGGTCCGGCCGATAGCAGAGATAGTGCCCCTGGTTCACGCTCACCGGCATGCCGCAGGGACTCAGCAGCGAGCCTTCCGCCAGTTCTTCCTGCACCAGCAGCCTGGGCACGAGGCCGATGCCCAGGCCGTTGAGCGCTGCCTGGATCAACGCGGAGTACTGCGCGAAGCGCGGGCCGGCCACGGTCTGCACCTCCGGCACGCCGTGTTGCGCGGCCCACTGGCGCCACGCGGTCGGCGCGCCCTCGTGGTGCAGCAGCGTGTGGCCGAGGATGTCGGCGGGCTGCGCGATGCGGTGCCGCCCTTCGACCAGCGAGCGCGCCACGATCAGCACGAACTCGCGCCCCGCGATGTATTCGGACACCACGCCGGGCCAGCCGTCGGGGCCGTAGCGGATCGCGGCGTCCACGCCGGCCGGAATGCCGTCGCTCGGCTCCAGGTGGCGGCTGAAGCTCAGCATCACGTGGCGGCTCTTCTGGCTGAAGGCGGGCAGGCGCGGAATCAGCCACTTGGTGAGGAAGGTGGGCACGCTCGCCAGCGTGAGAAGTCCGGCGCCCGCATCGCCCGAGCGCGCCTCGAAGGTCGCCGTTTCAATCGCTCGCAGCCCACCCGAAATCTTCTGCCAGTACACGCGCCCCTGGGGGGTCAGCTGCACGCCGCGTCCGTTCTTCTGCAGCAGTTCGCGGCCGAGGAAAGCTTCGAGCCCCGCAATCTGCTTGCTGACCGCGCTCACGGTGATGCACAGGGCGCCGGCCGCGAGCGTGATGCTGTCGTGGCGCGCCACGGCGTCGAAGGCCAGCAGCTCCTGGATGGTGGGGCAGTCACGCTTCATGCTGCATGGCTCCGGTTGATGAAAGCTGAATGAAAAACGCTTTCCGATTGCTCAAGTGTCGTCATCCAACTTTCACCCATAAGTTCGCATGCGCTTCCTAGAATTCGAAGCATCGCGGCGGCATGGCCGGCGCAGACAGTAGCGCATCCGGAAAGTATGCCGGGTGCCAATGATACTGGAGACAACCTTGGTTCGCGGCATCTCGCTCATCTACGGCCTGTACCTGCTGCTGCCCATCGCCCTGCTGCTCGTCGGCAGCGTGGGCGGCAACTGGACCAACACGCTGCTGCCCACGGGCATCACCGGGCAGTGGTATCTCGACCTCTGGCTCGACACCTCCTTCCGCAAGGCCTTCGTGAGCAGCCTCGTGGTCGCCATGGCGGCCTGCGCCATCAACACCGTGCTGGCGCTTCCGCTGGCCTATGCGCTGTACCACGGCGCGCGGCGCGGCGGCAGCCTCGCCGCGCGGATCGTGAGCGCCACGCCGGTGGCGGTGCCGGCCATCACGCTGGCCTTCGGCTACATGATCGTGTTCAACACCGACCTCGCGCCCTGGCTGGGCTCGATGCCGCTGCTGATCGCGGCGCACGCGATCCTCACGCTGCCCTATCTCACCAACACGCTGCTGACCGACCTGCGCCACCTCGACCTGGGCCGGCTCGAGCAGGCCGCGGCCACGCTCGGCGCCTCGGGCTGGCAGCAGTTCACCGGCATCGTGCTGCCGAGCCTGCGCCAGAGCCTGATCAGCGGGCTGGTGATGGTGGCCGCGATATCGGTGGGCGAGTTCGGCGTGTCGAACCTGCTCACGAGTTTCCAGAACCGCACCTACCCAGTCGTGCTGCTGCAGGCCTTCTACGGCGCCACCGGCTTTGCCTGCGCGGCCACGGTGATCCTTCTTGTGCTGGCCAGCGCGTCGGCGCTTCTTTCTTCTTCCCTTGTAAAGCAGCGCGCATGAGCCTCTTGTTCGACAACGTCAGCTACAACTACCCCGGCAGCACGCACGGCCTGCACGACGTGTCGCTCGACGTGCGTACCGGCGAACTGGTCGCGGTGATCGGGCCCAGCGGATCGGGCAAGTCGACGCTGCTCAAGCTGGTGGCGGGCCTGGAGACGGGCCACACCGGTCGCATCATGCTCGGCGGCGAAGACATGTCGCGCACGCCGGTGCACCAGCGCCACATCGGCATGGTGTTCCAGAGCTATGCGCTGTTTCCGCATTTGAGCGTGCTCGACAACGTGGCCTACGGGCTCAAGCTGCGCAAGGTGGCAACGGCCGAGCGGCGCAAGCGCGCGCAGGAGTTGCTCGACATCGTGGGGCTGGGCGAGTTCTCGCAGCGCGCCGTGGCGCGACTCTCGGGTGGGCAGCAGCAGCGCGTGGCCCTTGCCCGCGCGCTGGCCATCGACCCGCGTGCGCTGCTGCTCGACGAGCCGCTGTCGGCGCTCGACGCCAGCGTGCGCGGCCACCTTCGCGACCAGATCCGCTCGATCCAGCAGCGCTTCAACGCGACCACGCTGCTGGTCACGCACGACCAGGAAGAAGCGCTGGTGATGGCCGACCGCATGGCCATGCTGAAAGACGGCCGGCTGCTGCAGATCGCCACGCCGCGCGACATCTACGAGAACCCCGCGAGCCGCGCGGTGGCCGAGTTCGTGGGGCTCTCGACGATCCTGCCCGCGAAGGTGGCCTCGCCGGGCCGGCTGGACCTGGGCTTTGCCGAGCTCTTCGCCGAGACGGGCAGCCGCTCCTTCGGCACCCCGGTGCATGTGCTGGTGCGCCCCGAGCACATCCAGCCCGACCCGGCGCCCAACGCCATGAACCGCCTCGCGGGCCGCACCGGCGCACAGCGCTACCTGGGCGCGCTCACGCGCTACGACTTCGAAGTGCAGGGAGCGCCCAAGCCCTTCCTCGCCGAGTCGCCCGCGCCGGCCAACGAAGCCATTGCCATCGCGCCCGAACACCTCCGTTTACTCGACCACTGACCTTTTCCTTCAAGGAGCCACCATGCAACGCAGACATCTGATCCAGGCCGCCGGCGCACTGCCGCTGGCCACGCTCGCGGCACGCACCGCCTTCGCCTTCGACGGCCCCGAGCTCTACGCGGGCGAGAAGGCGCTGTACGCCGAGGCGCAGAAGGAAGGCCTGTGCGTCTCCTTCGACACCGGCCCCGAGTGGGCCAACTGGAAGTCGCTGTTCCGTGACTTCAAGAAGCGCTACCCCGAGATCGAGCTGACCTACAACGACATCGGCTCCGCCGCCACTGTGGTCGCACTCGAAAAGACCAAGCGCCGCCCGCAGGCCGACACCGCCTATTACTTCGCGGCCTCGGCCGTCGATGCCGCGAAGAAGGACGTGGTCGCGCCCTTCAAGCCTGTCAACTTCGACAAGCTGCCGCCCGTGTTCCGCGAGGCCGAGGGCCGCTGGTTCACCATCCACACGCTCAACATCGCCTTCCTGGTCAACAAGAAACTGGTGAAGACCGTGCCCACCGGCTGGGCCGACCTGCTCAAGCCCGAGTTCAAGAGCACGGTGGTCTACCTCGACCCGCGCTCCACCGGCATCGGCCAGGTGCTGACCTTCGCGGCGGCGTATGCCAACGGCGGCAGCGTCGACAACGTGCAACCCGGCACCGACTACCTCGGCAAGCTGCATGCGGCCGGCAACGTGCTGCGCGTGGAAGGCACCACGCCGTATGCCAAGTTCCTGAAGGGCGAGATCCCCGTGTGGATCAGCTACGAGAACGACGGCCTGAAGGCCAAGCACGTCGACGGCATGGGCGACGCGGTGGAAGTCGTGATCCCGAAGGAAGCCAGCGTGGCCGCGCCCTACGCCATCAGCCTCGTGAAGAACGGCCCGAACCCGAACGCCGGCAAGCTGTGGCTCAACTTCATCATGAGCGAGGCCGGCCAGTCGCTGTTCGCGCAGGGCTTCGTGCGGCCCGCCGTGCCGGGTACGCCGCTGTCGGCCGATGTCGCGGCCAAGATGCCGGCCGCGCCGCAGATCCGCCCGCTCGACGTGGTGAAGGCGTCGGAGCGCAAGGCCGAGGTCGACAAGCTCTGGGCCCAGGCTGCATTGGGGAAGTAATCAGCATGCGACGCTTTGGCGCCTGGCCCGCATGGGCCTTCATGGCGCTGTTCTTCGCGGTGCCGCTCGCGGCGCTGCTGCCCGAGGCCTTCGGCGAGGGCGGCAGCGCCTTCGGCCGGCTGTTCGGCAACCCGCTGTTCTTCGGCGCGCTGCGCAACACGCTGGCGCTCGGGCTCGCGGCGGGTCTCATGTCGGCGCTGGTGGGCACTTGCATCGCGATCGAACTCGCTCGCCAGCCCGAGGGTCGGCGCCAATGGATGATGACGCTGCTGGGCCTGCCGCTGGCTTTCTCGGGGCTGGTGATCGCCTACGGCTTCATCCTGGCCTTCGGTCGCGCCGGCTTCGTGACGCAGCTGCTCGCGGGCCTGGGCGCAGACCCGGCGGCCATCGGCAGCTGGATCTACAGCGTGTCGGGCCTGGGCTTTGCATACGCCTACTACCTGATTCCGCGCGTGGCGCTGTCGCTGTACCCGGTGTTCGCGAACCTCGACCTGCGCCCGGCGCAGGCGGCGCGCACGCTGGGCGCTTCGCGCTCGCGCGCCTTCCGGGACACGGTGGTGCCCGAGGTGCTGCCCTCGGTGTTGTCGAACGCCTGCATGGTGGCCGCGATAGCGATGGGCACCTACGGCACGGCGCTGGCGCTGGTGGGCACGCAGCTCAACATCCTGCCGCTGATGCTGCTCGCGCAGGTGGGCGACGGCGGTTCCGATTTCGCGGTGGCGGCGGCCTTGTCGCTGGTGCTGATGGTGGTGTGTGTGATCGTGATGGGAGTGGGCGATGTCTTTACGCGAAGGCGCGAGCACGGTGCTGTCGGCGCCGGTCACTGAGGCGCTGACGCGCCTGGCGCAGAAGCAGTGGGGGCCGGCGCGCCACCGCCAGCCGGTGGCCATCATCGGTCCCGGCGACGGCGGCCCGGCAGAGTGCGAGGCGGCCTATGCCGTGGCGCACGCACTGGCCGGCGCGGGCATGGCAGTGGTCTGCGGCGGGCGCGGCGGCGTGATGGCCGCCGCCTCGCGCGGGGCGGTGGAAGCCGGCGGCATCGCCGTGGGCATCCTGCCCGAGGACGACGACCGCAATGCCAACGAATGGCTCAGCGTGGCGATCCCGACCGGTATGGGCGAGATGCGCAACGGCATCGTCGCGCGCAGCGGCGTGTGCCTGGTCGCCATCGGCGGCAACATGGGCACGCTGTCGGAGATGGCGATGGGGCTCAAGTGGGGCAAGCCGGTGTTCGTGATGCACGGCGATATCGAGCTGCCGGGCGCGGTGCAGGCTGCGGATGTGAACGACATGCTGGGCAAGGTGCTGGGCTGCCTGCTGGCTTGAGAGGCCGTGCAGGGGACATTCGCGGAGCAAGGCACCCCGTCGGCGTGAGCGCGCCCTGAACAACGCACCCCAACGCGGTCCCAAGGCAAACACCGCAGGCATTGCACAATGACAGGCATGCCCTACATGCCCACCTTCGTCGCCCCCGCCCGCTTCACCGACGCCGCCGCCGCACTCGAACAGGTCAAGACCATCTACCAGGGCGGCCTCGCCCACCTGCGCGAATCGATGCTGCGCTTCGTTGCCGGCGAGGCGCTGCCGGGCCGGGTGCGGGCCTGCTACCCCTTCGTGCGGGTGCACACCCACACCGTCTCGCGCCACACGCCGCCTGCCAACGCCGGCCTGAGCTACGGCTTCGTCGCCGGACCCGGCCGCTACGAGACCACGCTGACGCGGCCGGACCTGTTCTCGCGGTACTACCTCGACCAGTTCCGACTGCTGCTGGAGAACCACCAGGTCGAGCTCGAGGTGGGCACCAGCACGCAGCCCATTCCGATCCACTTCTCCTTTGCCGAGAACGACCACATCGAAGGCACCATGAGCGCCGAGCGCCGCGCCCTGATGCGCGACGTGTTCGACCTGCCCGACCTGGGCGTGATGGACGACGGCATCGCCAACGGCACCTACGAGGCGCGCGATGGCGAGGCGCAGCCGCTGTCGCTGTTCACGGCCGCGCGGGTGGACTACTCGCTGCACCGCCTGCGCCACTACACGGGCACCGCGCCCGAGTGGTTCCAGAACTTCGTGCTGTTCACCAACTACCAGTTCTACATCGACGAGTTCGTGCGCCTGGGCCACGAGGCGATGGCCGACGAGAACAGCGAGTACGTCGCCTTCATCGAGCCCGGCAACGTGGTCACGCGCCGGCGCGGGCTGCCGGCCGGTTCGAGCAGCACCTACGGCCACCTGCTCGACGGCAGCCAAGGCACCGCGCCGCCGCGGCTGCCGCAGATGCCGGCCTACCACCTGGTGCGCGAGGACTGCAGCGGCACCACCATGGTCAACATCGGCGTCGGCCCGGCCAATGCCAAGACCATCACCGACCACATCGCGGTGCTGCGCCCGCATGCCTGGATGATGCTGGGCCACTGCGCCGGCCTGCGCAACACGCAGCAGCTTGGCGACTACGTGCTGGCCCACGCCTACGTGCGCGAAGACCACGTGCTCGACGAGGAGCTGCCGCTGTGGGTGCCGATTCCGGCACTGTCGGAAATCCAGCTCGCGCTGGAAAAAGCCGTGGCCGACATCACGCGCTACGAAGGCCCCGACCTCAAGAAGATCATGCGCACCGGCACCGTGGCCAGCACCGACAACCGCAACTGGGAGCTGCTGCCCGGCAACCAGCCGCAGCGCCGCTTCAGCCAGAGCCGCGCGGTGGCGCTCGACATGGAAAGCGCAACCATCGCGGCCAACGGCTTCCGCTTCCGTGTGCCCTACGGCACCCTGCTGTGCGTGAGCGACAAGCCGCTGCACGGCGAGATCAAGCTGCCCGGCATGGCCAACCACTTCTACCGCGAGCGCGTGGAGCAGCACCTGCGCATCGGCATGCGCGCCATCGACATCCTGCGCGCGGAAGGCTCGACACGGCTGCACAGCCGCAAGCTGCGCAGCTTCGACGAGGTGGCATTCCAGTAAGAAGAAGGGCTCCAGCAGGGCCCTGGGAGAGCGCGGGCCTCAGGGTTTGTCCTGCCCGCCGCGGCGCGGGATCGCCGCGTTTCGCGGACATCATCTGGCTGGCCCTACAGACAACCGGAAAAAAGATGCCCCAGTCGCCTTCCGCTCCCCTCTCCCGCCGCAGCTTCTCGGCATGGATCGCGGCCTCGGCCGCAGCAGCCGGCGGAGGGCATGCCGCCCTCTGGCCGCGCGCCGCGCACGCCGCCGACGCGCCCGTGAGCAGCAAGCTGCGCATCGTGATTCCCGCCAACGAARGCGGCGGCTGGGACCAGACCGGCCGCGCGCTCGGTGCCGCGATGCTGGCCTCCGGCGCGGTCGGCAGCGTGGTGTACGAGAACGTCGGCGGCAAGGGCGGCACCATCGGCCTGGCGAAGTACGCCGAGAAATACGATGCCGACCCCGACACGATCCTGATGAGCGGCATGGTCATGGTCGGCGCGGTGGCGCTGCAGAAGCCCGCCGTCACCATGGCCCACGTGGCGCCCATCGCCCGCCTCACGAGCGACTACGAGGTGGTGGCGGTGAAGGCCGATTCACCCATCAGGACGCCCAAGGACCTGATCGCGCAGCTGCGCGCCGATGCGGCCAACACCGTCATCGCGGGCGGCTCGGCCGGCGGCGTGGACCACATGTACGCCGGCATGCTGGCGCGCGTGGCCGACGCCTCGCAGACGCTGGTCTATCAGGCGCACCCCGGCGGCGCCGAAGTGGTCGAGGCGCTGGAAAGCGGCAAGGCCGCGGCGGGCATCTCGGGCTACAGCGAGTTCAGCGAAGGCCTGGCCAGCGGCAAGCTGCGCGCCATCGGCGTGTCGTCGAAGCGGCCGTTCCAGGGCATTGCGTCGGTGCGCGAACAGGGCGTCGATGCCGATCTCGCCAACTGGCGTGGCGTGCTCACCGGCCGCAAGGTACCGCCCTACCGCAAGGCGGCACTGCTGACGGTGGTGCGGCGCGCCACCGCCACCGACCTGTGGCAGAAAACCATCAAGCAGAACAACTGGGACCCCTTCTGGATGGAGGGCAAGGACTTCGAGAACTTCCTCGAACTCGACACGGCGATGGCTGGTCCGCTGATCTATCTGCTCAAGCTGAAAGCCTGAGGGGCAACGGCCGCCACTCAACTCCAAGGGTTTTCCCTAGATGTAAAACCCGAGGAGGCTGCTCGTTTTTCGGACATCATCCAGTTACCTTTATAGACAACTGGAAACAAAATGCCGCATCCCGTGCCAGCAGGCTTTTCTCGCCGCAGCCTCGCTGCATGGTTGGCATCGGCCGTCGTCGCGGGCGTGGTGCCGGAAGCGTTCTGGCCCCGGTTGGCTGGCGCGGCCGAACCGCAGCTGATCCCCAAGCTGCGCATCGTGATTCCCGCCAACGAAGGCGGCGGCTGGGACCAGACCGGCCGCGCGCTTGGTGCCGCGATGGTGGCGTCGGGTGCGGTGGGCGATGTCGCCTACGAGAACATCGGCGGCAAGGGCGGCACCATCGGCCTGGCGAAGTACGTAGAAAAATACGACGCCGACCCCGACACCCTGCTGATGAGCGGCATGGTCATGGTCGGCGCGGTGGCGCTGCAGAAGCCCGCTGTCACCATGGCGCAGCTCGCGCCGGTGGCGCGGCTTACCAGCGACTACGAGGTGGTGGCGGTGAAGGCCGACTCGCCCATCAGGACGCCAAAGGACCTGATCGCGCAGCTGCGCGCCGATGCCGCCAAGACGGTCATCGCCGGTGGCTCGGCCGGCGGCGTGGACCACATGTACGCCGGCATGCTGGCGCGCGTGGCCGGCAATGCGGCCGCGCTGGTCTACCAGCCGTACCCCGGCGGTGCGCAGGTGGTCGAGGCGCTGGAAAGCGGCAAGGCGGCCGCCGGCATCTCGGGCTACAGCGAATTCAGCGAAGGCCTGGCCAGCGGCAAGCTGCGCGCCATCGGCGTATCGGCCAAGCGCTCGTTCATGGGCATTCCGGCAGTGCGCGAACAGGGCGTGGACGCCGACCTCGCCAACTGGCGCGGCGTGCTCACCGGCAAGAAGGTGCCGGCCGAGCGCCGCGCGGTGCTGCTCGAAGCCGTGCGCCGCGCCACCATGGCCGAACTCTGGCAGAAGACCATCAAGCGCAGCAATTGGGACGCGTACTGGATGGCGGGCAAGGACTTCGAGAGCTTCCTCGAACTCGACACGGCGATGGCCGGCCCGCTGATCTACCTGCTCAAGCTCAAAGCCTGATCGCCCGGCGCTTCAAGAAAAAAGCTCCGGCATCTCGCGCTGCGCCTTCGGCGTGAGCGTGAGCGCCCGCCCGTCCAGCTCCTGCCGTACCCATCCCCGGCGCAGCGACAGTTGCAGCCATGCGGCACCCAATGCGCCGCCCAGGTGCGGCCGGCGTTCACTCCAGTCCAGGCAGGCGCAGGCAAAGCGCCGGCGCGAGCGGCGCACCGCATCGACCTCGACACCCAGGCTCTCCAGCGCGATCGCGCCTTCGGGCGTGAGCTCGTACGAGCCGCTCTGCAGGCCGCTGAGCCAGCCCTGGGCATGCAGCCGGTCGTGCAGCGCAACGCCCGCCGTGCCCGCCATGTGGTCGTAGCAGGTGCGCGCACTGCGCAGGCGGCTCGGCGTGCTCGGCTCGAATCCGGGCGTGCGCGGCGTGCCGGCCACCACCATCAGGCTTTCGAGCGCGGCGGCGACGTCGTCGCTGGCGAGGCGGAAGTAGCGGTGCTTGCCCTGCACCAGCAGCTGGACCAGCCGCTCGTCCTTCAGGCGCGCGAGGTGCGCGCTGGCGGTCGACGCGGCCACCTCGGCGACGGTGGCCAGCTCGGTGGCGGTGCGTGCATGGCCGTCCATCAGGCAGCTCAGCATGCGGGCGCGCGCCGGTTCGGCGATGGCGCCGGCCAGGCGGGCCAGCTGGAAATCGGCGGAGGAGGAAATGGAGTCCATGCGCGCATCGTAGAACGGCGCTGCATCCGACACTTCGTTCGCGGGCGAAGTGCGATGGCGGCTTCGATCGCACACTGCGGCCATGAACGAAAGCAACCGCCCCGTCGATATCGGCATGCCCGCCGACCCGGTCGCAGCCGCCACGCATGCCGACCCCTATCCCTGCTACGCCACCCTGCGCGACGGCCCGCCGCTCGCGTGGAACGAGAAACTGCGCCTCTGGGTCGCAAGCCGCGCGGATGTCATCGAGCAGGTACTGCTCGCGCATGGCGCGCTGCGCGTGCGGCCGGCCGCCGAGCCGGTGCCGCGCGCCATCGCGGGCAGCGCGGCCGGCGAAGTGTTCGGACATCTGGTGCGCATGAACGACGGCGCGGCGCACCAGGCGCATCGGCCTGCGCTGCAACGAGCGCTGACCGGCCTCGACCTCAATGCCGTGCATGCAGCCGCCTTGCGGGTGGCGCAGCGCGTGCCCGGGCAGCAGCCGCTATCCGACACGCTGTTCTCGATGCCCGTGCAGGCCGTCGCGCACCTGCTGGGTTTTGCCGACGATGCGCTGGCGCAGGTGGACCGGTGGCTGCGCGACTTCGTGGCCTGCCTGTCGCCGCTGTCCACGCCCGAGCAGCTGGAGCGTGCGAGCGCCGCAGCGGGCGAACTGATGGCGCGCTTTGAAATGCTGGCAGCGGTCGCGCCGCCGCGGCACGGCACGTTGCTCGCGGCTGTGCTCGCCGAGAGCGCGGGCGATGCGCGCGTGTCGCGCTCTCTGCTCGCGAACCTCGCGGGCCTGCTCTCGCAGACCTGCGACGCCACGGCGGGCCTGGTCGGCAACAGCCTGATCGCGATGATGCGCGAGCCTTCCCTGCCGAGTGCGTCGACCCGCACGCGCGACGGCCTGCAAGCCATCGTCGAGGAGACCGCGCGCCACGACCCGTCGGTGCAGAACACGCGGCGCTTTGCCGCCGAGGCCGTCGAGATCGCCGGCACCCCGCTGGCGGCCGGCGATGCGGTGCTGGTGCTGCTGGCCTCGGCCAACCGCGACCCGGCACTCAACCCCGACCCCGATCGCTTCATGCCCGTGCGCGCCCGCCGCCGCATGCTCGGCTTCGGCCACGGCATGCACGCGTGTCCGGGGCAGGCGCTGGCCTGCACGCTGGCGGCGGCCAGCCTCGGTGCCCTGCTGCCGCGCCATGCAGCCGACCTCGATGCGCAGCGCGTGCGCGGCTGGAGCTATCGGCCGTCGGTCAATGGGCGCATCCCCGTGTTCCACTGACCCGTGCCCGCCAGGTGGGGCGACAGTTGTGCATCACCCCAGCGCAGCGGCAACGCCGCCGGACGACGCAGGGCGTGCGTGACCCGAAAGCGCATCAGCCGCTCCGCACCTTCGAACGCGGCCACTTCGGGACCGTCCCACACGATCTCTGCCGTGACCGCCACGTGCAGCAGGTCGCCGCTGTCGAAGTCGACGAACAGCAGCCCCGCGCGCGGATGCGCCGCCAGGTTGCCGAGCGTGTTGAAGAAGCGGTTGCCGTTGAAATCCGGCACGGTGAGCACGTCGCCTTCGTGGTCGTTGTCGATGCGCACGAAGCCCGGACGGCCGCCGCGGTGCGACACGTCGACGCCGTGCGAACTCGCATCGGCCTCATCGCCCGCCGCCGCTTCGTTCGGATAGGCAGTGGCGATGAACAGCGTGTCGGCGCTGCCGATCAGGCGATGCGCCGCCAGGTCGAGTTCGTCGAGCCACTGCACCTGCGGCGCCGCATCGCCGCGCGGCGATGCGAACACCGGCTCGCGCGCCTGGATGTAGCGCGGGCAATTGCCGAAGCTCTGCTGCACCGCGACCATGAAGCCCGAACCATCGAGCGCCTCGACCGTGCCGTTCATGCGGTTGCGCCGCCGCGTGTGCGGCTGCATGCCGAGCAGGCCCAGCGTGGCGCCCTGCTTCAGTTGCCCGGTAAGTGGATCGCCCGCCGCCGGCAGCGCATCGACGCGCAGGTGCGTGGCATCGGGTGAATGCACGAAGCCGGCGGGCGCCGCGAGCACGCTGGCCCACGGCTGCAGTTCCGCATCGAGACTGCCAACCACGAGGAACGGCAGCAGCCCGAAGAATTCGCGGTGCTGGTCAGGCATGTAGTCGCGAATGACGCGCGGGCCCGCCACCTCCATCTGCTCGCGCGAGCCTGCCAGGGCCTGCATCGCGCGCTCGCCCGCATGGAACGGCGCGGCGATCATGCAACCGCCCCGAGCCCGACGGGCGTGCGCACCATCGGCACGAACCCCGGCAGGGCTTCCACGCGTTCGAGCCAGCCGCGCAGGTTCGGATAGGCGTCGATCGACACGCTGCCTTCGGGTGCATGCGCCACGTAGGCGTAGTTCGCGATATCGGCGAGCGTTGCGTCGTGGCCGGCGAGGAAGGGCTGCTGCTGCAAATGCATTTCCATTACCGAGAGCAGCGCATGCGAACGCGCGACGATCTCCGCCGGGTCGGTGTCGCGGCCGAACAGCGCAATGACCCGCGCCGCCGCCGGACCGTAGGCCAGCGGGCCGGCCGCCACCGAGAACCAGCGCTGCACGCGCGCAGCACCGACGGGATCGCTCGGCATCCAGCGCGCGGGGTCCGGCGCATAGCGTTCGTTGAGGTAAACGAGGATGGCGTTGGAATCGGCCAGCGCGAGTTCGCCGTCCTCGATCACCGGCACCTGGCCGAAGGGGTTGCGCGCCAGGAATTCGGGCGTGCGGTTCTCGCGCCTGCGCATGTCGATCTCGATGTTCTCGAATGGCAGGCCGAGCATCGCGAGGAACAGGCGCACGCGATGCACGTGGCCCGAGATGGCGGAACCGTAGAGCTTGATGGGCTGGGCGGGGCGGGCGGTGGTCATGGGAACTCCTTGTTTGAGGATGGCGGGGGCGTTGCCTGGATTGTTCTCTCCTGCATCAGATGAATGAATAGCCAATTCGGTATTTGACTGCTGCGTTTTCCGGTTTAATCGCGCCATGGATCGTTTCAAAGCCATGCAGACCTTCGTTCAGATTGCCGACCAGGGCAGCCTGACTCGCGCCGCCGAGGCGCTCGGCAGCTCACTGCCGGCAGTGGTGCGCTCGCTCGCCGCGCTGGAGGCGCACCTGGGCGTGCGACTGTTCCATCGCACCACGCGCCGGCTGTCGCTCACCGAGGAAGGCCGCCACTACCTGCCGAGCGCGCGCGAAGTGCTGCTCGCGGCCGACGCCGCCGACCTCGCGCTGAAGGCCGAGGCGCGCGAGCCGGCGGGCCAGCTCACGATCACCGCGCCGGTGCTCTTCGGCCACATGTACGTGGCGCCCGCCATCGTGCGCTTCATGCAGCGGCACGAAAAGGTGCGCTGTAGCGTGCGCCTGTACGACCGCACCGTGAACCTGCTCGAGGAGGGCATCGACGTGGGCATCCGCATCAGCCCGCTGGAAGATTCGTCGCTGGTGGCGCAGACGCTCGGCACCATCCGCCGCGTGGTGGCTGCGAGCCCCGCGTACCTCGCCCAGCACGGCACGCCACGGCATCCGCGCGACCTGGCCGGTGCGCCCTGCGTGCGCGGCCGCATCGACGCACCGGCGCAGTGGCTGTTCCGCGACGGCGGCAAGACGATCAGCGTGACGCCGAACAACCGCCTGGAGTTCAACCACCTGGCCCCGGCCATCGAGTCGTGCGCGGCGGGCATGGGCTTCGGCACCTTCTTCTCGTACCAGGTGATGCCGCACGTGGCGCAGGGCCGGCTGAAGCTGGTGCTCGAAGACTTCGAGCCGCCGCCGCGGCCGGTGAGCGTGATCTATCCCAACGCGCGGCTGCTGCCCGCGCGCACGCGGGCGTTCATCGAGTGGATGAAGATGGAGTTCAGCGGCCTCAGGCTCTGAGCCCGGGCGGCGTCAAGCGGCGCTGCCCGGCCAGCCGTCGTCGAGCGATTCGCGGCTGTCGTGCAGGCAGATCTCGCTGTCCTGCTTCAGCGGCAGCCAGCCTTCTCGTTCCAGCTGGCCAGCCAGCGCCGCCACCCGGGCCTTGAACCCGGCCAGCGGCTCGCGGCTGCGCAGCGTGACGAAGCGCATGCCGGTCTCGCCCATGAGGCTGTTGCGCGACAGCCGAGCACCGTGCGTCTCGCACAGGTGCTGCAGCGCGGATGCGTTGTGCAGCAGCAGCTTGCCGCGCCACTCGAAATACTGGTCGGGCTGGCTCAGCCGCTCCCAGCCCTGGACCGACGCCTCGATCTTCACGCGCCGCACCGCCATGCCCGCGCGCGCCAGCCATTGCCCCAAGGCCATGGCCTCGGCCTTCGCTTCCTCGAGCGTGCCGCGAAGCCAGCCGGTGGCGATGGGCTGCTGCTTCTGCTCGCCGTGGGCGAGGTCGATCAGCATCGGCTTGAGCCCGACTTGCTCGCACACCACGACGAAGGCCGCCATTTGCGATTCCTGCAAAACGCAGCACGTCAGGTGCAGCTTCAACGCGCGCTTCATGGCGCGCCCACCGGCTCGGGCAGCGGCCTGCCGTCGCAGAGCGACGCGGCGTCGATCGCCATGCCGCGCACCGCTTCTTCAAGGCCGAGGTTCAGCACCGACATGAACTCGCCGTTGGCGCTGGTCCAGTTGGTGCGCGTGCCCATGCCGTGGTACTGGCGCGCGGCGGTCCCGCCACCGGGCAGGCGGTAGCTCACCTTGAGCACGACATGCGAAACCAGGTTCAGGTTCACCGACCACGCATGGGCGAGGCGCAGCGCAACGTCGGCCACAGCCTGCCTGGCGCCACTGTCGCCTGCGGGCGGCGCCCCCGGCACCGCCTGGAGTCCATAGCGGCCCAGCGACTGCAGCGCCCCGCGCGTCCACGCCGTCGCGTCGCCGCTGCGCAGCGACTGCACGGACCGGGGCGTGGCGTGCACCGTCGGCATCATCACCGTGAGGTTGCCGGCGTTGGCCTTGTTGCTGCGCGTGTCCTCGATCGCGGGCAGGTACAGCGTGCAGTCGCGCGCGAGCCGCAGCGGTGCGGCCGGTACGCCGTTGGGCCGCTCGGCCGGTTCGGGCGCCGGCTCGAAGACCATGGAGAGCGGCTCGCTCTCGGTGAGAGCGTGCGAGAGGGTGGGCAGGGCGCAGAGCGCGGCGAATGCAGCAGCGGCGAGTTGTTCTTGGCACAGCCTCATGGCGCGGCGCTCCTGACCGAATACATGGCGCCGTCCTGGTCGCGGAACAGCACGCGGCCCGGCTGCTCGTCGAAGCCCTGGCCGGCCAGCGTCACCCACGAGCCGTTGACGTTGAAGCGCGCGGTCTTCACGCCGCCGGAGCGGGCGCCGGCAATGTCCAGCGCCACCGCATGCAGGGTCTGCGCCATCGACTCGCGCATCACGCCGCGCAGCACCTGCCCGTCGTTCGCCGTCAGCCGCCGCAGCACGGCGGCGCGCGCCGTGCCGCCGATGGGTGTCTGGAAGATGGCGGCGGCGCGGTAGCTCGGCTCGCTGCGGCCGTCCTGCCACAGCAGGGCCGAGGTTCGCGTGGTGAAGGCGCCCAGGCCGGGCTCCAGCGCGTACTGCAGCAGCAGCACCATGTAGGCGGGACCTGCCTTCGTGGCGGCGATGCGGGCCTCATGCTCGACCTTCGCCGGCATGGCCGCGAGCACCTGCGACGAGCGGATCTTCAGCGGGAACGAACTCGGCTCGGCCAGCAGCGTGCCGAGGGCCTTGCCCGCCTCCGCGCGGTAGTCGTAGTCGAGCAGCGGTCCGACGATGGCCTGCACCTCGGCGCTCATGTCCTTCTGGCGCGATTGCTGCACCGACGAATCGATCAGCGCGCCGATCAGCCCGCCGCCCGTGGCCGCGCTCACGCCGGGGGGCTGCGCGGAGAACATGAAGCTCTCCTGCGCAACGACGACGCGCACGTCGACTTCCTGAACCTTGTCGCGGTCCGCAACCGCCAGCGGCCGATGAAAAGGTGCGCAGGCGCCGAACAGCATCAGCACCGGCAGCGCCAGCCAGAAACGCAGCATCTTTGGGCCTCCCACCGCACAAACGCCATTCTTGGCGTCGATTGTGCCGCCGCCGGCGTGCGGTTCGACCCGGGTTATCGAGGGTCCGCCGGACGCGTCCGCCATGTAGTGGCCCCGAACACGCGCGGTTGTCCATCGATTGAAGCGATGGGGCGCCCGCGGCACGGCTGCGTCAGAATGGCCGCGTGCCACCCACACAATCCTCCATTCAGTCTCCGCTCTTCCATGCCAGCCATCTGCACAAGCGCTACGGTGGCACCACCGTCGTCGACGACCTCTCGTTCGAGATCGCGCCCGGCGAGTGCCTGGGCGTGATCGGCCCGAACGGCGCGGGCAAGACCACCACCATCCGCATGTGCCTGGGCCTCACCGCGCCGGACGGCGGCGACATCTCCGCGCTGGGGCTGCAGATGCCGCGCGACGCGCTGGCCATCAAGGCGCAGCTCGGCGTGGTGACGCAGTTCGACACGCTCGACCCGGATTTCAGCTGCGCCGAGAACCTCGTGGTGTACGGCCGCTATTTCGGCTTCGGCAAGGCGCAGGTGCGCGCACGCGTGCCGCAGCTGCTGGAGTTCGCGGCGCTGTCGCACAAGGCCGATGCGAAGCCGGGCGAACTGTCGGGCGGCATGCGGCGGCGGCTGTCGCTGGCGCGCGCGCTGGTCAACGATCCCAGGCTGCTGCTGCTCGACGAGCCGACCACCGGGCTCGATCCGCAGGCGCGGCACCTCATGTGGGAGCGGCTGCAGGTCTTGCTGCAGCAGGGCAAGTCGATCTTGCTGACCACGCATTTCATGGACGAGGCCGAGCGTTTGTGCTCGCGCCTGCTGGTGCTCGACCACGGCCGCAAGATCGCCGAAGGCCGGCCGCGCGACCTGATCGCCGAGCACCTGGAACCCGACGTGGTCGAGGTGTACGGCAACGGCGCGCTGTCGCTGGCCGACTCACCCGAACTGAAGGCGATGGCAGCACGCGTGGAGGTCAGCGGGGAGACCGTTTTCTTCTACACGCAGGACGCGCGGCGGCTGCTCGATGCGCTGACGCGACACAGCGGCCTGCGCACTTTTCATCGGCCCGCGAACCTGGAGGACCTGTTCCTCAAGCTCACCGGCAGGCAGATCCGGGAGGACGGCTAAGAATGCGGCACACCCCCAGGCTTGCCCACTTCGTGTGGCCTCCTACCCCCTCGCCGGGGGCAATACCAGCGGCCCGGCAAAGCCGGTTCCGCGGTATTCCTGAAATGGAGAGGAAATCATGAACAACATTGCGACCGCTGCGTCGCCGCCTGCGCCTTCCGTGTGGCGCGCGCCCGAACTCTCGCTGCGCTGGTGGCCCGTGTTCCTGCGCAACCTGCTGGTGTGGCGCAAGCTCGCCATTCCGAGCCTGATCGGCAACATCGCCGAGCCGCTGATCTGGCTCGTGGCCTTCGGCTACGGCATGGGCGCGCTGGTGGGGCAGGTGTCGGTCGACGGCGTGAAGGTGCCGTACATCCTGTTCCTGGCGAGCGGCTCGATCTGCATGAGCGCGATGAACGCGGCGAGCTTCGAGGCCCTGTACTCGGCGTTCTCGCGCATGCATGTGCAGAAGACCTGGGACGGCATCATGAACGCGCCGGTCGGTCTCGACGACATCGTGCTGGCCGAGATGCTGTGGGCCGCGTTCAAGTCGATCTTCACGGTCACGGCGATCCTGTTCGTGATGCTCGGGCTGGGCATCAGCCACAGCCCGAAACTCGTCGTCGCGTGGATGGTGCTGGTCGGCGCCGGCATCACCTTCTCGTCGATCGCGCTGATCTTCAATGCGCTGGCGAAGGGCTACGACTTCTTCACGTACTACTTCACGCTGTTCATGACACCGATGATGTTCCTGAGCGGCGTGTTCTTTCCGCTGGAGCAATTGCCCTCGGCGGTGAGGGCCGTGGCGGCGTGGCTGCCGCTGACCAACGCGGTGGCGCTGGTGCGGCCGCTGTTCATGGACCAATGGCCAGCGAACTGGTGGGTGCATGCGGGGGTGCTGGCTGTGTATGCGGTTGCGGCTTTCTGGGTGGCTCTGGCGTTGACTCGGAAGAGATTTCGGGGGTAGTTGTTCTCTTGTTTTCCCAGGGCTGGGTCTCGCACGGGCGCCGATTCCATCGTACTCAGGCTGCTTGCCGAAACGCTCGGGAGCTGAAGACTGGTCGCCGTGCCCGCGTCGCGCAAGTTGCTGATCGCGAATTTCTAGCACGAGGGGAAGGCGTCATCCCAACCGTACTGCCCCGAAGGTTGTACTCGGGACGATGAGTCCAATGTTCCTAGAAAGCCTCTCGCCCGGGGCAAAGCGGGTAGTGGACAAAAAAACGCCAACCCCAAACCAATAGCACCACCAATGCGAGCCAGGCGGAGTAATGAATCCGGCGCTTCTTTGCGGATAGCGCGCAGCCCGCGATAGCGAGGGGCAACAGCACGATGAGCGCGATGATTCTGGCGTCGATTCCGTCATCAAGGGGCAACCCGCAAAAGGTGAGGCCGTCAGCGCGCGCCTTGGGATCGTCGAGCATCCATTCGTACTCGTTCATCGGCATCATGAACATAACTGCCACGCACAGAAGTGCGTAGAACGACATGCCGATCGCGCCAAGTTTCTTCATGCTCAGAATCTGTTGAGCAGGCGTGAAACATGCTCTCGATGCTCAATCATTCTGCGTCCGTACTCTGAATATTCCCGGCCCCTGGCACCCGGCGGGAGCTTGATCGAGTTCGTGATATCCGCCAGCGGGCGAGTTGTCCCCCGGTTGTAGCGCGCGCCCGCGGCAATGAACTGCTCATCGGTCAAATGGGCTGTACCTGCGCTCGGGTAGTCGTGCAGGACCAAGCCACGTAGATGCTTGGCGACCACCGTCAGATTGAAGACGTCTGTATTGAGGCAGTTCAACATGGCCACCTGATCGGAGAAGGACATTTCCTCGATGGACAAGCCCAATTCTCTTGCGGCATTGCGCATTTGGATGCTGACGGCGCCAACGGAAGTGCCTCCAGGCGGCTTGTCATAAATGCCTGGCGCGCCGCCCCTTTGATTGAACCAAGTCTGTAAGGATCGTTCGAAGAATACTGGTTTCTTGGTGCCATCGGGCTTGCCCCCCACTTCGGCCCATGCGACGGATGCGAGGAGGGCAGGCGGTATCTTTTCTTGCTTGGCGATCTCGACGATTCGGTTCTTGTTGTAGACAACCCAGCCGTCCTTATAGGCGGTCAGGTACGCGCGGCCGCCACCAAACTTCTCAGAGAGCGCTTGCCATTTGAAGACATCCCAACTTGACCACTTCGGATAGTTGGAATTGTCTGGTGCGCAGAATTCACGGCCACTCATATTTTTCTCCCTATGTGTCCGAGGCATCAGTCCGGTGGGAGCCGCCAATTCCATGACGGTCGCCTATCGTCGATCAGTCGTGTGCGTCAACCCGATCTCCTCACTTTGTGGAGCAATTGCCCTCGGCGGTGAGGGCCGTGGCGGCGTGGCTGCCGCTGACCAACGCGGTGGCGCTGGTGCGGCCCCTCTTCATGGACCAGTGGCCGACCGGCTGGTGGGTGCACGCGGCGGTGCTGGCCGTCTATGCGGTCGTCGCCTTCTGGATCGCGCTGGCGTTGACGCGCAAGCGGTTCAGGGGCTGACGGGCCCCGGCGGCGTCGGCGTCGGCGTCGGCGTCGGCGTCGGCGTTGGCGTTGGCGTTGGCGTCATTGACGCGCGTGCGCCCCGCAGTTCTTCGCCCCATGCTCGCCGTGCGGCAGCACGATGCCCCAGCGCGCGCGCAAGCTGTTGCGCTCGTCGGTGCCGGCCCAGGGAATGTCCAGCGTGCCGCGGCAATCAGCCTGCGCGAGCCGGGGTTCGAGCAAGGCGCCCTCGGAGCGGAACTCCTGCGTGTCGAGGATCAGCACCATGCCGCCTTCACGCTCCAGCGCGCCGGGGGCCAGCCAGGGGGAGTTGCGCTCGTCGCCGTCGATCAGCAGCTGCATCGACGGGTCCATCTTCAGCGCCACCGCGCCCGCGAACCAGGTGTCGCCGACGAGCAGCCTGAACGGCCGGTCGCCGGCGCGGTCGTGCCAGATGGCGCGCAAGGCATCGGCGACTGCCCCGGCCGGCAGGTTGGCGCGCGTGATGTAGCCGAGCCGCCTGCTCAGCACGCCGTCGACCCACCCCTGGCCGAGCGCGCCGGCCACATGCAGCACCACCACGGTGGCCACGACGCCGCGCCACCGGCGGCGGCTCCAGCGCTCCGCCTCGAGGCCGGGCAGCACGGCCACCGCCCACAGCGCCGCCGGCAGGAAGAAGGTGGTGAGCCAGGACGCAGCCAGCAGGATCTTCAGCAGGATGGCCGCGGGAAACACCAGGCACGCGGGCCCGAGCGTGGCCCAGGCCAGGAAGCGCCGGTCGAACGCACTCAGTCCCGGCGTGGCGGCCGAGGACAGCGGCGGCGGCGCCACGGAGGCGCGTGTGAACCAGGCCCAGCCGGCCAGCAGCAGCATCGGCGACAGCCGGGCCACCTGCACCACGAACACGTGCACCAGATGGCGCAGGCCGTACCCGTGCCCACCCGCCGGTTGGACGGAATGGCGCGCGTAGGCGATCGTCCGCGCGGAGTGCTCCAGCACCCACCACAGGTGCGGCGCCATCAGCAGCAACGCCACGCCGCCCGCCAGCAGCAGCCCGCGCCGCACCTGCGCGTCGCGCCACTGGCCCTGCCTCACGATGAAGGCCGCGCCGACCGCGAACTGCACCACCGCGCTGTACTTGGTGAGCATCGACAGCGCCGCAAAGACACCGAGCCAGGCCCAGTCCCGCAGCCTCGACGACGACGGCGCATGCAGCACGCGCCACAGCATCCACCAGTAGCCGGCCAGCGGCAGCAGCTGCACGGTGTTGTGGTTGTAGACGACCGCGCGCTGCACGTGGTAGGTCACCAGCGAGCCGAGCAGAACGGCCAGAGCCGCGCGGGCCGGATGGACCAGCGCGGTCGACCAGCGCCAGACGAGGTAGAGCGCGCCCACCCCGCAGCCGACGCCGGCGGCATAGGTCAGCCAGGGCTGGCGTCCGCCCAAGTGGATCAGCACGCCCATCAGCCAGCTCGGCAGCGGCGGATGCTTGTAGTAGCTCCATTCGAAGCTGCCGCCCCAGAACAGCTCCTCGACGTTGTCCCAGGGCGGGGTCGGGTAGAACCCGGCGATCGAGAGGGTCCACAGCAGCAGCATTGCACCCAGGGCCCACAGGATGTCGCGATGCGCGGCGGGAGACGGAACAGCGCGGGCCGGAATGGTTCCTGTCGAAGGCACCAAAGACCCGAATCACGGCGTCTCACCCCACATCAGAAACCCGCACGCCCCAAGGCGTAGCGGGTTTTTCTTTGCCTCGCGCCGACGCGCCGCGTAGCATCTCATCTCCCAGAAATACCGTTACTTTTGCCGGTATCCCGGAAATCCCCGTGACGAGATACCGTTAAGGAGTGGAGATGGCGCTGACAGACACGTTTGTTAGGCAGGTGAAGCCCACCGGGAAGGCCATCGCCGACAAATATGCCGACGGCGCCGGCATGTACCTGTTGGTGAAGACTGCCGGGAAATACTGGCGAATGGATTACACCTTCGCCGGCAAGCGGAAAACGCTGGCGCTGGGAACCTACCCAGAGGTCTCGCTGGCCAAAGCTCGGGATCGCCGCGCCGCCGCCCGCGAGCTGCTGGCAGACGGGACTGACCCGAGCGCGGCCAAGCGCGAAGAAAGGAGAGCCCGAGCCGACGCAGCGGCGAATACGTTCGAGGCGGTTGCGCGCGAGTGGCTGGGAAAGACTGCGGCCAAACGAGCGAGTGGAACGCAGCTCAAGGTCAAGACATGGCTCGAGAAGGACGTGTTCCCCTTCATCGGCAAGATGCCCATGTCCACCATCGGTCCGCGCGACATTCTGGAGCGAGTTGTGCGCAAGCTGGAAGCACGCGGCGCTATCGATACCGCCCACCGCGTCAAGCAGCTTTGCGGGCAGGTGTTTCGCTTCGCAGTGGTGTCAGGACTGGCAGAGAGGGACGTAACCGCCGACCTGAGCGAAGCTCTGGCCTCGAAAGCGACCAAGCACTTCGCCGCCATTACCGAGCCCAAGCGAGTCGGAGATCTGATGCGCTCGATCCATGCCTATAGCGGCCACCCCACTACCGTTGCCGCGCTGAAGCTTTCCCCTCTGCTGTTTGTCCGCCCTGGCGAGTTGCGCACGGCGGAATGGGCCGAGATCGACCTGGACGCGGCCGAGTGGCGCATCGCCGGCCCGAAGATGAAAATGAAGATCGATCATGTTGTGCCGCTGGCAACCCAAGCGGTGGAGATCCTGCGGAACCTGCACCCGATCACAGGGCATGGACGGTTTGTGTTTCCCAGCATACGGACGGGTGAACGCCCCATGAGCGAGAACACGATCAATGCCGCCCTGCGCGGGATGGGTTACAGCGCCGAAGTCCACACGGCCCACGGCTTCAGGGCAACCGCGCGGACGATCATGGATGAGGTGCTCGGCGAGCGCGTGGACTTCATCGAGCATCAACTTGCCCACACGGTCAAGGATGCCAACGGTCGTGCGTACAACCGCACCGCACATCTTCCCGCGCGCCGGGAAATGATGCAGCGCTGGGCGGACTACCTGGACAAGCTGCGCATCGGCGCCGACGTGATTCCCTTGAAGCCGCGCCAGATGACATAGCGCCGAGTCCGCGCGCTCCTGCCAAGCCAGCTAGAGGGCATGGGGAATCTTGAGTCGAGCAGCGCCGCAATGGAAAATCATAGAGACCTCCCCCGCGATGTCTGCTTATCTCACCGCCGAACCGTGGGGGGGTGCGCAGATAGGCAGCATAGCGGCGCCTTTCTTCGGCTTTCACCCAAGCTCCCCGCAATTTCGCAGCGTCAGACTGCGTCCCAGGGGGCCGCATATGGCCGAGTGTCCACAGGTGGGGCCCCACCAGTAATGCGTGGCGTAAGCTCTGGAGCATCGAGGCTTTCACGGGCCAGTCGTATCCGTTCGCGCAATGGCTCCGCAAGATTCGGATGAAAGCGCCCTAGCTGCCCAACGCGGTTAGCGGCCTTGTTGAGAGCATCCCAAGCCAACTCCGCCTCAGCGCCGGGCATTGCCGCGAGCCTCTCAGCATGATGAACGGCAGCGCGAGCGTTGCTTCTTTGCGCGGTGGTCAAGGACGCTTTTCGGTTGACGATCAGCTTGGTGGTGATCATGGGCTTTGTCGCCGGGAAAATCTCGTGCTTCTCGCGCTTCGCGGAGAGCCCGTTCCGACGGAGCATTCCATAGACTGCTCCGATCAGCGCCGTCTTGCGGTCGGTTGTCAGCGGCGTCTTTGAGGACATCGCGATGTCGTCCACGTACCTTGAATACACAATCCCCTCAGCTGCCATCTTTGCCTGGAGGAGTGGCTCATCGCGCCACAGTGCGAGGTTTGCGAGGTACGAACTCGGTATCGCGCCCTGCGGAAGTGCCCCATCCTTCACAGTCAAGGAAGTCAGGATCTCCGCAACGCTGAGGGAGAAATTGAAGAAGTTACGCCACACATCGAAGACCCGCTCATCCGAAACTGCGCCGAAGAATCCCTTCACGTCCTCACAGATGACCACACTTTGATTCTTGTGGAGTTCGGCGTTGACCTTGTAGTCACGGCCCTTCAGGCTCCCCGTCAGATACCAAGGAAACCCGACGTGGGCGAGCATCGCGGCTTTGATACGCGCGTGAATGGGCTTTAGCGGATGGTTGGCATCAAAAGTCTGCCGGCCGGTCTTCAGCTTGACCGGGCGGTACAAGCGACTGGCCCGAGAAGCCAAGTCCACCATTTCGCGCTCCGACATTCGGAGCATCGACGCAAGTGTCGTAGTAGACCCAATGGGCCTAAACGGGTAGATCGGTTTGACCAGGTTCAGGCTCATTCAGCAGGTCCAGTGCCATGGCCGCCAGTTGTCCTGCGAGATCCTTGTTGATCCCGCTAAGTTCGGTACCTTCGGCGCCCAAGAAAAACAGAATTTCGAGTGGAACGTGAAGCCCGCCGGCGATACGTTGAAGCGTGGAAAGTGGGGGGTCTCGCCTTGATCGCTCAAGCAGCGATAGGTAAGACACAGACATGCCGGCCCGCTCTGCCAGTTGGGCCTGCGATAGCTTGCGCCTGGTGCGTGCTAGCTGAATGGCGTTGCCGATGTTCATGGTGCTCTAAACAAAGAATGGGCTTGGGGGTCTGAGTCATTTGAACCAATCGCCGAGGTTCGTCACCACATGGATGATCCTCGCGACTGCCTCTAGAACGCGTGAAGCCAGCAACGCTGCCTCAACGTTTTCGTGGAAGCCACTCGGAGCTTTTTCAAGCTCCTTGATAAGGCTGTCCAGCTCACTCAAAACACCATCGTCGAGTTGGCTACGGTGGTCATCGCGAAGCTTCTTCAACACCGCGATGTGGTTAGCACGAGATTGCTTGTTCATCAACACACTCCTATCCGGGCACATGCCCGTCCCCCTGAAAGCAGGTTCCGAAAAGGAGCCAACTCGACTACCAAGCCCATCACAGTTGCCGCAGGCCTGCTGCGGTCCCCCAAACAAGTGCTGATCGTTCTGGCAATCTCGCTGTGCTGTGCACCTAGCGATCTGCGCTGCTCGTCCTGCATCCTGCTCGGCGTTCCGTTCGCTGCCACCGCTCCGGCTTCCCGGCAATCGGCTGCGTTAACGCTCTGTTTACTGTCCAACAGAGTGACCTCGCTTTCGCGAAGCCCGATCACTGACTTTTGCTTCCTGGGTACTAGGAGAAACCTTCAATCTGTCCAACCACGTCAGCACGGTTCGTGCTGCCGAGTCGCAATCATACGACTCACAGTACGTATTTTTTGACTGTCAGTACGTATATTTTGTATCAATTCGTATCCGCGCCGTTTGAAATCGTCTAAATGGCCCCTCCGATCTCCTCGGGCACAGCTCGCTCCTCTCACGTCGCGCCAGTGGCACCCTGATCTGCTTCGCAGTGAAAATTGGCTCATGAACCTTCTTCCAAGTGCCACCTCACTTTTCGGCTCTCTTGGCCTCGTAGTACTTGCTCTGCTTGTGATCGCGCTTACTGCCCGCAAGCTCGCAACGTGCCACGGCTCGGACGTTCGAATTGTTTGGTATTTCTTTGCACTTGCGTTAACCGCCACGCTCTTAATCGCTTGGTGGGCCAGCGGCGCCGGGGCTATCGATGCAGCAGGAAGTTTTCGCGGCAAGGCCGGGGCACTGCTTCTTGGACTGCTCAGGATTGCGGTGGACGTGGGGGGCGGACTCAAGTTCTATGGCGGAGCTGTCGCATTGATTGTGGTGCCACAAATGATCAGTTGGGCGCTCAGCGGTCTCGCTGGGTGCGCTGCAGCGCCCATACTGGTGGGGCCTGCACTTCGCTTTTTCATGTGGAGCATTGTTAAGACGCTGGTCATCGCGGCCGGCGTCGTCCTTGGTGCGACGCTCTACGGGTGGTGGCAAAACTGGACCGGGCTGACCAGCAGCAGGGTATTGGAATTGACCGGTTCGGCGTTCGTCCTCGTAGCGTCGTCGTTTGTGACGATCTACCTTTTCCGTGATGCTGAATCCCCGGCGCCGTCGGGGCAGATGAGCCCTCGCGCCGCGAAACTTGGCAAAGCGATCCGCCGACTAAACAAATGGATGAATCGCCGGATTACCCAGCCCTCGCGGCCTCTCTAACGAGTCCCGCCGAGTCGATCAGCGAAGTCAAAAAGATCATCAACCTTACCAATCGCAACGCGCTCTTCTTCCTCGTTCCCGTCGATAGGCCGATGGCAAGTTTTGCTTCATTGTTGAAGCGCAACTGCGAGGTTGGCTTTCGATTGCAGAATTTTCCCCGGGGCGAGTGCACCGCTGGCTTGTACGTCTGGGCGACGAACATGATTGTTGTGCAGGAGATCACGCATGCAGTGGCAAGAAGGGTCGCCAAGGACCTCGCTGAAACTGGCGATGACGAACGGGTCAAGGGTAATAGTCCGGTCGAGGCTGTTGTTGACGGCTTGTGGTTTAAGGCGTGATGTCGGTGACGTGTTGAAGCAGAGCGAACGTCACGCGCCATGTGCGGCCATCGCAGTGGACGGTGGCTGTGCGCTGGTTGATCCGAACGATTTCTCCGACGTGCCGCTTGAGGCTTTGGTCGGTGAAGCTCACGCGCTAGCCGATGCGGAAGTCCTGTTTGTGAAGGATCTCTGGCGGCCTCAGCGGCGCTGCAGTCGCCGGTGAGGATGACGTGGCTGCCTGCCGAACATCGACAGGCACGACGGCCGCGAACGGCACGCTGAAGCGCTGTTTGCTTTGCTCGTCGATCAGCGTGGCCTGCCGGTCCTTCATCGCCGCGATGCGAGCCTCGCGCAGCTTGCCTGTCCCCCAGTCCCATTGCTGCACCAGTTGGCCTATGTGCAGCTGCGAGCGCGCCTACACGATGCGCCTGGGGCCGGCCATGAGTTGCTCGATGACCCAGCTGAGCTGGTGGTCGCTTTCGGGAGGTTTACATATCTGCTGAGGATTGCGCTGAAGCCATCCACAAACGATCTATCTCGGCGGTCCTTCAGTCTTGGGTGCCGAAAAACCGGTTCAGACTGGATTCAGCCGATCAAATTAGAACTTCGAGCGTCGCAGTTTGGCCATCGAGGCGTCAATCGATCACCTGTCTTAATCCAAGGAAATTTTCGGTATGGGTTGAGCTATCATTGCAGAACGCTAGCGTTTTTCACACAGGAGCTCTGCCTTGGCTGTAACGAAGACTGAGGTGGTCAGCGCAAGAGTGCCTCCCGATGTGAAGGCCGCGCTGTCGGCTGCCGCGGAGGCAGAGAGACGCAGCGTTGCATCCATGCTCGAAGTCATGGTGCTCAGCTACTGCCGTGATCACGGCATTGCCGCATCGGCTGCCACGTCAGCCAACGGGAGCCTTGCCACGCCACCCCGCAAGCAACGCCAGCCTTCGAGCTGAAGTGGCCTGACATGCAGGGTGATAAGGCTTCAAACTTTGGACATCTCAAGGCGCACGACCAACAGCTCGTGCGCCTTGGAATGCTCGCCGAGCGCTATTTCGCAGACGATCCGAATACGTGCCTCCTCAAGCTGCGCCAGCTGACGGAATTGCTTGCACAACTCGCCGCTTCGAATGTCGGGGTTTCCGCATCTCCCGAAGAAAAGCAGATCGACCTGCTTCGCCGTCTGCAAGACCAGGGCATTGTTCCGCGAGAGGTCGGGGCGTTGTTCGCGCAGATCCGCAGGTCGGGCAATAACGCGAACCATAGTTTTGGCGGCGACCACCGCACCGCGTTGCTCAGCCTCCGGCTCACGTGGCAACTAGGCGTGTGGTTCCACCGAACCTTCAAGGATCCCGCTTTCAAATCTGGCCCGTTCCTGCCTCCAGTGCCACCGGCGAACGAAAGCGTGGAACTCACAGCCGAACTCAACGCACTTCGGGTCGAACTGGCCCAGTACCGAGCTACGCATCAGGATGCGGCGCAGGTGCTCGATCAGGCGCAGGCACAGATCAGGCGCGCAGAAGAAGATCGCGCCTTCTGGGAGAACATGGCCACGGAGGCCGAATCGGCCAAGTCCGCACTGCTCCAACGACTGGAGCTGCTCCGGGCCCAAGCCGGTGCTGAGCCACCACAAGTCATCGCTAGGCTCGTGGCTGCCGCAAACTCGGCGGCAGCGGTCATCCAGATCAGCGAAGGCGATACGCGCAAGCTCATCGACGACCAACTGGCCAGCGCGGGCTGGACGGTCGACTCGGCACAGCTGACGTTCGCCAAGGGTGCCCGGCCCCAACGTGACCGGAACCTCGCCATTGCCGAATGGCCCACCGAGACCGGGCCTGCCGACTACGCGCTGTTCATCGGCCTCACGCCGGTCGCGATCGTAGAGGCCAAGCGCAAGAACATTGACGTGTCGGCTGCATTGCAACAAGCCAAGCGCTACAGCCGTGGCTTCCGTGCATCAACCGAGGTGGAACTTCCCGCTGTCAACTTCGGCGCCAACGCCGAGTTCCGTATTCCCTTTGTTTTTTCTACCAACGGTCGTCCCTACTTACGGCAGTTGGCCGAGAAAAGCGGCGTCTGGTTCTGCGACCTGCGGCGCCCCGACAACCTCGGCCACGCACTAGACGGTTGGTACACGCCTGAAGGCTTGAGCGCGCTAGTGCAGCAGGACGAAGACCGCGCGCACACCGAACTCGCCAATGCGCCGTTCGACTACGGCTTCCCGCTTCGGCCCTACCAGCAGAACGCCATCCTGGCGACAGAAGCGAGCATCCACGCTGGCCAGCGCGCCATCTTGCTGGCCATGGCCACTGGCACCGGCAAGACCAAGACCTGCATTGCCCTCATCTACCGCCTGCTCAAAGCCAAGCGCTTTCGCCGCATCCTGTTTCTGGTCGACCGCTCAGCCCTGGGCGAGCAGGCCGCGAACGCCTTCAAGGACACGCGGATGGAGCGCCTGCAGACCTTCGCCGACATTTTCGGCATCAAGGAGCTGGATGCCCCACGGCCCGACGCCGACACGGCCGTCCACCTGGCCACGATCCAGGGCATGGTGCAACGTGTTCTGTACACCGCCGAGGGCGAGCCGCCGCCTCCCGTCGACCAGTACGACTGCATCGTCGTCGACGAATGCCACCGCGGCTACCTGCTGGACCGCGAATTGTCGGACACCGAGCTCAGCTTCCGTGGTTACGACGACTACGTTTCCAAGTACCGGCGTGTGCTGGACCATTTCGATGCGGTGAAGGTCGGGCTCACCGCTACGCCAGCGCTGCACACCACCCAAATCTTCGGGCCACCCGTGTTTACCTATGGGTACCGCGAGGCCGTCGTCGATGGCTGGCTGGCGGACTACGAACCGCCCATCCAGGTGCACACGCAGTTGTCCAATGAAGGCATCGCCTGGAAGGCTGGTGAGGAAGTCAAGGTCTACAACACGGGCCGTCAGCAAATCGACCTGTTCAAGGCGCCGGACGAGATCAAGCTCAAGATCGACGATTTCAACCGAAAGGTCATCACGCGGGCGTTCAACGAGGTCGTGTGCAACTACCTGGCCCAGGAGCTGGACCCCGCGTCGCGCCGCAAGACCCTGATCTTCTGCGTCAGCGACAGCCATGCCGACATGGTCGTGGGCTTGCTCAAGCAGGCCTTCGCCGCGCAGTACGGTGCCGTCGAAGACGACGCCGTCATCAAGATCACGGGCGCGGCCGACAAGCCGCTGCAGCTCATACGCCGCTACAGGAACGAACGCCTGCCCAATGTCGCCGTGACGGTGGACCTGCTGACCACAGGCGTGGACGTGCCCGAAATCTGCAATCTGGTCTTCCTGCGTCAGGTCAACAGCCGCATCCTCTTCGATCAGATGCTGGGCCGCGCCACGCGGCTGTGCGACTTCGGCGGTACGGACGTGAAGGACGCGTTCCGCGTGTTCGACGCCGTGCGCATCTTCGAGGCTATCGGCGACATGACGGCCATGCAACCCGTGGTCGTGAACCCGAAAATCAGCTTCAGCCAACTGGCCCAGGAACTGGCAACGCTCAAGGACGATGCCGCCACCGCCCTGGCGCGTGACCAGTTCCTGGCCAAGCTGCAGCGCAAGAAGCGCCACCTCTCTGACAATGACCGGCAAGACTTCGAAGCCAAGGCCGGCATGCCCGTGCAGGTCTTCATCCAGAAACTGAAGGCCATGACCCTGACCGATGTGGCCGCATGGTTCGTTCAAAACCCGGAGCTGGGCGAACTGCTGGACCGCCGCGGTGATGGCCCCGAACGCGAGATGTATGTGTCAGAGCATGCCGACCGCTTTGAACGTGCCGATCGTGGCTACGGCAAGGCCCAGAAGCCAGACGACTACCTCCGCGCGTTCAGCGACTTCATTCAGGCCCAGGGCAACCGGATTCCGGCCTTGGTGACCGTGCTCACCCGACCGCGCGAGCTGACCCGCGCCCAACTGCGCGAGTTGGTGCTGACCCTGGACCGTGCCGGCTTCACCGAAACCAATCTCGCCTCGGCTTGGCGCGAGCTGACCAACCAGGACATCGCCGCGCGCATCGTCGGCTATATCCGCCAGGCAGCCATCGGCGACGCGCTGGTACCCTACGCCGAGCGGGTGGACCACGCGCTGCAACACCTGCTGGCGCACCCGCCTGGCAGTAAGCCGTGGAGCACACCGCAGCGCGACTGGCTCAAACGCATCGCGGCGCAGACCAAAGCCAATGTGCTGGTGGACCGCGCCGCTCTCGACGACCCCGACCTCATCTTCAAGCGCGAAGGCGGCGGCTTCAACCGCCTCGACAAAGTCTTCAACGGCCAGCTCCAGCCCGTGCTGGAAGCCTTCAACGACGCGCTGTGGGCCCCGCCATCATCGGCCAACCGTTGACCTCTACTGATCCCCTGCTACCCCATGACCAACCACTCTGCCGCGCTCGACATCGGCGCCAAGCTTTGGTCGCTGTGCCACGTGCTGCGTGACGACGGCGTCACCTACCACCAGTACCTGAGCGAACTGACCTACCTGCTGTTCCTGAAAATGATGAAGGAGACCGGCCAGGAAGACCGGCTCAAGGTGTGGAAGCGGCCCAAAAAGTCCGAGCCCCCGGTCGAACAACCCGGCACCCGCTGGGACGACCTGCTCAACGCCTCCGCGCCCGAACGGCTCGACCTTTACAAGGAGATGCTGCTCGACTACGGCCTGCACGGTCGCGGCGCGGTGCAGGAAATCTACGCCAACGCCAACACCTTCATCACCAAGCCCGCCACGCTGAGCAAGCTGGTCACGGACATCGACGGCCTAGACTGGTACAGCGTGGACCGCGACGACCTGGGCGACATGTACGAAGACCTGCTGGAGCGGAACGCCGGCGAGAAAAAGAGCGGCGCCGGCCAGTACTTCACGCCAAGGCATCTGATCGACAGCATCGTTGCAGTGATGCAGCCGCAGTTGGGCGACGTGATCCAAGATCCGGCGGCTGGCACCTGCGGCTTTTTGATCGCGGCCAACAACTACCTGCGTCGGCACAACGACTTCGACAGCCTGACAGATGCCCATCAGCGCCGCTACGCCAAGGACACCTTCTTCGGCATGGAGCTGGTACAGGACACGCACCGCCTGGCACTGATGAACATGCTGCTGCACGGCATCGAAGGCGGAGTGATCTATGGCGACACGCTCAGCGATGACCACAACCAGTTGCCGAATGCCACGCTGATCCTCTCCAACCCACCCTTCGGCACCAAGAAAGGCGGCGGCCTGCCCACGCGCGGCGACCTCACCTTCGAGACCAGCAACAAACAGTTCGCCTTCCTGCAGCACATCTACCGTGCGCTGAAGCCGGGTGGGCGCGCTGCCGTCGTGCTGCCCGACAACGTGCTGTTCGAAAGCAACATCGGCACTGAGATCCGCCGCGACCTGATGGACAAGTGCAATCTGCACACCATCCTGCGCCTGCCCACCGGCATCTTCTACGCCCAGGGCGTGAAGACTAACGTGCTGTTCTTCACCCGCGGCAAGACCGACAAGGGCAACACCAAGGAAGTGTGGGTCTACGACATGCGCGCCAATATGCCGCAATTCGGCAAGCGCACACCCTTCACGCGTGACTACTTCCGCACATTGCCCGACGCCCCCGCCGAGCGCCCGCGCGACAAGTTTGAAGACGTGTTTGGTGACGACCCCGCTGGCGGCCCCGCTGCGTTGGCCGCACGACAGGACACCGGCGCGACAGGCCGCTGGCGCCGCTTCACGCGCGAACAGATCGCCCAACGCGACGACAACCTCGACATCAGCTGGCTTAAGGACGACAGCGCCGAAGCCGCCGACGCCCAGCGCGACGATCCGGCCATGGTGGCTCGCCTGCTGCAGCGCGAGTTAGGCGACGCCATGGCCGAGTTGCGGGCCTTGCTGGAGGAATTGGGCGAGGACCCGGATGCGGCGCTGGACGACTTGCCTTTGGACGAACCGCAAGCCGACGAGACCCAGGCATGAACGAATTGACGACAGCTGGAGCCGGCGCCCCGCCGGACAATCTGTATGTCGAGCTGCGCGCGCTGATCGCCGCCAGCCGCCAGCGCCTGGCTGGTGCGGTGAATGCCGAGCTGACGCGGCTGTACTGGACCGTTGGGCAACGCCTGGCCTCCGAAGTTTTGGGGGGTGAACGTGCCGGCTACGGCGCTCGCTTACTTGATCAGTTGGGCCAGCAACTGGCGCAGGAATTCGGCCGAGGGTTCGAATCCCGTAACCTTCGCCGCATGGTGAAGTTCGCAGAGGCTTTCCCTGATGCGGAGATTGTGTCGACGCTGTCGACACAATTGAGCTGGAGCCACCTGGTGGCCATCGTGGCGCTCAAGACACCCGAAGCCCGCGCCTTTTATGCCCAGCGCGCTGCGCAGGATGGATGGAGCGTGCGGGAACTGAACCACCAGATCGACCGAAAGGCCTTCGAACGCACGGAAATCGCCGCAGCCCAGACGCCCGCGCTGGTCGCATCACCTGCGCAAGTCTTCAAGGATCCGTACTTTCTGGACTTCCTGGGCTTGCACCAGGGCCATGACGAAGCCGACCTCGAAGCCGCGATCCTGCGCCAGCTCGAAGCCTTCATCCTGGAACTGGGGCGCGGTTTTGCTTTTGTCGAACGGCAAAAACGCATGGTCATCGACGGGGAAGACTTCTACCTCGACCTGCTGTTCTTCCACCGCCGGCTACGCCGCCTGGTGGCCATCGAACTCAAGCTCGGCCGCTTCAAGGCCGCGCACAAGGGCCAGATGGAGCTGTACCTGAAGTGGTTGGACAAACATGAACGCCAGGCGGCTGAGGAAGCGCCCATCGGCCTGATCCTGTGCGCCGAATCCAGCCGCGAGCAGGTGGAACTGCTGCAGATGCACAAGGACGGGATCACCGTGGCCGAGTATTGGACAGAACTGCCGCCCAAGGCGGAATTGGAGCGACAACTGCATGCGGCGCTGGTAGATGCGCAGGAGCGTTTGGCGCGGCGGGGCTTGTTGTTGGACAAGAAAAACAAAGATGAGTGAGTTACCGGCTGGATGGGGCGTCATTCCGCTTGGCACATTGCTGCGAGCAATTGAAGCGGGGCAGAACGTCAAGTGTGAGGAGCGGCCACCTACCGCAGGTGAAGCTGGACTCGTAAAGATCAGCGCGGTGACCTGGGGGCGATTCAACGAAGAGGCAAGCAAGACGCTGCCCCAAGACACGTTGCTCAACGAACGAAATCGGATCCGCTCTGGCGATCTTTTGATATCACGAGCTAACACCATCGAACTCGTTGGTGCGAGCGTGATTGTTGGCCCGATCGAGAAGCGCCTCTATCTGAGCGACAAGGTGCTGAGGCTGGTCGTCGATGAGTCTGTAAAGCGATGGATCAACTACGCGTTGAAGACGCCCCAATTGCGCCAAGCCATCCAGGCTGCGTCCACTGGAAACCAGCTCTCGATGCGCAACATCCCACAGGAAAAGTTGCGTTCACTGAGTATTCCTCTGGCGCCTGCGGCGGAACAAACCCGCGTTGCTGACCAACTCGACACCCTGCTGGCCCGCATCCAAGCCTGCAATGATCGCCTGGACGCCATTCCGGCGTTGCTCAAGCGGTTTAGGCAAGCGGTGCTTGAAGCTGCGCTGTCAGGGCGGGCAACAGACGACTGGCGCGAAGCAGAGTCATCGAGCTTAGAGGGTTGGAAGCCCGCGACCATCAGTGACATTGCGGTGGTTGGCACAGGATCAACGCCACTGCGTTCAAACAGCAACTTCTTCTCGAAGTCGGGGACTCCATGGATCACCAGCGCGGCTACAAGCCGCGCGTACGTCGACACAGCAGATGAGTTTGTAACCCCTGCGGCAATCTCCGCTCACAGATTGAAGATCTATGCGCCCGGCACCTTGCTTGTAGCAATGTACGGCGAAGGAAAGACACGCGGACAGACGAGTGAGCTTCGGATACACGCAGCAATCAACCAAGCTTGTGCGGCCATTTCGGTTGATCGTCGGAAGGCCAGTACCGAATTTGTGAAGCTGGCGTTGCTGGCGCAGTACGAGCAGATGCGTGCGCTCGCCGAAGGAGGAAATCAGCCGAACCTGAACCTTTCCAAAGTGAAAGGCATACCGGTTCTATTGCCTCCCGAACAAGAGCAGGCCGAAATCGTTCGACGCGTCAAAGTCCTATTTGCGCTCGCCGCTCGCATCGAAGCCGGCCACGCCGCTGCTGTTGCACACGTCCAGCGTCTCACCTCGCTAACGCTGGCCAAAGCTTTCCGGGGGGAGCTGGTGCAGCAGGACGTGAATGACGAACCTGTCAGCGTTCTGCTCCAGCGCATCGCCAAGACGCCAGCAACGGCGGTGAAGACGCAGCGGGGCCGACATCGGCTCCAGTCACGGAACGAATTCACCACGCTACCGGCAATGCAGCCCGCTTGGGCCGCATTGCCCGCTGGCGAATGGGCCGTAAGCGGCCAACCCGACGAGCACGCAATTACAGCGCAGCTCATCGCCGTGCTGAAAGCCTGGGGCCAACCCATGCCCCAAGACCAGGCGCGGCTGGCCGCCGTGCTGTGCCTCCAGCCGCGCCTCTTCACCGCCGCATTGCCTGCACAAGACGCCGCGCAATGGCGTCGTCTAGTGGGCGCTGAAGCCGAGCCTTTGCCGCCATCCGTGGCCGCCTTGCAACCGGCCGTCAACACCCATTGGCGCCGTGCGCTCGCCGGATTGCGGGCGCGTGGCGATGTGGTGGTGTCCCGCGCCAGCCCGCAGGACACCTGGGCTTTGGGGCCTGGAGCCGATCGCGTGGACACGGCAGGTTGGCCTGATGGTCGCGCCGGCTGGGTGGCGGCGTACTTGCGGGCTCATGGCGTCGAGACGCTGTTGCCCTTGCTGTCCCCTTCAGCGGTGGACTTCGTTCATGCCCGCGCAGCCTGATCTGTTCGGCCCCGCACCGCTGTCGGTCACGCTGCCGCCGGGCGGTGAACTGCCGGCGCTGTGGGTGCGCCGGCTCACCCTCTGGAAGCAGCCTGGCGAGGTCGTGCGCGACATCGAACTGCGGCCGGGCCTGAACTTCATCTGGTCGCCTGACCCAGCCGATATGGGTAGTCAGGCCGAGTCTGGCGAGTTGGGGCACGGCGCGGGCAAGACGCTGTTCTGCCGCTTGCTTCGCTATTGCCTGGGGGAGGATCGCTTTGCCCCGGACGCGCAGCAGCTGAGCATTGGCGCTGCCTTCCTGAACGGCTGGGTGTCGGCCGAGGTGATGCTGAGTGGCACGCCCTGGGCGGTGCTGCGGCCCCTCGGGGTGGGGCGGGGGCATTTCGCGGTCGCAGGGGTTTCGCCAGAGCAGCTTTTTGATCGCTTGACCGAGCCCACCGGCATGGCGCCCTTGCTCGACGCCATCGAGCAGCAGGTGCTCACGGCCCGGGTCGCGGGCCTGATGCCCGTGGATCATCAGCATGACGCCTGGCGCGTGGCGCTCGCCTGGTTGACGCGCGACCAGGAATGCCGCTTCGATCATGTGCTGGACTGGCGCGCGGCCGAGTCCGATTCGGATTCGCCGACCCGGTCCATGTCTCGAAGTCGCCTGCAAGATGCGATGCGGGTGCTGATCGCGGCCATCTCTCCGGAAGAAATCGAACTGCAGGCCTCAGCCAACACGCAGGCAGAAGCGCACAAGGCCAAGCTCGCCGAGGTCGGGCGTTGGCAATGGGCCTGCGGGCAATTGCATGCTGAAGTGTTGCGCGCGGTGGGGCTGTCTGCGACGTCGGTTCCCGACGGCCGCCTGGGCCTTGAAGTGCTACGGCAGGCGGCACGACAGAAGCTGGCGAAGGCCGCAAAGGTCGACCCCTCCGTTGACGTGTCGAATCTGGGCGATCTGCGCCAGCGGGCGCGAGATGCCGCACAAGAAGTTGCTGAACTCGACAAGCAACGGGCCGTGCTGAACAGCAGCCTGCCCTTGCACGAATCGCTGCTGCGGCAACTCCGCGCCGAGTTGCCGGGCGCTTCGGCGCAGATCCGGGATGCGGAGGTGCCCACTTGCCCTGTCTGTGAAGTGCCTATCGATCGGGTGCTGGCACAAGGGTGCCAGCTGTCGCGCGAATTGCCGGACCTGGCCGCCTTGCGCGAACGGCACGACGCGCTGAAAAGGCAGGTCGATGCAAAGCAGGACGAGATCGATGCGGTGAAACAGCAGGTCGCCGCGCTGGACCGGCAACTGCCAGTGGCACGCGCCGGCCGCGACGCCCTGCGGCAAGTACTAACCCAGGCAGAAAAACTCAGCGACAACCGCTCATCGGCTTGGCGCCAGGGCAAGAAGAACCTCGACGACATCGAGCGTCTGGAACGCGAATGGGCCACCTGGGAGCAGGCGCAGACGCAGGTCGAGCAATTGCAGGCGCAGATCGATGCCAAACGCGACGGCTTGGGGGCTTTCCGCGACCAGCAGGCCGCTGTCTTCGCCCGTCTGTCCACCTACTTCGATGCGGTGATCCGGGCGGTGGTCGGGCCGACCGCCTCGGGGCGGGTCGGCCTCGACGGCAACGGCTTGAAGCTGGTCGTCCAGTGGGGCGGCGAGCGCTCCACCGCTGCCATCGAGTCGTTGAAGGTGATCGCCTTCGATCTGGCCGTGATGTGCATGAGCATGGAAGGCGCGACACGCTTGCCCGCGTTCTTGGTTCACGACAGTCCGCGTGAGGCCGATTTGGGGCTCAGCGTCTACCACCAGCTGTTTGACGTGGTGCGCAAGCTGGAGGGTACGTCTTCTTCGGCCTTCCAATACATCGTGACCACCACGACGCGACCGCCGCCAGAGTTGCAGAAGTCGCCGTGGCTGCGCCTGGAACTGCGCGGTGCGCCGCCCAATGAACGACTTCTGCGCTGCAATCTGCCATGAGCGACATCAAACTCTTCCGCCTCCATTCCGGCCGCGCCTTCGAACTGCAAGGCGATGCCTCCGACCTCGAGAAGCCGCTCCAGACGCTGATCGAGTCCAACCTCGACACCCTGCTCGGCATTCGTTTCCTAGCCACCGAATACTCCACCGGGAAGACGCACGCCGGCCGCATCGACTCATTGGGCCTCGACGAGAACAACTGCCCGGTGATCCTGGAATACAAACGGTCGGTTGGCGAGAACGTCATCAACCAAGGCCTGTTCTACCTGGATTGGCTGATGGACCACCAGGCCGAGTTCAAGCTGCTGGTGATGGACAAGCTGGGCAAGCCGGCGGCCGATGCCATCGACTGGACGGCGCCGCGCCTGGTGTGCATCGCGGCCGACTTCACCAAGTACGACGGCCATGCGGTGCAGCAGATCAACCGCAATATCGAGCTGATCCGCTACCGGCGCTTCGGCGAAGAGCTGCTCCTGCTGGAACTGGCCAACGCCACCAGCGCAAACGGCGGCCGCGCGTCGGCGGCCAGAACGGCGAAAGTGCCGAAGTCTCCGCCCGCGGAGGCCAGTGCGGCGAAACCAGTGACGGGAGATCGGTCGTTTGCCGAATGGCTGCCCTTGCTTCCGCCCCACTTGAACGAGCTGATGGCGTCGCTGGAGGGGCATGTGCTCTCACTGGGCGACGACGTCCAACGTAAAGAGCTGAAGTTGTACGTGGCCTTCAAGCGCCTGAAGAACTTTGCCACCGTGGTGCCGCAGAAGGCGCGCCTGCTTCTGTACCTGCACGTCGACCCAGCCCAGGTGCTGCCGCCACCCTCGAACGGGCGGGATGTCAGGCAGCAAGGACATTGGGGAACGGGTGACCTGGAACTGTCCCTTGCGTCGCAGTCCGACCTGGATGCAGCGAAGCCGCTGATCCTGTTGGCGTACGAGGGCCGTGCGACGGTTGCGGTGACTTCCTCAGGAAGTTGAGGGTCAGCAACAACGCTGGCGTTGCACAGAACTTGGCTCGACCGGCTCTGCAGCTTGCCACGTGATGGCCGCCGTGCGGCTGGAATCGCTGGATCTCCGACTGCCCGGTAGACGCCAATTGGCCAAGACATGGCCAGGCTCCAATTTTGGAATCAGCTGGTCCCGGAAGCTTCCGAGTACCCCTCCGGATCTTCGACCCAGCGCTGGAGCGCTGCACGAGGCCATCCGCAAGCGCGCCCGCCCAAATGCACGGGAGGAGGAAACTTGCCTCCTGCTATCCTGCGATACAAGGTGGCGCGACTCAGCGCGGTGATCCGTATCACATCGGCCATGCGAAAGAACTCGGGACCTGCCACGCTCGAAAGATCAACATGGCGGCGATCGGCATGGGGATCGAAATACATGACAACTCCTTAAATTAGATTCAGCCTTCAAGTAGCGGTGCGTACCAACGGTGAGCTTCTGGCTTGAAGAACCGGACGAGAGCACAACCGGCACCGAAGCCAGATCGGCGTTGATCTCCGGACTCAGCTCGCCAGTTGCAGTCCAATCCAGCGCCCCCGAAACCTGTCTCCCGCATGGATGCGCCGAGCGTGCAACGACTCGCGACTTCTGACAACTGGCAACTTTGGCAGGGGCGAAGCGCCAGCTGGCACACAGCAGCCACCACGCTCAGGCGGCGGGACTGCCACTACAACCCTCCAGTGAAGTCGACAGCGCTCATTGGAAGCGCAGAGCCACCGCCCTGCGTTAGATTTCGTCGGCCCGAGAGTCCTAGGCTCACCGAACAGGTGCCCCAGGTGACTTGGCATCCGAACGCTCCAGCGCTCGAATTCTCTCGGTCTCCCTCCAGCGCTCGGCCATGCGCTGTTCATCTGTCTGTATAGGAGGCATGCGGTCGACAAGGCGATCCACCTCGGCTGCCAGATTGGCCTCGCCCTGTCTTCGAAGGGCCCCGGCCGTCGCCTGCCAGTCCGCCGCGACCTGCTGCCGGGTGACCCGCATCGCTTCCTGGCCCACATTCAAGGTGCCCGGCCTCGTTCTTAGGGCCTGGAGCACACGTTCCAGCTTCGAACGCATGAAGGTCGAGGTCTTCGGCGGCGGGCGTTTGGCCCGCTCATCGGGCGGCAATTGTCCGAACACCCGAAGCGCGCGCAGCCGGTGATGGATCGCATCCCTGTAGGGCTTGCGGGTCTGCCCTCGCACTTGGCGCGGTGTGGCATTGGCCGCCACGCCCTGCTCGCGCATCAGCGCGGCGAACTGCTCGCGCCAGTGCCGCAACGTTTCCTTGCGGATGTAGAGGCGCTTGCCAGGCTCGAACTCGTGCTCGCACTTGACCACCAGATGCACATGCGGGTGTGGCTGATCGGTGTGCAGCACCATGGCATAGCGGTACTGCAGCGCGAAGTTCTCGCGTGCAAAGACGCGGGCGGCAGCCCGTACCTTTTCCGGTGGCGTGCCGGCGGGCATGGACAAGACGATGTTGTGGACCAGCTTCGCACGCGTGTCTTTCTGCCCCGGAGCGGGTCTGGGCTTGTACTGGCTTCTGCAAAGCTCAAGCTGCCAGTCGGCCGCAATCTCCTTGGCTGCACCCCGGCCCTGCGGCGCCAGGCCCTCGTCGGTTTCGATCGGCAGCTTGCCGTGCCGGCCGATGTAGCGCAGATGGGCCTCGACGCCGCCGACGTCCCGTCCGCCGCCGGAGACCTTCACCATCACCTCGGGCGTGCGCCCCACCGTGCGCTGGATCTGCGCGATCTGGTCAGCGCCGAGGCGCAGCGTGCCGCTCGGTCCTCGCCGACCGTAGCTCACGATGTCCAGCGCCATGTCGCGCGGCGCATCGGCCGCGCCGCGGCCGCTTCGGCCAATGCGCGCCGTCTGTTCAGGCACGGACACTCCCGGCGCCGGTCTCCCAGCTGATCAGGTTGCGGCGCACGATGGCGGCCGTGGCTTCGTGCGCCGCCTCGACTTCCCGCCGGACCCGCGCGATCGCTTCGCCGAGGTCCGGTGCCACCGGATCGGGCAGAGTGTTCGGCATGCCGAACATTCGAAGCTGCCGCCCCAGCGCGGCCAGTCGGGCGCCGGTCGCTTTGATCTGGTCGAGTTCGTTCGGCGGCAGCACGGCCGCGTCACGGACATGGTTGTGGATCAGCAGGGCGAGGTAGCTGGCTGTCTTCATCTCGCGGACACGGGCTCGCTCTGCCGCCAGCGCGCGATCGCCTTTGCGAAGCCGCAGCGTGACGCGGTCCGCCACGCCGGGGCAGTTTTCCGATTCGCCTTCAGGCCGCTGTCCATCCGGGTCCAGCCAGCTTTCGCCGTTGGTTTTGAGGACCTCGTCGACCATCTTCGCAAGCAGGCTCGACGCACTGAGGCGATGGCGCGCGGCCAGCGCGGTGAAATGCGCCCTCGTCTCGGGCGGCACCCGGGTGGATATCACGCAGCTCGAAAGAGAGGTCTGGGTCATTGCAACGCCGTGGCGGTAAACAATGTCTGACGGCAGTCTATCCTGCCCTCATAGCCGCACAAGGACTTTGCCCTCGGAATTCCAGCGTCGAGCTCACCTCGCCGTTTCGCGGCTCCGGAGCGTCACCGTCGATCGACAGCTCGAGGGCCACCATCAATGTTCGGCATGCCGAACATTGCGGAGATGGACGGAACGATCCCGCCCTCGTAGCCGCACAAAGACCTTGCCCTCGAAGTTTCGACGTCGTCCTGCGATCGCTGCGTCCAGGCTACCGAAACCGAAAATTCATTCCGCTCGCGGAGCACGCCCACCCGGCCGCTGCATAAATATCCTCACGGCTCCATCAAACAGAAGACCTCCGCTGTTGCTACCGCTCGAGACTTTCTCGGTGTTCGGCATGCCGAACACCGAGAAAAAAGCGATGGGCAGAGAAGTGAATTCGGCACGTAGCGAATTCGCAGGGGAACCATCGAATGGGCATCCGCGTCGCCGCGCGTAGCGCGGCAAGGCCGCCGAGAACAGCCTACTCTCGCAGCGTGAACACCACTGACAGGTAAGAGACCGGCTGAGTCTGAATGGCCTCGATCCCATGGAGTGCGGTCGCATCGAACAGCAGCGAGTCCCCTGCCCTCACCTCCGCAGTCCTGCCGCCGTAACGGTAGCTGACCTCCCCGGACAGGAAGTACAGGAACTTGAGACCCGGGTGCTGGAAGGTCACGTAGGGATCAGCGCCTGGCAGCAGTGTGACCAGGTAGGGCTCGACGAACAGGTTGCCCGACAGGAGGTGACCCAGCAGCTCGTAGCGGTAGTCCGCCACGGCGCCGATCCGATCGACCAAGACACCATGTCCTGCACGCACATGGCAAAAGTCAGTGCGCCGCGCCTGATCACTGAAGAAGCGTGAGGTCGGCACATGCAGGCCCTGCGCGAGGCGCTCCAAGGTCTCGACCGAAGGCGAGACCAGACCGCGCTCGATGCGAGAAAGCATCGAGGCAGAAATCCCCGAGGTCTTGGCCAGTTCGCCGCCAGACACCTCGGCCGCCATGCGCAGCGCCCTCACCTGCGCGCCGATGCGAGCCGCGGACAGGCTGCGCACGACAGGTGCGGGCTGCCGCGGTTGGACACGCGTCACCGACGCTGGCAGGCGCAACGGGCGAGCCGTTGGCAAAGGCGAGGCGCCTTGTTTGCGCGTCATACGATCCCGTCGATCATGCGAAGGCCACCGCCGAGATGTCGCTGGTGACGTCGAATCGGAAGGTTGCTGCTCTGGTTCCACATAGTTGCTGCGCCGTGTTCTTAAAAACATGCACAGCGAGATTATGTGTCGTTTAAGACGTTTCCTCCACAAGCACATTCGGCGAGCCTGCGTGGACATGACTGCAGGCACACGAACCAAGACGCCATCTGGCATTGCGCGGGGCACATTGCCCAACGCAGTGACCCTGGCTCTCGGGCGAAACCTGCGGTATTTCCGCGAGCAGGCAGAACTCACGCAAGTCGAACTGGCCTTCGATGCGGAGGTGGAGCGCTCGCGCATCTCCAAGATAGAACGAGGACACATCAACCCTTCTCTGTTGACGCTGGCCACGCTGTGCTATTGCCTGAAGATCACGCTCCCCACTCTGTTCGAAGGCATGAAAGAGACGCTGGCGCCCTCGTGGAAAGGCGGCGAGTTGCGACGCTCAAACCAGGCGGTTCTTGGCGCTTCGTCGGAGAAGTCACGCAGCCACAGATGACGCACCGAAGGCGTGGCGTCAACAGTTCGGTTGCCGGTTTCTCTCGGAGCGGGGCCTTTGCCTTGTCTTCCCTGAGGCTTGCCTCTGCATAGCGAACAAGCTTGGCGCGCTCCACGATGATCTCCGGCAAAGCGGCTCTGCCATACAGGGGAGCCAGCGCTTCATCGAGAAAATCCTCCAATCGCACAAAGCTTGAACCTCCAGCCTTCCAAAATCGGCTTTCGTTTTAGGGGGTCTTCATGTACCCGTCGTTCTTCCAATGCGGATCGGACGAAGGGATCTCCAAGGCCATAGAAATCTGCTCCAGTCGGGCCTAGTCGTCAAATCGTCGCCGACGGCACGCAGGCAAGCACGCCCCCCGCAACTCCTCGATGTTCGGCATGCCGAACTCTGCGCTCACAGGAGAACGCGAGCGATTCCGAATTGCAGTCGGAGCCCAGTTCCCCAGTTCAACCTTACCGAGCACTCCGCGCAGCGCCGATTTATCCCAAATATCCCCTGTTTTCGGTAGGCCGCCGCGCGCAGGGTCGCCCTACGCACCGAGTGGACAGGACCGAGAGACCATCTTGGGGCAGGTCGTGACCTTTGAGGGTTGGCCAATAGCGCCCCAGTTTCATCTCGAAATTGCGCGCCTTGCGCCACAGCAACAAGGCTGAAAGCCAATGCTCGCGTGCGATCCCCCCAGTGGTGAGGTTGGTGCGGCAGTTTGTGCGGCCGGGGAAATTGTTTGATTCGATTCCTGCATGAGTGAGCGTGACGTCTTCAACGGCGGGAGTGTGCCTGCGCGGCAGAGGGCACGTGGACTGGCGTATCTACGAGGGGACGGTAGCGACTCTTCGTAATAGTCCGCTCGAGGCCGTTGTTGACGGCCGGGTGGTTTAAGGCGTGATGTCGGTGACGTGTTGAAGCAGAGCGAACGCCACGCGCCATGCGCGACCGTCGCAGTGAACGGTGGCTGTGCGCTGGTTGATCCGAACGATTTCTCCG
>NZ_JBFTJJ010000027.1:0-81249 GCF_056395365.1 Variovorax sp. 10L421
TAGAAGCCGCTGTCGCCGAAGGCGTAGTCCAGGCCGCCCTGGATGGCGGGCTTGAAGCCCTTGGTCTTGGCGTAGTCGTTCTTGCCGATCATGTCCTGGTCCTGGCCACGGAACTTGTAGTTCGTGGTGATGGACACGTTGCCCGTGAGGTTCGGGGCGGGCGCTGCCGCAGGTGCCGCGGCGTCCGTGGTGGCCTGCGCAAGGGCTGCGCCCGACGCGGTCAATGCAGTGGCCAGAACGATCAGCGCCTGGACGGCGGTACGGTGCGTCATCGGGAAACTCCTCGCAAGTGTGTTGTGAACCTGGAGGCTCAAAGCAGGGAGCGTGCCAAAGTGCACGAATACCGGTCCTCGCGCCACCGGACACCGCCTCGACTGAGAGCCAAATCGTTACAACGTCTGTTGCGGGGTGGTTGCAGTTATCCGGTGCGTTGCACCACCGCGGGTCCGGGAAGAATCACGCACCATACTGGGGAGGGGGAGAAGAATGGGACTGTCTTTGGTGCAAAGCCGCGCTTTGCTGGGGCTGGAGGCGGCCAGTGTCACTGTCGAGGTGCATTTGGCGAACGGCTTGCCGAGCTTCACGCTGGTCGGACTGGCGGAAACCGAGGTCAAGGAGGCGCGCGAGCGGGTGCGCTCGGCCATCCAGAACGCGGGGCTGGAGTACCCCAACAACAAGAAGATCGTCGTCAACCTCGCGCCGGCCGACCTGCCGAAGGATTCGGGGCGCTTCGATCTGCCGATCGCGCTGGGCATCCTCGCGGCCAGCGGGCAGATCGACAACGCCCGGTTGGCCGGGCACGAGTTCGCGGGAGAGCTGTCCCTGTCGGGCGAGCTGCGGCCCGTGCGCGGCGCCCTGGCGATGGCGCTGGCCCTGCACACGCGCGGCGTGGCCACGCGGCTGGTGCTGCCCCTGGACAGTGCGCAGGAGGCCGCGCTGGTGCCCGACGGCGAGGTCTATGGCGCCCGGCACCTGCTGGACGTGGTGCGCCAGTTCGTCGCCGACAGCGAGGCCGCCTCCCAGTGGCCCGACCCGCCGGCCGACGGCTGGGCGCGGGTCCGTGCGACACCCGGCGCAGGCGTGCCGCACTATGCCGACCTGGCCGACGTCAAGGGACACGCGAGCGCCAAGCGCGCACTGGAGATCGCGGCGGCCGGCGGCCACAGCCTGCTGATGATGGGCGAACCCGGCTCGGGCAAGTCCATGCTCGCCCAGCGCTTCGCCGGGCTGCTGCCCGCGATGAGCATCGACGAGGCCTTGGAGAGCGCCGCCGTGGCCAGCCTGGGCGGGCGCTTCGCGACGCAGCGCTGGATGACACGACCTACGTCTTCGCCCCATCACACATCCAGTGCGGTGGCGCTGGTGGGCGGCGGCTCTCCGCCAAGGCCCGGCGAGATTTCGAGAGCGCACCACGGCGTTCTCTTCCTCGATGAATTCCCCGAATTCGCACGCTCCGCACTGGAGGCGCTGCGCGAGCCGCTGGAGACCGGCACGATCACCATCTCACGGGCCGCGCGCAGCGCCGAATTCCCGGCGCGCTTTCAATTGATCGCCGCGATGAACCCCTGCCCTTGCGGCTACCTGGGCTCCGCATCGAAGGCCTGCCGCTGCACGCCCGACCAGGTCTCGCGCTACCAGGGCAAGCTCAGCGGCCCGCTGCTGGACCGCATCGACCTGCACATCGAGGTACCGGCGGTGTCGGCGCAGCTGCTGCTCGACGCGCCGGCAGGGGAATCGACGGAAAGCATCCGCGGCCGGGTGATCGGGGCGCGCGAGCGCGCGATGCAGCGGCAGGGGTACGCGAACCAGTCGCTGCAGGGCGCGGCGATCGACCGGCACGCCGGGCTCGACGACGCGGCCCGCCGGTTCATGTTCAACGCGGCGTCCAAGCTCGGATGGTCGGCGCGCAGCACGCACCGCGCGCTGAAGGTGGCGCGGACGATTGCGGACCTGGGCTCGTCGGAGGCCGTGCAGGTCGAGCATCTTGCGGAGGCGGTGCAGTACCGCAGGGCGCTGCACAGCCGCACATGAATGCGGCCCCGCCGCCAGCGCCGGCGTACTGCTATTTGAATTCGTGCGCCACCACGGGCGCCGACTTGCTGTCCTGCACCGTCACCCGCTGCCGGTAGACCTCGAGGTCGCCATTGCGCACTTCGATGTTGTAGATGCCCGGGCGCAGCGACAGCGACTTGAGCGGCGGGCTCACGCCGCGGTCCGCGCCGTCGACGAACACCTGCCCCCACGGGCGGACGTTGAACAGCACGCGTCCCAGGCCTGGCGCCGCCGCGGGTGCGGGTGCAGGGGTGGCGGCAGCGCCCGTCGTGCCGGGTGTCGCACCCGCCACGGTCGTCGTGGTGCCCGGCGGCTGCGTGCCCGGCACGAGGGGCACGGACGGCGGCGAGAGCCGGTTGATCTCGGCGAGGGCGTTGCGCGCCTCGCGCGCATGCACACCGCGGCGGTAGCGGCGCAGGTAGGCCTCGTAGCCTTCGCGCGTGTTCTCGGTCTGCGCGAGATTCCAGTCTTCGGCCTCGGCGATGGCCAGCGCGGATTCGGGCGGCGCGGCCGGCGGGACGACCGGCACGGTCTCCAGCGGCGCCAGCGGACCCGCCGCAGCAGCAGGCGCGCTGGCCGGCGTGGCGGGCGGCGGTGCGGTGGGTGCGCCGGCCACGGTTGGCGGCACGCCATCGGTGGCGGGCGGCGGCATCGCCACCGGCGGCGCGGTGTTGCTCGACATCGGCGCGGCGGGTGGCGGCGGCGCCGGCACCATCGCGGTCTTGGCGTCCTGCGGCTGCATGCCCGAGGTCAGGCGCAGGCCGATCCAGCTGCCCACGGCCACGAGCGCGATCACGAGCCCGCCCACCAGGCCCCACCGCGGGAATGCGGGTTTCTTCTTCTGCGCGGGCGCCGCGGCCTTGCGGCCAGGCGCCTTGCTGCGACTGTCCTGTGGCGCAGGCGCCTTCGGCAGCTCGGGCGCTGCCGTCGGCACCGGCACCGGTTCCAGCGGTGCCGGTGCCGACACCGGGGAGAACTGCTGCGGCTCCAGCGGCGGAGGCGGCGGCGTTGCCGGCACGGGCGATGCGGGAACGATCACCGTCGGCGCGCCCATGCCACTCACGTAGATGTCGCCGAGCTTCACCAGCCCCAGTTCGGCCGCGAAGGCGGCCACGGTCTGCGTGCGGTCCTTGCTGTGCACGGCCAGCGTGTGGTCGACCGCGGCGCAGAAGGCCGGGCTCAGGTCGGCGCGGTCCATCGAGGACAGCGGCACGTAGGCATCCTGCACGCTGCGCACCACGGCCGAAGGCGGCGGATGGCCGGTGACCGCACGGTACAGCACGGCGCCCAGGGCATACAGGTCGGTCCACGCGCCCTGCAGCAGGGTGTTGTCGTCGGCGTACTGCTCGATGGGCGAGTAGCCCGACTTCACCATCACCGCCACCTCGTCGACGAGGTCGGCAATGGACTTGCGCGCCGCGCCGAAGTCGAGCAGCACCGGCAGGTCGTCCTGCTGGATGAAGATGTTGTCGGGCGCGATGTCGCGATGGAAGCACTGGCTGCGGTGCAGCGTCTCGAGGGCGCCCAGCAGCGGCCCGAGCATGCCGACCAGCCAGGGCTCGGTGATCTTGCCCGGCTCGTCCTCGGCCAGGCGACGCAGCGTGCGGCCCTTGTAGAGCTGGATCGCCATGTAGGCGGTGGAGTTGGCCTCCCAGAAGCGATGCACCCGCACCAGCGCCGGGTGGCTGAACTGCGCGAGCGTGCGCGCCTCGTTGATGAAGCTGCGCAGGCCCGCCTGGAAGGTGGCCGTGACCCGCTCGGAACGCACGTGCACGCTGTTGTCGCCCACGCGGCGCGCGAGCATCGAAGGCATGTATTCCTTGATCGCTACTTCGCGCTGCAGCGAGTGGTCGTAGGCCCGGTAGACGATGCCGAAGCCGCCTTCGCCGATCACCTCCAGCAGCTCGAATTCGTCAAGCCGGTGGTTCACGCCCAGTGGATGCGGCCGTTCCTCCTGCGTGTCGGCCGGCGGGCTTGCGGTGCCGTGCGTCGTGGTCATGCTTCTTCTCCTGCGGGGCGGTGGCTCTCATGGCTCATCTGGTGCTTCATGCCCATGGCACGTGTCCCTGCGAAAACAACTTGGAAAACAATGGTGTGTTGAGGCCGCCGCCGTGGGCGGCGGTGCGCAGCGGCGATCCATCGGCCTGGTTGGTCCACCAGTAGCTGGTGCTGCCGAAGGGGTCGAAACACAGTGGAAGCTCGGGCCAGCCCAGGCGCTGCTGCGCACCCGCGCCGCCTGCCGTCGGCCCGAGGATCGAGAGGATGTCGTCCGAACCGCCGCTGGCGGTCTGGAAGCCGGCGCGGCCCGCGGCCAGCACCTGGCTGTCGAACTGGTCGGGCGCCACGCCGTGGCGGATGGCCTGCAGCAGCGCGCTGCCGCACTGCCAATACCACTCGGCCGAGCCTTCGAGCACCGACGGGCGATAGTTGCGCGCGGCCACCTGCAGCGTGATGCAGACGGGGTAGTAGCGGCCCACGCGGTCGCAGCTCGGCGCGATGCAGCCGAACTGCACGGCGTCGACGCCCTGCGTGGCGGGAATGGCGAAGTTCCACACCGGAGCCACCGCGTAGTGCTGCGTCATCGCATCGGGCCAGCGCTTGAAGCTGCCCAGGCCGTTCTGCATCCAGCGGTCCCACCAGGCCTGCAGCTCGCGCGGCATGCGGCGGTAGAGAAAGTCGCCGGCAGCGGGCAGCTTGCCGTACCAGCCGATCTGTTCGTCGACGGGCACCCAGGCGTGCGGAGGAATGCCGCTGTTCATGCCGGCCACCTGCCTTGCTCCTTCCCCCTCTGGGGAAAGGCTGGGATGGGGGCAGGCAGGGCGCCCCATGGAAACGCCGCGTGCCCCCACCCCTGCCCTCCCCCAGAGGGGGAGGGAGAGAGAGCAGACGCCGCGCACAAGGTGTTGTTCATCCTAGGATTTCCCCGGGCACGAGAAGCTGTTCATCTGCGACAACCGCAGCGGGTTGTAGACGCTGTTCGCCGTCACCGCGAGCACCACCTTCTTGCCCTGCAGGTCGAAGCTCGCATTGAACGATTCGGGCGAGCTGCCCGCGGAGATCGAGGCCTTGTCGAACAGCCGGTGCAGCGCCCACGGCCCTTCGGTCACGATGCCACCGGCCGGCGTGCCGTTGGCGGTGGTGACCTGGAGGCGCACCTGGTTGCTGTTGCGCGGGCCGGGCCACTTGACGGTGCTCGGCGCCTGCGGGCCATGCGCGTAGCGCACCGTCTGCCCGTCGATGTCGAGCGTGAACTGCGTGAGCGACGCATCCATGTCCTCGGGCCGGATATCGATGGTGAACGAGGGCGTGCGCCCGCCCGCCATGCCCGAGAAGAACACGTCGCGGATGGCCTGCGCCTTCTGGAACGAATCGAGGTAGGCCGAACGGCCGGTGGCGCTGCCGTCCACGCCGCGCTTGAAGGTCCACGGGTTGACCGAGGTGTCGACCTGCGTGACGAGGTTCTTCTGGAAGAAGTCGTCCATCATCCCGCCCGGCGCGAACAGCTGCGCGAAGTCGCCCGAGGCCACGTCGCGGTTCGACCCACGCGTGAACGGATAGCGCCCCGCGATCGCCTGGTTGCAGAACGAGCCGATGCTCGCCGCCGCGCTCTGTCCGATGTTCTGCCGCGTCACCGCCGCCGCCTTCGACGACGCCGTGGCCGACAGATCATTCAGCATCCCCTGGAACGGCACCGGCAGGCGCCCGGCCTCGGCCTGCACCTTGGTGACCGAATCGCTGGTCGGCGGGATGTTGCCGCTGCGCAGCGCGGTGTCGGTGGCAGTGAGGAAGTTGTAGAGCTCGTTGATGAGCGCGGCCGTCGCGTCGATGGGCGCCTGGCCGCCCTGCTTGGGCGCGGTCACCATGCGGCGCAGCGGCTCGAAGTGGTTGTCCACCAGCGATTCGGGCCGGTCCACGCGCGTATTGCGGCGCTGGCTGCCGTCGGGCTGGCCGATGAGCTGCTCGATGCGCTCGCGCGTGCTCTGCACGCGGTTCTGCGCCTGGTCGAGCAGGCTGCGCGCGGCCTCGTCGTGGTTGCGCAGCAGGTCGGTCTCTCGTGCGGCGCCGCGGATCAGCCGCGACATCGGCGACTCGGCTGTGGAGAGCACGCGCGTCATCTGGATGCTCTGCAGCAGCGAGCGGCTGTCGGCCAGGCGGATGTCGACGAGGTAGTCGTCCCACACCTTGATGTAGTCGGTGAGGTAGAGCCGCCGCACTTCGCGCAGCAGCAGCTCGCGCGAGGTGATGTCGGTGATGCCGGGCGCGCGGATCTGCAGCACCCAGCGGTCTTCCTGCTCGAGCGACAGCGTGGTCTCGGCGATGCGCTTGTCGAAGATGTCCCAGTAGCCGCGGTAGGTGAACAGCGTGGGAATGCCATCGGTCAGCGGCTTGCCGCTGGCACGGCGGATGACCAGTGCCGACTCGGCCCCGCCCGCCTCGGCGATGGTGAAGGCATTGGGCGGGCTGGTCTGCAGCAGGATGCGGCGCAGCCGCGCATAAGAGCGCTGCGCCAGCGGCACGCCGGCCAGGCGCTCGCGGGTCTGCGTGATGAGCCTGTCGTCCTTGGCGAAGGGCGAGGTCACCACGCGTCCCGAGAACAGCGCTTTCAGGTGCGATTCGAGGTTGGCGCGCTGCTCGCGCGTGAGCGAGGCGCCGATCTTGCGGTCCACGTCGGTGAGCAGCCAGGCCTGCAGGAAGTCGGCGTCGTAGCGCTCGGGGTCGTACAGCATGAGGTACGCCTTGAGCGCTTCATAGCTGTACTCGGCGTCGATCTTCGCGGCCTCGCGCAGCGACTGCTCCACGCGCTGCGCGGCCTGCGGCAGCAGCACTGTCTCCAGCGCGCGCTGGTACACGCCGTCGGTCGCGGCCTGCAGCTTCTCGCCCTGGTAGAGGCCGAAGCGGTAGGACGTGGGCGGATCGCCGATGTCGAAGTGGCTGGACTTCGGCAGATCGCGCAGCTTGTCGAGGACGAGCAGCGAGCTCGCGATGTCGCCGCTCGAGTCGACCACCGTCGGCAGCTCGCCGCGCGCGGCCGCCTTGTTGAAGGCCTTGGCGTTGGTGTCGACCTCGGCCACGTAGTCCTTGTTGTTGCGCCAGCTGTTCACGCAGGCCCCCAGGAACAGTACCAGCAGCACGCCGATGGCGCAGTAGCCCGCGATGTCGATGGCCCGCTTGCGCCGGTACCAGCTCAGGTTGGTGCCGGCCACGCCCGCGTCGCGGAAGATCACCTGCTGCAGCAGCTCCTTCAGGAAGTAGCTCTTGCCCGGGCCCGGCGGCGGCGCCGGCGGCGCGTTGACCTGCAGGTAGCGCTTGATGGCGCCCATCACGCGGTCGAAGGCCGTGCCCTCCTGCGTGCCGCTGGTGAAGTACACGCCGCGCAGCATCGACGCGGCCTCGAACTTCGACGGGTTGAACACGTCCGCCAGGAATGTGCCGAGGATGTCCTCGAAGCTCGCGAACTGCTGCGGCAGCAGGTAGGCCTGCGCGCGGCGCATCGGGTCGGACTCGGCCGCCAGCAGTTCGGGCAGGCGTTCGTCCAGGCGCTGGTGCAGCAGCTTGTATTCCTGGTGGAAGCGCTCGCGCAGGTCACCGCTCACCGGGGCCGCGCCCTTGCCCTTGACGGCCTTCGCGTTCGCCGGGTTGCCCTGGATGGGGAAGGTAAAGCCCCACACCTGCTGCCGCTCGGCGCGGCCCAGCGAGCCGAAGTATTCGTTGAAGCCGGCCAGCAGGTCGGTCTTGGTGACCAGCACGTACACCGGGAAGTCGATGCCCAGGTCATTGCGCAGCTCCAGCAGCCGCTTGCGCAGCGCCATGGCGTGGCGCGCGCGCTGCGCGTCGTCGGCCAGCGGAAGGTCGGCGATGCTGATGGTGAGGATCGCGCCGTTGATCGGCTGGCGCGGGCGGAACTTCTTGAGCAGCTCGATGAAGCCCTTCCACTCGCCCTCGTCGGTCTCGCGGTTGCTCTCGTGCGTGGTGTAGCGGCCCGCGGTGTCGATCAGCACCGCCTCGTTGGTGAACCACCAGTCGCAGTTGCGCGTGCCGCCGATGCCGCGCACGGCCGCCTTGCCGAGCTGGTCGGCCAGCGGAAAGTCGAGGTCGGAATTGACCAGCGCGGTGGTCTTGCCCGAGCCCGGCGCGCCGATGAAGATGTACCAGGGCAGCTGGTACAGGTACTGCCGGTCGAACAGCGAGAAGCGGCTCGCAGGCTTGCCGTCGGCATCCTGGCCGAAGCGCATGTTCTTCAGGATGGCCGTGGCGTCGGTGAAGCCGCTCTGCAGCTCCTTGATCTCGGGCGCGTCCTCGGGTTTGGCCTCCTTCTCCTTCTTGGAAGGCGTGCGCAGCTGGTTGAGCAGCTGCGCATTGAGGCGGCGTTCGCGCCACTTGCGGTAGATGACGCGCACGAGCCAGATCGCGAACATCAGCACGATAACCGCGATGCGCACGATCTCGTCCTCGAGCGGACGATAGCGGCCCACCGCGATGGCCGGGCCGATGATCCAGATCAGGAAGGCGAGTGCGACCAGGCCCAGGAAGACCCACAGGTCGCGGCTGATGAGAAAACGGAAGATGGCGCGCAGCATCAGCGAGAGCCTCCGGGCTGCGGAGCGGGAGTGGGCGCCACAAGCGGCGCGGAGGTTGCTGGCACACCGGCAACGGGCGCCACCAGCAGCGTCACCTCGACGCGCCGGTTGCGCGCGCGGTTGGCAGCGGAATCATTGGGCACGATCGGGTCGGCATCGCCGCGGCCTTCGGCGCGCAGGCGCTGGGGCCGCGCGAGGCGGGTGGCGATCATCTTCTGCACCGCGTCGGCGCGGGCCTGCGAGAGCTGCCAGTTGGAGGGAAAGCGCACGCTGCGGATCGGCTGGTCGTCGCTGAAGCCGCTGACCAGCACGTTGCCTTCCACGGCATTGAGCGCATCGGCCACGCGCGCGAGCACCGGCACATAGCGGTCGAGCACGCGGTCGGAGCCCGAGGCGAACAGGCCGTCGCCGCGCAGCACCACCACGCTGCGATCGGCCTCGTCGCGCACGGTCAGCAGGCCGTCGCGGATCTCGGGCTCGAGAAAGCGCTGCAGCCGCGGCGTCGGCGCCGGCAAGACGACGGCACGCTCCGTCTGCGGCAGGCGCACTGCGTTGACGGCCGCGAAGGCGCCGTCGGAATGGCCCGCCAGGTTGAAGGTAAGCAGCGCGAACACGAGCACCAGCAGCACCGCTGCCACCGCGCCCACCGCCCACACCGGCAGCCAGTTGCGCGCGCGCCGCACGGGCGCACTCGCGTCCTGCCAGTGCGGCGACAGCGGCACGGCGATTTCGCCGCGCGTCTGCCGGATGATCTGCAGCAGCCGCTGCTTGAGCGTCTCGAGCTGCGTGCGGCCGTTGTCGATGACGCGAAAGCGCCCCTCGAAGCCCATCGCCAGGCAGAAGTAGATGAGCTCGATCAGGTGCAGGTGCTGCTGCGGGTTCTGCACCAGGCGCGACAGCAGCTGGAAGAACTTCTCGCCGCCCCAGGTCTCGTTGTGGAACATCACGAGCAGGCTCTGCGACGACCAGATGCTGCCGCCCCACGGCGTGAGCGCGGCGGCCTCGTCGACCGCCGTGCACAGGCAGTAGCGCGCGCCGATGATCACTTCGGGAGAAATGCCCGCCTGCTGCGCGCGCGTCTCGAAGCGGCGCACCTCATCGACGAGGTGTTCGCGCAGCTGCGAGGGCGCGGCATGGTGGCCGGTGGCACGGATCTGCGGGATCAGGTCGAGCAGCGGATTGGCCGCGGCCACGAGCGGGTTGTTGCCCGCGAGCGCCGTGTCGCCCGCATGCGGGCGCCGCGAGTCGTGCCACGCGGTGAAGGACTCCGGCTGGGCGCCGAGGCCACCGATACCGCCGGCACGCGAGGCGGACGGCATGCCGCCTGCATCGCCGCTGGCGTTGCCGCCGCCGGGGTTCGGCGGCACGAAGCCGCCCGGGCCGACGGCCATGTCGTTGACACCGTTCATAGACTCCCTCACGGACGGATGGCCCAGAACTCCATGGCCAGGCCGGGAAAGTCACCGGCCAGGTGCATCGCCACGCCGCCGGACTTTTCGAGCTGTCGCCACATGTCGCCGCTCTTGTCGAGTTCGAAATAGTGGTAGCCCGCGTTGTACGGAATCTGCCGCGGCGCCACCGGCAGCGGCCGTACCACCACGCCCGGCAGCTGCAGTTGCACGAGGTCGCGGATGCGCTCGACCGAGCCGATCTTCACCTGCGTGGGGAAGCGCTGCTGGATGGCATCGGCCGGCAGGTCGGCATGCACCGCGAGCACGAAGCCCGCGTTGCGCACCAGCACCGGATCGGGCATGCGGCCCACGCGCACGCCGTGGCTGCGCTCTTCGAGTTCGATGGCGATCGCGCTCTGCTCGAGCACCGCCGACAGCGAACGCCGCAGCTCTTCCAGCAAGGGGCGGATGCAATCGTTGAGGTTGTCGTGGTCGTACACCGGCCACAGCACCGGACGGCGCGTGGGCGAGGTGTGCGTGGCCAGGTGGCAAGCGAGCTTGAGCCAGTCGACGAACAGCTCCTCGGGATGCACCTGCACCGCCTGCTGCGCGTGCCACGTGAGTGCAAGGTAGCGATTGACCAGTTCGAGCAGCAGGAAGTCGGAGACCTCGCTCACGCCGCCGCGCCCCGGCTGCGACAGCCGCGAGGCCAGTGCCTCGGAGCGCTGCGTGAGCAGCCCGTGCAGCTCCGCGATCATGCTGCGCAGCATCCCGTGCGCCGAGGCATCGAGCACCGGCGGAATGTAGTTGGCATCGACCACCAGCTTGTGGTCGGTGCGCCGCTCGATCACGCGCACCGCACCGATGGCCTGCCACTCCGCGGTGAGCGAAGAAGCGCGCGCCAGGCGCAGGCGCGGCGAAGCGAGCTGCAGCACGGCAGGACCGAGCGCAACGGCATTGCCGTCGTTCACCTCGCGCTCGATCACCCCGAAGCGCGCGGCCGAGCCTTCATCTTCCGAGAAGATGACCTCCTCGCTGCCCGGCCTGCGCAGCGGCAGCGCGAGCACGATGAGTTCGTCGGTGAGGTCGTTCGGTACTTCGTAAGGCAGGGGCGCGTCTTCGGCGCCGAACGAAAACGGCGTGCCATCCGGCATCACGCCCGCACCGCCGAGCAGCGACACGCGGCCCAGTGCGTACGCGTCGCGGTCGATCTCGAGATGCAGCCAACCCCAATAGGCGCCTTGCAGGCCTGCGGTACGCCGGGTCACGTACTGCTCGACATAGCGTTCCATTTGCTGGAAATGCTGCGGCCGAAGGTACATCCCTTCGGACCACACCACGCGATTCGCCAACGCCTGCGGAAGGGCGCCGTTCTTTGCGGCGCCCGGATTGCGAACTGTCACCAAAAGACCTCCTGGGGAGTGCTCACGTCGAAGCGGAAGATGCGCTGAGGAGCGGCCTCCCGGTCCACTTGTTTTGCTCTTGATGCTACACGGCGCGTCTTACGTTTTGCACCGCAATTCGCTAGCTAATTTTTCGCACTTTCGTACTAGTGAATCAAATTTTTGAGAAGAAATTAACGACTTGGTAGCAACTCGATGCCCGTCTTGCGGATGGCGACATGCACGGCCTGCTCGCTCGGCGAGAACTGCCACACCTTGTACAGGTTGGTCTGCTTCGGTTCCTTCAATGGCAGCACGATGCGCCAGCGCGCGGCTTCCAGCTTGCGGTAGCCCGCGATGATGCCGATGGCGCGCGAGTCGAGTCCCGCCTCGCGCTTGAACACGCGCTCTTCGCCGCTGCGCATGATGGCCTGGTCGGCGTTCACGAGCTCGGTCATGAGCGTCTCGCGGTCACGGTCCTGTAGTGCAAAGTAGTCTGCCGTCTCGAAGTTGCCGGAAGATTTCAGTTCGAAGACTTTGACGAGGATCGGCGCGGCCTGGCCGCGTCCGTCGGGGTTGACGCCATCGTCGATCTTCACGGTGATGGCATAGGGCGTGGGCATGGACTTGGCCGTCGATGCGCATCCACTGATGAGGCCCGCAAACAACGGTGTGGTTGCAAGTGCGCCTTGTAGCAAGCTTCGTCGATGCATTGAATTCTCCCCGGGGGTTCGCGGCCTATATTATCGAAGTCGTGCGCCCTTACGATGGCGCGTCGCGTGCATGTCGCAACACAGCGGCACACTACTCAAGGATTGCCTTTTGCAAGGTAGGAGAGAAGATTGAAGTCATGTCTGCCTGCTCTGGCGCTCGCTCTTTTGGTGATCGCGGGTTGCACGACCACACCACCGCCCGATCCCGCACCGCAACCCGAACGGCTGAGCCAGCAGGTGGCACGCACCACGCTCGAACGCGCGCAGCAGGCTTATGACGACGGCGACTATGCCAAGGCCGTCAACACGCTCAAGAGCGGCGGCGTGTCGGTGTTCGACGCCGCCGAGCCCGCTACGCGGCTCGATGCGATGAAGCTCGAAGCCTTCAGCTACTGTGTGGCAAACCAGGTGCCCGAATGCCGCACGCAGTTCCGCAAGATCCTCGATGCGTTCCCGAGCTTCGAGCTCAACGTGGCGGAGCGCAAGCATCCGGTGTGGGGGCCTGCGTTCGAGGCCGCCAAGCGAATGAAGCGCTGATGAAGAACACCGCGGCCCTGCAGCCGCCGCTGTTGCCGAAGCGCGGGAAGACGAACACGGAGAAGCCATGCTCTGGACAGTGATCGAACATGCGGGCAGGCCGGTGGCCGCGGGGCCCTCGGCATTGCTCGCGGCACCCGGCGGAACGATCGGACGCAGCCCCGACAACCACCTCGTGCTGCCCGATGAACAGCGCCAGATCTCACGCCTGCAGGCCACAGTGCGCTTCGACGACGACGGCGTTGCGGTGCTGCGCAACATGAGTGCCGTGCTGCCGATCAGCGTGAACGGGCGCTCGCTTGCGCATGAGCAGGAAGCGCGCGTGGCCGATGGCGACCGCGTGGCGATCGGCAGCTATGTGCTGGAGGCCGCGAGCCCGCTGCGTGCGCCGCCAGTTGCGCCGCCCGTGACGGCGGCAGCACCGGTACAGCCGCCGGCTTCTCCAGTGCAGCCGTTGCAGCCGCTTTCGATGGCAGCACCGATGATGGCCGCGCCCGTGTCGGCGGGCCCCATCGATGCGCTGCTGCCGTCCTCCGGCGCATCCGACGTGTTCGCCGATCTGTTCGGCGAAGGCGCGCTGCCCATCGGCGATACGCAGCCCACGGTGGCGATGCCAACGCCGCCGCGGCAGGCCCCCCCTCCGGCTCCAGCACCCGTGGCGGCGCCGGCGCCCAGCGAATCCTTCGCGGCGCCCCTGCAGCCATCGGCACCGCCGTCACCGCCACCCCCGCCAAAGACAGGCCCGAGCCTTGCCCCGGCGCAGATTCCTTCCGCCGCGGACTGGGACGCCATCCTCGCCAACGCGCCGCGCCGCATCGACAGCACGCCCGCGCCGATGCCCGACCCGATGGCGCACGAACCCTTCGAGCTGCCGTCGCAGGCGCGCCGCAACCCGGTCGATCCGCTCGCGGAACTGAACCCGGACGCGGCCAACGACATGTCGGACATGGCGCTCAAGCGCGGCGTCGATCCGCTCTCTTTCTTCGCGGCCGACGAAAGCGCGCACTCGCCGCTGACCGACCCGCGCCCCACCGCGCTGGCGCACACCGATCCGCTGCTGCCGGGCGACACGCACCCCGCGCTCGACCTGCTGCAGAACAACAGGCCTGCCGTGCAGGGGTACAGCCAGTCGAACCATGCGCGCGAAGTGGCGGCGCAGTTTCGTCCGCCGAATCCGGTGGCATCGCCAGTGCCCGCCCCTGCGCCTGCGCCCGCCGTCGAACCGGCGAGGGTGGAAGCACCTCCTCCGCCGCCGCCTCCCGCACCGGCGCCCGTGGTGCAAGAAAGCCCGCCCGCAGCGCCGCCTGTCGTGGCCGCCCCCGTGACCGTCGAGCCGGCGCTTGCGCCCGTCACCGCTACGCGGCCCGCAGCGCCTGCACCTGCTGCACTGCCGTCGTCCACATCGGAAGCCCTCTTCAAGGCTTTCCTCGAAGGCGCCGGCGTGCCCGAGGTCGCCGGCCAGCAGCCGCTCGACATCGAGGCCATGCAGCGGCTGGGCCGCATCATGCGGGCCTTCACCGACGGCACCATCGACCTGCTGTCCTCGCGCGCCATGCTCAAGCGCGAGGTGCGCGCCGAGATCACGATGATCGTGGACGAGGAGAACAACCCGTTCAAGATCCTGCCCAACGGCCGCGCCGTGCTGATGCAGATGTTCGGCGCGCGCATGCCCGGCTTCCTGCCGCCCGAAGCGGCCGTGCACGATGCGCTCGGCGACCTGCAGTCGCACCAGCTCGGCATGGTTGCCGGCATGCGCGCCGCGCTGCTCACGCTGTTGAAGCGCTTCGATCCCGCGGCACTGAACAGCGCCACGCCGCACGACGGAGGCCTGGGCGAGAAGCTGCTGCCCGGTGGCCGCGAGGCGCGCCTGTGGCGCGAACTGCAGCAGCTGCACACCGAGACCACCGCGGCCGTCGAGGACGACTTCCAGGCCGTCTTCGGCCGGGCCTTCCAGCAGGCCTACGACAAGGAAATGGAAAGATTGAAGGAGGCGCGCCGTGCTTGAACTCACCCGCGCTTTCGCGGTGCCGATATCGACCTCGCAGTTCTCCTGTGTCGGCGAGCGCAGCGGCAACCAGGACGCCATCGGCTACCACCTCGACGAATACAACGCCTGCTTCGTCGTCAGCGACGGCGTCGGCGGCAACGCGGGCGGCGAACTGGCCGCACGCATTGCGGTCGACACCGCGCTCAACACCTTCGTGCGCAACCCGTCGGTGGAGCAAGAGGACATCCAGCACGCCGTGAAGGCCGCCAACGACGCCATCCTTGCCAAACAGCGGGAACTCGCCGACCAGAGCAGGATGAGCGCGACCATCGTCTCGCTGTTCGTCGACCGCACCAGCGGCCAGGCCTGCTGGGCTCACGTGGGCGACAGCCGTCTCTACTGGTTCCGCCGCGGCGCGCTGATGCAGCGCACCGAAGACCACAGCCTGTCGGAGCGCTCGGGCGAAGCGGCACTGGGCAACGGTACCAATGGCGGAGAACGCCTGGTCAAGACCAACCTGCTGTACCGCGCGCTCGGCGCCAGGGCCGCGGTGGAAACCACCGTGTCGACGCCGCAGCGCCTGGCCGATGGCGATGCGTTTTTGCTGTGCACCGACGGCTTGTGGCAGCTCATTTCGCAGCAGGTGATGGAGCGTTCATTGCAGCTGGCCGACAGCGCTGAAGAGTGGCTCGCGCTGCTGCGCCGCGCGGCCGAGGCCAAGGCCGACGAGTCGCGCGACAACTACTCGGCGCTGGCGGTGTGGGTGGGGTTTCCGCAGCAGGTGACGCTGGCGGGGACGGCCAGGCCCGTCTGACGATCGCGGGAAGCGGCGCGCTTTCTCAGGGCGCCAGCATCAGCACCTTGAACTGGCTCGGCACGATGCGCATGCCGACCATGTTGCAGCGGTTCTGCATCGTGATGCTGGTCACGCGGGTGGCCGGCGTGCCCTTGAGCAGTACCGTGAACGCGCCGGTAAGGTGACGCGATTGCTGCATGAAGGTCTGCGACACAACGCCGCCCAGCGCCCCGGGCTGATCGCCCAGGGTGATTGGCGTGGTCGTAGCCATGTTGTGTGCCGGCATCGCCATGAAGAGGATGTTCCAGGCGTTCGGTACGGCCATCGGCCCGAGGGCCATGTTCGGGAACGGAATGGGCACYGGCGTGCGGCAAACGTCCGGGAAGGCGAGGTCCACCCCCATCAATTGGCAGTTGGCAAACATCGTTGAAGCTCCTTGTCAGCCCATGTGGATCTGCGAGGCGTCGACCTTCACCAGTTCCTTGCCGGTCACCATCGTGTGCTGGCCGTGGATGCGCACCGTCTGCGTGGCCTTGCAGTCCAGATGACCGACGCGGGACTGGTCGACTTCCTCCACCATGCGCAGGGCGTTGCGCGCCATCTGCACGATGCGTTCGGCGACGGTCTCGAGCACCTTGCCGACGAGCCGCGTCCGACCCACCGTCGCATCGACCGACTGCGCTGTGACATGCAACTGGTCCACGCGGCAATCGCCCTCGTCGGCCTGCAGGGTCCATTGCGCGCCTTTCATTTCCAGCGTCGCTCCGCTTCGCAGGCTGAGATTGCCCGCGCTCTCGATCGACACCATTCCCACAGCCCCACCGAGCGTGATGTCGCCGGGGGCGTCGATGCGGCTCGTCGCGGGGTCTGCCTGTTCGATCACCGCGATCAGGTAGACCCGGTAGCGGTCCGGCCCGGACAACAGCACCGTGTCGCCCTGCTCTGGTTTGAGCAGGCAGCTCGCTGCCCGCCGGCACATCCACACGACGCCTTCGTCGTCTTCGACCCCCAGCTGCCCGTCGGGCATGAAGGCTGTCAGCCGTCCGATGAAATGGACCGGCGTCGATTCGGCTGGAGTCGAGCGGAGCGGAACGACATTCATGATGATTCCCTTCTTGGCGTTGATCGATGGCGCATGGCTTTGCCGTTCACGGGGAGTCGGACCAGGCCTGCGCCTTGTGCAGCTCGGGGTCGTTTTCAATGATGCCACCGCGTGCGGAAATCCGGGCCCCTTGCTGGATGGCTCGATGAAAGCGCGTACGAAAAAAGTGCGCTCCGCTCATGTCGGCACCACTGAGATCTGCGTATGAAAAGTCGGCGTCTTGCAGTTCGGCGCGGCGGAAGACCGCCCCGTTCGCACGCGCGCGATGGAACACGCTCAGCGGCAGAAAGGCATCGTCAAACGCCGTGCCCTGCAGCTTCGCGTCGACCCAGATCGACTGCTCGAAGCGGCCGCCCCTGCAGTTCGCCTCGCCCAGATCGGCTTCGGCAAAGATCGTCTGTGCTGCGGCGGCACCGGAGAAGTCCGCGTTGAGCAGCGACGCGCCCTTGAAATTGCTCTGCGTCAACGTGGCGTTGCGGAAGTCCGCCCCGTCCATCCTGCTGTCGGTGAATTGACACCGCTGCAGCGTCAGGCCCGCAAAGACCTGGCGCGTCAGGTCGCACTCCAGGAATATCACGCTGTCGGCCTGCATGCCAGCGAAGATCGCCGTCGAGAGGTCGAGCTTGTACATGGTCACGAAGCTCAGCACGGCACCGGTGAAATCGGTCTGCGCGAGCTTCGACTCGGCCACGGTGGCCCGGTCCATTCGCAGCATGGCGAGCCGGGTTTGCGTGAGGTCCGAGCGGAAGAAGGTCGCACGGTCCAGATTGGCGCCGGACAGATCGGCCTGCTGAACGTGCGATTCGACGAACGATGCCTCTTCGAGCGTGGCCTGCGAGAAATCGGCGCGCTCCAGTCGGCACCGGTAGAACTGCGCCTTGCCTGCGATGCCGCCGGAGAAGTCGCATTCACCCATCCGGCAATGCGAGATCACGCTGCCTGCCAGGTGCGCGCCCTGGAAGTTGGCGCCCGTGAAATCGACGTTGTCCCAGAGGGCGCCCGACAGATCGAGGCCGCGAAGGTCCCAGCCTCGGCATTCGACGCTCCGCACTTGGACGCCGTGCCGCACATGGTCGAGAAGTTCGTCGCGCGTCATGGTGCTGGTGCGTCCGCAGGGCGCGCAGGCCATACCTTGGCGTGCCGGGTGTAGGCGCCATCCAGCAGCGTGGTGCCGTCGACGAGGGCCTGCGAGACATCGGCGCGGAAGAGATTCGCACCGCGCAGATCGCAATGGGTGAGCACGGCTTTCGACAGGTTCGCATCGATCAGGATGGCCGCGCGCAGGGAGGCGCGGGTGAAATCGGCGCGTACGAACAGGCTCTCGCCGGCGGACAGGCCATCCATCTTCGCGTCGCTGAAGTTGCATTCGGAAAAATCGCAGGCATCGAGGTGCGCCGCGCTCAGGTCCGCTGCAGCCAATGGCATGCCGCGCATGCCGCATTGCTTGAGCTTCGCGCCATTCAGCCGCACGCCAGACAGCGAGCTGCGCAGCGCCACGCTGCAAGCGTCCAGCGTCGCATCGGAAAAGTTCACCGAGCTGTCGAGCGTTGTCGTCACGAATCCGCAACGCGTCAGCTTTGCACCGGTAAATGACACGCGGCGCAGCTGGCATTCGATCCAGACCACCTGCAGCATCTCGGACTGATCGAGATTCAGGTCTTCGAGCGCCATTCGCAGCAGGGCCACCTGGTGCCAGCGCGAACCGCGGAGGTCGCAGCGCGCGAACGACGCCTCGTGCAACTGCACCTGGTCCATGCGGACTCCCGCCATGCGGCAGCCAACGAACTGCGCTGCGTCGGCATGCGCCTCCCGCAGGCTTGCGCCTTCGAGATTGGTGCGATCGAAGCGCGCACCGCCGATGTTTGCCTCGTCCAGCCACGCTCGGGCAAGGCTCGCATCCGTGAAGTTGGCGCGCGCCAGAACTGCCTGCGAAAAGTTGCAGTCGTCGAGCTGCGCGCCCGTCAGGTCCGCATCCGCCAGCATGGCGTGCGAGAAATCGGCTCCGCGAAGGTCCATGCCGGACAAATCGGCGCCGATCAGGTTCATGTGCGCGAACGCGCGCTGCCCGGGTTCGGCCACCGAGAGCCGACGGCGAAGCTTGGCGCTTCGGAAGCTTGGCATTGCGGGCGCCGATCCTCCGAGATGCGCGGAGTGCAGGTATCCGAGACGCATCAGGGGATCGGCAGGCACGGTCGGGACGTCCGGCTCCTCGACGCCATTGGTCCCGGCATCCCCGGTGCCCGGTTTTGCCTGGTCGTAGCGGTCGCCCTTTGCCATCTCCTGCTGGAGCTGCTGCGGATCGGGCACCACTGGCTGTGCGCGCGCCGCCGATCCGGCAGCGCTTTCGACTGGGAGGGAATCCCGCTCGGCCTCGATCCGCTCGCCCTCCTTCCGCAGCCGGTCCCGCGCCTCCATGGCCGAGGCTTCCGCTCGCTCGAGGTATTCGGGCAAGTCGTCGAAGTCCGGAGTCGCTTCGGGCTCCCAGGGGGCCGTCAGGTACTGGTCGGGGTCGAGTCCCCGCGCGAGCAGATCCGCACGGCGTGCCTCGTGGTCGCGCAGCAGGCCGGCGCGGATGTTTCGCGGCAGCGGCTCGGCCATCGGGTTGGACAACTGCATCTGCCGCCAGTCACCAAGGATCGACTGGGGAACGAGGTCTCTGTCGCGCAGTACATGCACCGCGCCTTTTTCTGGATCGATCCGCTTGAGAAGAACCTCGCGGTAATGCGCCGGCGGCCGCGGCGCGTCCCGCAGTTCAAGCACTGGCATGATGTGCTTGACGTCGGCGGCATCGTCCTCGCGCACCACCGTCGAGCCGTGCCAAATCAGGATCACGCGTTCGCGGTCGGGGAAGAACCATGCGGTGCTCAGGTGCAGCGGCACCGCCCTCAGCATGTCGGCGTCGTCCGAGAAGCTGACGTGGCAGACCGCGTTCCAGTCGGGCAGGTGCCCCTTCATGACGGGAATCCGCGGATGCATGTTCCACAGTTCGTACGCTGCGCCCGGCGGCAGCGAACTGCGGCCGGGCCAGCGCTGATCCTCCGGCGCCGCGTTGAAGAAGCGCCAGTCCATGTCGTCGGCGAAACCGGGGTAGCCGTTTTCCAGCCACGCGTTGTCGTACTGGCGGCCCATGTGCGCCATGCGCTGCGGCCAGTCCGGCAGGTAGGCACAGAGCGCCGCCGGGGTGCCACGCTGCTCGCGGCCGGCGAGGCGACGGGAAGCCTGTTCGATGTGGGGGAGCCGACGCGTGTGCACTCCGTTGACAACCTCATCCTGCGCACCGATGCCCAGCGGGTTCTGTGCGAACCCGGGCCCGCCGTAGGTGTGGCGCCAATCCAGAGGCATCTGCTCGAAGGGCAAGGGAGCCGTCGATCGCCCGTCGAGCCAGTAGCGGTCACCGGACACCAGAAGCGTTTTCTCGAGCGTGTCCACGCGCAGGCGCACTGCGCACTGCGACTTCTCGGTCTGATGGCAGGTGTAGGCGAAGCCGCTGGCCAACACCTCGGCCTCGGCCTTGGGCACGCTGAGGTCCAGCACGCTCCCGGGGTCGAGCACTTCGCTCACCATCTGCCAGAGCTCCTGCTCCGGCTGCAACTGCGGGTCTGCGTTCAGGCTCGCCAGGGCGATCGAGGCAATGCCCAGGTGGTTGCTGCCCTTCCACCGGTACGGACGGGTCAGCAGGCTGAGACGGAACGGCTTGACGATTTTCAACGGCGAGGGTCGCTCAGGAAGAGGAAGAAGAGGGCGAACGGGAGGTGGTCGCCGGAAAGATCAAGGCGCTCTGTGCCGGATGGTCCGGCGCATAGCGGACCTCGACCGCGCAACCGATGCCGTACAGGGTCAGCTCGTTAAGTGGAATGACCTTCTGCAAGCTCACGCTGTGCCGGACGCCAGCCGCGTCCCGGAACGCCACGGTGAACGTGATCAGGGGGCTGAGATCGCTATAGCTTCCACCCATCTCGCTCGCCACGATCACGCCGTCCGCACGTCCGTCGAGCGTCTCGCTCGCCGCCTCGCGGCGCGAGACCTGAAAGAGATCCCATCCACCGCACAGCAGGAAGGACCCCAACAGCATCAGGCCGATGCACGCACCCATCTGGCCCAGGCCCAGGCCGCCGGCGAGCACCACCATCGGAACGGCGCCCACCGCGAGCAGGACCGCACCCAGCCACTTCATTCGCAGGGACGGCGATGCGCCGGTCATGTGCACACGAACAGGCCCTTGAGCATGACCTTGAACGCCCCGACCTTGATCTTGGCACCGTTGTCGAAGTTGAGTGCCCGGTTCGACAGCCTGTACACCTTGAAGTCGAAACTGGCGCCCCCGATGTTGGTGCTGACGGCATTGATGGTTTCGGACAGCGAGGCGTAGGTGAAGGAATTCGCGTAGGCGATGGAAAACGAGAAGGGCGTCTTCGAGGTGATCGAAATCTCGGCCTCCGTCGTGATCGTGCTGCCTGCGTGTGTGTGCAGCGAGTTCGTGTAGCTCACGTCCTTGTGGTCCGAATGCAGGTTGATGACGTTGGCATTCACCTTGAACTCGGTCGGGGTGGTGATCTCCACATCGGCGTCGGTGCTGCGCATGGTCAGCTTGCCCTTGGAGTTGATCGTCGTCGTGCCGGTGACGTCGATCAGCTCCGTGCCGCCAATGGTGCGTTTGCTGTCCGATGTGACGTGGTAAGTCTCGAGGCCGGTCACGGTGACGTCCTTGCCCTTGGACTTCTCCGTGTACTTGCCGTCGACGGTGGTGCCCTGCGGGCCGTTGATCTGTTCCGTCAACGACACGCCGATGGTCTTGGTCTCGCCCTTGTCGACCGTGTCTGTGCGCGTGCCGGTGACATGGATGGTCTGATTCCCGATGACATCGACCTGCTGGTTGCCCCCATCCACCTTGATGAACTGGTCGCCGCCGTTGACGGTGATCTTCTGCGGCCCGCCCTTGTTGACCGTCAGCGTGTGCGGCCCGTTGATCGTCTCGTCCAGGGAGGTGTTGGTGGTGTAGTTGTCCGCGCCTTCGATGGTCGTGGTTCTCTTGCCTGCGACCGTATCGGTTTCATCGGCCTCCACATCGATCTCGAAATTCTTCTCGGCGTGAATCCGCACCAGCTCGGAGCCCGGCGCATCGTCCAGGATGAACTCGTTGGCATTTGCCGGCGTCCCGTCCTGGCTGCGGCTCACGAAGCCGCTCACCGTGACCTTCGCAGGCAACTCGAGCGGCGGCATCTGGTCCGAGTTGTAGACGCGGCCAATGATGATCGGCCGGTCGGGGTGCCCGCCGATGAAATCGACGATCACTTCCTGGCCCTTGCGCGGATGATTCACCGCGCCGTAGTTCGAACCGGCCCAGGCGCTGGAAACGCGCACCCAGCAGGAGCTGTTCTCGTCGCTCTTGCCGTAGCGGTCCCAGCGGAACTGCACCTTCACGCGGCCGTATTGGTCGACCCAATACTCCTGCCCCGCCTTACCCACCACGGTGGCGGTCTGCGGTCCGTTGGTGCGGGGCATCGGCGTCACGCGCGGCGCGCGGAACGCATACGAGGTCGGCTGCACCGCGAAATCGAAGCTGTACGAGCTGTCGGCCGCACCGGTGTCGTAGCCGCCTTCGCGCAGCGCATATGACACCGACACGATCAGGTATTCCCGGTTGTCGTCCTGCCGCGGACAGTTCTGCATGGTGAAGCGGTAGCCCGGCGCCATGCCGCGCACGCTGGCGTGGCCCACGTCGCGCTCGGCCTGCGATTGCGCCTCCTCGAGCCGGATGCGCGAGTAGCGCTCGCCCTGCTCGGCCTCGCTGAAACCCCCGAGCCACTCGTAGATCTCGTAGGTGTCGTGTGCGTTTCCGCGCGGCTGGCTGCGCATGCTCAGCAGATCGGCCCTCGACTTCTTGAAGTCGTAGTCGTCCACCACGTAGGTGCCGGGGCGGATTTCCTCGGTGACCTGCCATTGGTCGATCACCTCCTGCAGCGGGTCCGCGTCGCGGTCGGCCGCGAGGTAGCTGATCTTCGGATAGGCCGGCAGGGTCTCGTGCGCGCCCATGTCATCGGCCAGCACCAGCGTGTGCTGATTCTTTTCGTGCTTGAAGTAGTAGTAGATGCCTTCATGTTCCATCAGCCGGCTCACGAAGGCGAAGTCGGTCTCCTGGTACTGCACGCAGTATTCCCACTGGCGGTAGGTTCCGCTGAGCTTCTTCTCGAACGCGAAGTTGTAGTCGGCGAAAACTTCCTCGAGGATGTCGACGACCGATTTGTTCTGGAATATCTTGCAGTCGCTGGTGCGCGTCAGGTACCAGAGCCAGGGTCGCACGGTGGCGCGGTACACCACATAGCGCGAACCGCCGCCCTCCTTGCCGATCATCGTGAACCGGACGATCTGTCCATTCAGAAAACGAGGCTGGCCTGCCGTCAGTATTTCGAGCGTGAGCGGCTTGCCCAGTACCGACTTCATGTCGAGCGACACGGTCGGGCTCAGCAGATCGACCTCGAATTCGAACAGCTGCGAGAGGCCCTCGGTCCCGTGCATCGAGCGGAACAGCAACTGGTCCTCCGCGAGCGGTGTGTGGGCTTTGACGACTCTGGCCATGGAGCTCTCCCTTTCTACGCTTGGTGCTCAGAAAATTCGTAGTGGAAATCGTCGCCCGCCGCGCTCAACTGCACGCCGGCGAGCTTGCGCGCACTGACCGTGGCGCCGATGACTTCCTCGCTCAATCGCGGAAGGATCGTGTGCGTGAGGATCGCGTCGATCATCCGTCCACCCGACTCTATGGCCGTACAGCGGCGCACCACGAGTTCGACGGCGCTGTCGTCGTAAGCCAATGCAATGCCGTGGTTCGCCTGCAGGCGCGCCGCGATGCGATCGAGCTGGAGGCGGATGATGCGATGCAATGCCTCGGCGTGCAACGGGTAATAAGGCACTACAACGAGACGGCCGAGCAGCGCCGGCGCGAACACCTTGAGCAGCGGCTCGCGCAGCGCGGTGGCCAGCGGCTCGGGGTCGGGGCGCAGGGTCGGGTCTTCGCACAGCTGCATGACCAGGTCGGTGCCGACGTTGGAGGTCATGATGATCACGGTGTTGCGGAAGTCGATGTGGCGGCCTTCGCCGTCTTCCATCCAGCCCTTGTCGAACACCTGGAAGAAGATCTCGTGCACGTCGGTGTGGGCCTTCTCGATCTCGTCGAGCAGCACCACGCTGTAAGGCCGGCGGCGCACGGCCTCGGTGAGCACGCCGCCTTCGCCATAGCCCACGTAGCCGGGCGGGGCGCCCTTGAGCGTGGAGACGGTGTGCGACTCCTGGAACTCGCTCATGTTGATGGTGACGAGGTTCTGCTCGCCGCCGTACAGCGCCTCCGACAGCGCCAGCGCGGTCTCGGTCTTGCCCACGCCCGAGGGGCCGCACAGCAGGAACACGCCGACCGGCTTGTTGGGGTTGTCGAGCCGTGCGCGCGCGGTGCGGATGCGGCGCGAGATGGTCTCCAGCGCGTCGGGCTGCGCGACCACGCGGGCCGAGAGGATCTCGCCGAGCCTGAGCACCGACTGCGCGTCGTCGCGCACCATGCGGCCGATGGGGATGCCGGTCCAGTCGGCCACCACGGTGGCGATGGCCTGCGCATCGACGGCCGCGAGGATCAGCGGCGATTCGCCCTGCAGCTGCACGAGCTTGTCCTGTGCTTCGTTGAGTTCGGCGCGAATCTCCTGGGTCGTGCGCTGGGGTTCGGCGGGTGGCGCGTCGGGGTCCGCATCGACGTTCGCAGCTTCCACTTCCTGCGCGTCCGATGCCTCGGCCCGCGCCTGCGGCACCGCGGCCGGCGAGAGCTGCTTGCGCAAGGCCACGATGCGCTCGACCAGCGCGCTTTCTTCCACGCGCCGTTTCTCCAGCACCTCGAGTTCGGCCTGCGCCTGCGCGACCTGCGCCGCGATGTCTTCCACGCGGTGGTGCTCGCCCACGCCGATGGCGGCCTCGCGCCCCGCGATGCCCGACTCGATGCCCAGCACCTCGATGCGGCGCTGCAGGTCTTCGATGGCGGCGGGCAGCGCATGCTGGCTCAGCGCCACGCGCGCGCAGGCCGTGTCGAGCAGGCTCACGGCCTTGTCGGGCAATTGCCGCGCGGGAATGTAGCGGTGCGACAGGCTCACGGCCGCCTCGAGCGCGGCGTCGAGGATGAGCACCCCGTGGTGCTTCTCCAGTTCGGCCGAGATGCCGCGCAGCATGATCACCGCCTTGGGCTCGGTGGGCTCGTGCACCTGGATGGTCTGGAAACGCCGCGTGAGCGCCGGATCTTTCTCGATGTACTTCTTGTACTCCGACCAGGTGGTCGCGCCGATGGTGCGCAGCCGGCCGCGCGCGAGCGCCGGCTTGAGCAGGTTGGCCGCGTCGCCGGTGCCGGCCGTGCCACCGGCGCCGACCAGTGTGTGCACCTCGTCGACGAACAGCACGATGGGCTTGGGGCTCTTCTCGACCTCGTCGATCACCTGGCGCAGCCGCTGCTCGAACTCGCCCTTCACGCCCGCGCCGGCCTGCAGCAGCGTGGGGTCCAGCACCCACAGCGACACGTCCTTGAGCGAAGGCGGCACATCGCCCGCGGCGAGGCGCGAGGCCAGGCCTTCGACCACGGCCGTCTTGCCGACGCCGGCCTCGCCGGTGAGCAACGGATTGTTCTGCCGGCGGCGCATCAGGATGTCGATGATCTGGCGGATCTCGTCGTCGCGGCCGTAGACCGGATCGAGCTCACCCGCGCGTGCCTTGGCGGTGAGGTCGCTCGCATACTTGGCGAGTGCAGAGCCGCCTGCCGCGGGGCCATCGCCCTGGTGGTGCGCCACCGCGGGTGCGCCGCCTGCCGCGCCTGCGCTCGGTGCGGCGTCGAAGTCGTCTTCGGGCGACCCCTCGGTCCACGCAGCGAGCTGCGCCACCAGCACGTCGGGCACGATCTTGTCGAACTCGCGCGAGATGCCCGAAAGCACCTGCCGCAGCCCCGGCGTCTTGATGATGCCCGCGAGCAGGTACGCACCCCGGATGGAGGTGGCCTCGAAGCGCAGGCTCGCATAGACCCATGCGCGCTCGACGGCGTTGTCGACGTGTTCGGAGATGTCGCTGATCGACGTGGCGCCATGCGGCAGCCGGTCGAGCGCGCGCACCAGGTCTTGTTCGATCGCATCGAGGTTCAGCCCCGCGCGCTTGACGATGCGCAACATGTCGCTGTCCTGCAGCTGCAGGATCTGGTGCAGCCAGTGCACGAGTTCGACGTAGGCGTTGCCGCGCAGCTTGGCGAAGGCGGTGGCGGTCTCCAATGCCTTGTAGAGCATCGGGTTGAGCTTGGAGAAAAGAGAGACGCGGCGGATGTCGGTCATAAACCCATGGAAGAAGGAGCGGAACGGGAAAACAATGCTTCGGGCTGGAACACCATGTCGCCCGCGTCGGTGTCCGACATGCGCGTGCCGAGCCAGCTGCCCCAGCCGAGACGCTGGCTGCTGTTGAGCCGCATGCCGTGCGCGTCCTGCTTCTTCAGGACGAGCCGCAGATCCCACGCGAACTCGATGCCGACGTACTGTCGCACCCAGTCGACCACCTGCTGCAGCCGCTTGCTGCCCGGCAGGAACTCGCGGAACTCTTCCTGCGAGAGCGGCCCGAGTTCGAGGCGGAACTTGGCTTGAGCATCGCGCACGGCCAGGCCGATGGTGGCGCCGCCGCCGAGCCGCTGGTTGCGGCCGGAAAGGCCGATCCGGCTGACCTGGTGCTCGTCGAGCATCACCCAGTCGCTCACGAATTCCTCGACGTGCACGGGCACGTCGAAGTAGAGCTTGAGGATCTGGATCAGGCCCTCGGGGTTGCGCGTCTGGCGCACGAGGTGCCCCGCCATGAAGGTGCGCGCATGGTCGGCGATGCGGTCGCGCTCCTTCAGGCCGGGCTGCCCCATGTTCATGAGGCTGGACACATAGTCGACGAAGCGATGGCCGTCGGGACGGTCCAGGCTGTTGACCGACTGCGCGTCGGCCCAGGCCCGGTAGAACAGCAGGATCAGCCGGTGATGGAACAGGTCGGCGAACGCGCTGAGGGTGTCGTCGGCGTGATGCCGCTTGCGCTCGCGCGCGTACTCGGTCAGGTGCAGCGGCAGCGGGCCGTTGGGACCGAACAGGCCGAAGCCGTAGATCGAAATGCGCGGAGGTCCATCGCTGTCGACATCGACGCCCGACACGTTCGACGGCGCGAACGCCATCGAGGGCTCCTGCCCGAGGCGCAGCGGCTCGTCGAGCGGACGCGGTGCCCGGCCCAGCAGCGGATGGTCGCCCTGCGCGTCGAGGCGGCGCAGCAGCATGAACAGGTCGTGCTCGAAGGGCTGCTCCAACAGCCTGGCCCAGAGCACCGGATCGACCTCGGGCACGCCGCGCCGTGGCGCCGTGCCGGGCACGGGCGGCGCGACGTCGTGTTGTCGAATCTCGTCCGTATCGAGCACCACCTCGCCTTCACTGGCGGCCGGCGCGTCCTGCTGCATTCCTTCAGTGAAGCCGGTTTCGCTCATACGGCAGGCCGACGTCCCACGCGCGGCGTCCAGCGCGCGATCTCGCCGCGCTGCAGGCTGGACAGCGCGAACTCGGTGAAGGCATTGAGCGACACGTGCCGGCTGAAGAACTGCTCCAGCACGGCGCCGAAGAGATAAGGGCTCGCGCCGGAGAAGGCGACCTCGTCGATCTTGAGTGCCACCTCCACGCCGCGCCCGAACACGATCGGGCCCGGCTCCGGCAGGCGGCGGAACACCGGCGCCAGCGCCATCGAGCGCACGCCCTGGATCTGGCGGCGCACAGAGGGGTCGGCGAGGTTGCCGTACAGGTCGAGCATCTCGCGCAGCGCGGCTGCGCCCTGCGCCGCATCCACGTCGGTGAGGCTCAGGTAGTTGAGCCCCAGGTGGCTGATGAGGCGCCAGGTCAGCGCGCCCTCGGCCAATGCGGGGTACGGGCGCGAGGGCCCGCGCAGGATGCGGATGGCGCGCACCGGCGCCGACACACGCAGCGTGAAGTCCGATTCGAGTCCGGTCGGCAGCAGCAGCGGGAGGTCGCGGTTGGTGCACAGCGCGTCGAGCGTGATGTGGCGCAGGCTGTGCGGAAAGGGCGCGTCGTGCTGGTCGACGAGCGACACGTAGACCTCGCTGCCGGTGTAGCTGGTGCGCGTGCCCTGCGCGCGTGCGCGGTCGGACACCAGGCGCGGTTCGCGGCGCAGCGAGAAGTAGGCGCCGAAGTCGCCGTCGTCGGCCGCGAACGAGCCGAGGAAGGGGCGGAACTCGCGCTCTTCGGAGCCGTTGGCCATGTGGCCGGTGACACGTTCGACGGTGAATATCTCGAAGTCGCGCGGGCGCGTGCGGTCGATCACCGCATGGTGCTCATGCTGGCCCGGCCCCACCGGAATGCGGTCGCTGCGACGCGGCACGAGGTTGATGATGGGCGTGCAGAACAGCGAGAAGTGCTTGGCGTCGACCAACCGTTCGAGGTCGGCGTCGGCGCGATCGAGCAGGATCACGATCTCCATCGTGGTGCCGCCCATGGCCGCGGCCGCCGCGCGCAGCTTGTTCACGCTGAAGAACAGGTAGCGGTCGGGAAACGCGAAGTACTCGTGCAGCAGCCGGTAGCCCTGGAACGAGCGCGCGTCGTAGGGCAGCAGCGCCTGGTCGGGGTCGAAGCCCTCGTGCCTGACGGCCTCGTCGCCGAGCGGCACGATGCGCGCGGTGCTGCCCGGCCCGCTGCGGCAAACCACGCCAACGCTGTGGTGCGCCACGAGTTCGAGCACGCGCAGCGCATGCAGCTCCGCGCCCGAGAGAAAGAATTCGAGCCGATCCAGCGGCATGTCGGCAAAGCGTGCGCCGCCCACGGCTTCGAGCTTGATGGTGATCGCGCTCTTCGCCTGCCGCGCGACCATCGGCATGGCATGCGCGATCTCCGCCGGCACGGGGCCGATGCCGGCCTCGGCGATCTTGATGGGCCACAGCGTGACGGCATGGCCGGTGCGGAACTCGCAGGCCGTCTGTTCGCCCTTGATCATGCGTCCGCGCAGGATGGTGTGGCGCGGCAGCTCGTAGCCGGCCTTCAGCGAACCTTCGTTGAGGTTGCCGTCGATCTGCACCACGGCCATCGCGGGCAGCGGCGCAAGGAAGTTGGGGTACACCACTTCGAGCAGCCGCTGCGAGAAGCGCGGAAATTCCGCGTCCATCTTGAGCTGGATGCGCGCCGTGAGGAAGCTGAAGCCTTCGAGCAGGCGCTCCACGTACGGGTCGCTGACCTCGATGCCGCGCATGCCGAGACGGCCCGCGATCTTCGGGTAGCGCTGCGCGAACTCGGCCCCGAGCTCGTGCATGTAGGTGAGTTCGCGGTTGTAGTAGTCAAGCAGCCTGGCATCCATCAGAGGCCTCCGGTGGGCCGCAGCACCATGTGCCCGCTTTCAAGGTCGAGCTCCGAACGCAGGATGAACTCGATCGGGTACGGCACCGACCACAGCGTGCCGCGAATCTCCAGCGCGAGCAGGTTGTGGTGTTCGAGGTCGGTGGCATCGGTCACGCAGCGCACGTCGATGCTGTCCTTCATGATGCGCGGCTCGAAGTCGATGATGGCCGATCGAATGGCCGCTTCGACGTCGGCGAAGTCGACCTCCGACATGCGCCCGCCAGCCCAGCCGCGCACGCCGAAGTTCAGCACCGAGCGGCGCGCGCGGGGCATGGTGTTGATGTTGTGGTCCGCGCCGAAGTTGGTGGTGTTGAGCAGCCACTGCAGGTCGCGCAGCACCGAGTCGCGCAGCAGCCTGCCGCTCATGAGGAAGGCGCCCGCGCGCTCCTGCCGGGTCTGCGGCGTCTTGTCGGTGAGGCGGTCGAGCAGCACCGGCTGCAGGCGGTCGCGTGCAACGCTTTCCTGCTGGTCGCCGTCGGTGTCCATCATGGCGCTCATGCGTCGGTGGCCTCCCGTGCGAACTCGATGAGCCGCAGGTCGAGCAGCGAATGGTCGCCGGCTTCGCTGATCAGCGTGCGCTGCCCCAGCCCCGCGTACTGATCTTCGCCGGCCAGCGGCAGCCAGTCGGTGCGGCGGCCCAGCGTGGTCTCGTCGTCGAGCCCTTCGAGCGAGCCCGGGTAGCGCACCGGCACCAGGCCGTTGATCGCGCGGCCGTCGTGCAGCTCGAGCTCGGCGGGGGCCCACAGCAGGTCGACCAGGTGCTGCGGGCGCGAGAACTTGATGCGGCGCACCTCGGGCAGGGGCAGCCATGCATAGCCCGAAGGCGTGAGCAACTCCAGCACCGGGCCGATGCGCACGTCGCCGTCGCACAGCCAGGCGAAGTCGCTGCGCTCCACCGGTTCGCCGTCGAACGCTTGGGTAGCGCGCGAATCGGAACGGTCGACGCTGGTGAGCGCGCCGTGCAATGCGGGTGCGGCCTGCCGCGCGGTTTCGCGCAGAGCAGCGGCTTCATCGGCGCGGTCGGCCGGCAATGCGGCGGCGGCGATCAGCTGTTCGACCCAGTCCGCATTGCCGCAGACGATGGCCGGTGCGCGCCCGCCGGACCAGAAGTCGCTGCGGTGGCGCTCACCCGCGAGCGCCATCGAACACGTGACGCTGGCAGGCGTGAAAGTGGGATCGAGCTTGGTGGCGAGCTTGAGCTGGTCTTCGGCCCGTTGCCAGTCGCCGCGCAGGGCGAGAAAGTGGCACAGGGCAAGACGCAGGCTGGCATTCTGGGGACTGGCGCGGATCTGCCGCTGTACCCATTCGGTGTGCTCGGCCACGGAGCGTTCGCCCAGCACTGCAAACCCATCGCCCATGAAGCTTCCTCGCTGACTGACTGGCACACGGCGCGAAAGGCCAGTGTGTAAAAGACGGCCGCGAAGGCCGTCGGGAAAACGTCGCGGCCGGCCCGCCGGGCCGGCCGCACATCGGGAAAAGGGAAATCAGGATTCCCTGTTTTCCTTGATGTTCCAGCCCAGGACCGTCTCGGCGCCCTTGCCGCCCTTGTCGGTCTGTTCCCAGTACTGCTGCTTCACCTTCGCGGCCTGGAAGGCGTACTGCACGAACACGGCGTCGGAGCCTTGCTCTGCCGTGTACTGCACCGAGGTGACCAGCACTTCCTCGAGCGTGACGCGTGTGTATTCGATCTGCGAGCCCCCCGCCTTGCACACCGAAACCTCGACCTTGCTCAGGTGCTTGCCGCTGGCGCAGTTCTTCAGGACGGACGGTGCCGCCTTGTCGATGCGCGCGAGCACCTGCAGGTCATTGAAGCTGGCCTTGCCAACGCCACCGCCACCGCCGCTGACCATGTTTCCAGGCTGCGTCGCTCCCCAGGCAAACGACTTGATGTCCGTCCACTCCTTGTGGTTCGAGTCCTTCGATTCGCCGTTTGCGCCTTCGACGCGCATGAACATGTCTACTGCCATGATTAACCCCCAAAGTTATATGTGCCCGATTACGGGACACCGTTGAATTAGCTGCTGTCCTTCTTGTTGGATGGCAGCTTCGAAACCAGCCGCAACGACACCGTCAGCCCTTCGAGCTGATAGTGCGGCCGGAGAAAAAACTTGGCGGCGTAGTAGCCCGGGTTGTCCTCGATGGCTTCCACCTGGACTTCTGCCGCCGCCAGCGGCTTCATTGCCTTCGTGTCCTGCGACGAGGTGCCGGGGCTGCCGTCGACGTAGTTCATGATCCAGTCGTTGAGCCAGCGCTCCATGTCCTCGCGCTCGCGGAACGAACCGATCTTGTCGCGCACGATGCACTTCAGGTAGTGCGCGAAGCGGCAGCAGGCGAACAGGTAGGGCAGGCGCGCCGCGAGGTTCGCGTTGGCCGTGGCATCGGCGTCGTAGTACTCGGCCGGCAGCTGCAGCGACTGCGCGCCGATGAAGGCTGCGAAGTCGGAGTTCTTGCGGTGCACCAGCGGCATGAAGCCGTTCTTGGCGAGCTCGGCCTCGCGCCGGTCGCTGATGGCGATCTCGGTCGGGCACTTCATGTCCACGCCGCCGTCATCGGTCGGGAAGGTGTGGGTGGGCAGGTTCTCCACCGCGCCACCCGACTCCACGCCGCGAATGGACGTGCACCAGCCGTACTGCTTGAACGAGCGGTTGATGTTCACGCCCATCGCATACGCCGAGTTGGCCCAGGTGTAGCGGTTATGCGCGGCCGAGTCGGTCTCTTCCTCGAACTCGAACTCGTCGACCGGGTTGGTGCGCGCGCCGTACGGCAGGCGCGCCAGGAAGCGCGGCATGGCCAGGCCGATGTAGCGCGCGTCTTCCGAGTCGCGCAGCGAGCGCCATGCGGCGTGCTCGGTGTTCTGGAAGATCTTGGTCAGGTCGCGCGGGTTCGACAGCTCCTGCCACGAGTCCATCTGCATCACCGTGGGCGAGGCGCCCGCGATGAACGGGCAATGCGCGGCGGCCGCGATCTTGGCCATTTCGCTGAGCATCTCGACGTCGGGCGGGCTGTGGTCGAAGTGGAAGTCGCCGATCAGCGCGCCGAAGGGCTCGCCGCCGAACTGGCCGTACTCGGCCTCGTAGATCTTCTTGAACAGCGGGCTCTGGTCCCAGCCGATACCCTTGTGGCGCTTGAGCGAGCGCGCCACTTCGCGCTTGGACGCGCACATCACGCGGATCTTGAGCTGCTCGTCGGTCTCGGTGTTGTTCACGAGGTAGTGCAGCCCGCGCCATGCGCCTTCGAGCTGCTGGAACTCCTCGTGGTGCAGGATCTGGTTGATCTGCTCGGAGAGCTTGCGATCGATTTCGGTGATGATGGCCTGCACCGTGCGGTAGGCATCGTTGGAGACGGTGACGGTGCTTTCCAGCGCCTGCACGGCCAGCGTCTTGACGGCGTTCTCCACCGCCTCGCGGGCCTGGTCGGTCTTGGGCTTGAACTCACGCTGCAGCAGGTCGGCGAACTCGTTCGGCTCGAGCGCTTCGACGGTGGCGGGTGCGCGCGTGGCGCTCTGATTGGATGCGGTGCTCATGATGGCGGTCCTTGCTGCTCGCGCTTACTCTGAAGATGTGCCGGGGGCGCCGGCCTTTTCGTTCGCGGCTTCGACCGCCTTCGCCACGGCCGGGTTCGGCGCCGATGCCAGCGACTTGAGGAGCCCGGGGTTCTGCAGCGCCTGCGCGATCAGCTGCTCCGCGCCGTTCTTGCCGTCCATGTACGAGAGCAGGTTCGACAGCTCGGTGCGCGCTTCGAGCAGCTGCTGCAGCGCACCGACCTGGCGGGCGATGCGCGCGGGCGAGAAGTCGTCCATGCTGTCGAAGGTGATGTCGACGTTCATCTGGCCATCGCCGGTGAGCGTGTTGGGCACCTGGAAGGCAACGCGCGGCTTGATGGACTTCATGCGTTCGTCGAAGTTGTCGATGTCCACCGCCATGAACTCGCGCTCGCCGAGGTCGGGCATCGGGTCGATCTGCTTGCCCGCGAGATCGGCGATGACGCCCATCACGAAGGGCAGCTGGATCTTGCGTTCGCTGCCGTAGATCTCGACGTCGTATTCGATCTGCACACGCGGCGCGCGGTTGCGCGCGATGAACTTCTGACCACTGTTTCTGACACGGTTGTCTGCCATAAGCTTCCTCTTGAATCTGTAATGCGTGTGGGTGCGATCCCGGTGGCCTGCCGGCCGGCGGAGCTCCCGATGGCTTTCGCCTTGCTATTCCGTGCTGCCCCCAGCGTTCAGCGGACGTCCTGCAAGGCTCTCTATCTTTTGCAATCCCTCGGGCACGAGCTCTTCGATGATCTGGAAGAAGTTCAGGTCCATCAGCCGCTGCGCTCTTCGTATCAGCATGGGCGCCGGATGACTGGGCTCCATGCGCTCCAGGTACTGGCAGGCCTTCTCCAACACCACCTGCACATCATCACGAGTCGATATTTCAATATCTTTAACCAGCACCGTGCGCGGGCCGGTGCCGCCATTGGCGGTGGCCGCGGCGGCCCCGTTCGCCATCGGCACCGCAGCACCCGCCCCTTGCGCATCGGCGCCGTCGCGCGCTTCGCCGGCCACGGCTGCCGCGTCCTGCGCCTGTTCGGGCAACAGCTGGACCACGGTGCGCAGCGAGCGCTCGAGCCGCGAAAAGTCCGGCGCCCAGCTCTGGCCGAGCGCGCGCTCGCAGGTCTCGCGAATGCGCCGCAGCAGGTCGAGCGCCGCGCGCAACGCCACTACCGGAGGCGCCGCCTTCTCGTGCGCGCGCCGCGCCGCGTCCCGCAGCCGGCCAATGCCGCCCGGGTAATCGATCTGATGGTCGGTCTTGCTCGAATCAAGCAAGGCTTCGACCTGTCGCAGGCTCATCGATGCGCCGCCGTCCTCGAGCAGCCGGGCATCGCGCACGCTGCGCCCGAGTCCCTCGGCTTCGGCCAGCGCGGCCAGTGCATTCATGCGCGGCAGCGGATCTTCGAAGTCGCCATCGACGACGCGCGGATGCACGTCGTTCCAGAATTTCTGCAGCACGGCATCGACGAGTTGCAGCCCATCGACGTAGCCCGGCAATCCACGGTTTTCGGTCCAGGCCAGCGTGAGGGGCACCAGCACGCGCAGGTCGCGCGTGCGTGTGCACAGCTGCTTCGCGATGCGCTCCACGCGTGCCCAGTCGGGCGGCTCCGCGGGGATGATCGTCGAGCCGAATTGCTGCTCGCGCTTACCTGTTGTTGCTTGGTGCAACGCCATGAAATCGGGGTCGTATTCCAGGTCTTCCCCGCATGAAAGCGGGCCTTCCACAGGCAACTGCAATAGATCGATCTCGCTCGTCGACAACCTCTTCTCCCTTGTTCAACCGTTTCTCAACAGCAGCGATCTTGAGGGGAACAAGAGGCGCGGTCAACAGCAACAGACTGCAACGCGAACCATATGAATCACAAAGGAGTACAACTCCTTTTAAAATTCAAACAGAACGTCTACATGTTCACACTCAGCAGTCCGCGTTCACCCAAGTTGCGCATCAACGCGCTGATGCCAAAAGTCCACATCGGCGCCTGATCGGCGTGCACCACGCGATTGACGAGGGCGCCGAGTTCGGGCGCGGCAATGCGCACGCGGTCACCCACGACATGGGTGAATCCTTGCCCAGGCCCGTGACGGTCCTGTGTCGGCGCGAACATCGTGCCCAGAAACAACATGAAGCCATCAGGGTAGGCGTGGTGCTTGCCCACGGTCTGCGCCACGAGATCGAGCGGATCGCGGCTGATCTTCGACAGCGAACTCGAACCCTCGAGCGTGAAACCCTCGGGGCCGGTGACTTCCAGCACGACGGTGATGCGGCGCACGTCCTCGATGCCGAAGTGCGCATCGAACAAGCGGATGAAGGGGCCGATCGCACACGAGGCGTTGTTGTCCTTGGCCTTGCCGAGCAGCAGCGCGCTGCGGCCTTCGAAGTCACGCAGGTTGACGTCGTTGCCGAGCGCGGCGCCGAGTGTCTCGCCGCGGCTGTTGACGGCGAGCACGACCTCCGGCTCGGGGTTGTTCCACACTGAACCCGAATGGATGCCGACATCGGCACCCGTGCCCACGGCGGCGAGCACCGGGGCCTTGGTGAAGATCTCGGCGTCGGGGCCGATGCCGACTTCGAGGTACTGCGACCACACGCCTTGCGCGATCAGCACGTCCTTGACCTTCATGGCCTCGGGCGATCCCGGCACGATGTCGGCGAGGTTGTCGCCGAGCACGCCGCCGATGGCCGCGCGCGTGGCCTCGGCCTTCGAGGCGTCGCCGCGCGCCTGCTCCTCGATCACGCGTTCGAGCAGGCTCGCGACGAAGGTGACGCCGCTGGCCTTGATGGCCTGCAGGTCGCAGGGCGCGAGCAGCCAGGGCTTGCCGGCGTCGCGTGCGCTCTCGTCGCTGTTGGCGATGGCCTCGTCGAGCGAGGCGATGCGCGGTGCGCTGCGCAATGCACGGCGAACGGCTTCGGCGGGCGCCTCCTTGCCTTCGAGCAGGTCGCTCATGGTCGGCGCGAGCCTCGACAGGTCGTACAGGCCGCCTTCGTGCACGGCCACCAGCACGGGGCCCACGCCGGGTTGCCAGAGGCGGCCGACGAGGGTGGCGCGTTCGGCGTCGCGGGGCAGGCTGGAAGAAGTTGAAAGATCGAGCGGCATGGCGTGGTGTCTCCGTGAGGTTGTGTGCGCTACGTTGCATCGTAGCGGCGCAGCGGGGAGGCGACGCGGCCGGCCGCTCCTTTTGTGTCAGTGCCGCGCGGCTCGCACGCGCGCCACTTCGGCGGGCAGGTTGGCCCACGCGGGCTCCTGCGGTGCGAAGCGCGCGCGCATGTAGCCGGCGAGTTCGGCGATCTGCCGGTCGTCGAGCGCCTCGCGGAACGCAGGCATGAAGCCGATGTCGCGGCTTGCGGGCTCGCGCACGCCGTCGAGGATGGTGCGCAGCAGGTTGTCGGGCCGCGCGCTCGTGAGGCTGCTGTTGAGGGCCAGCGGCGTGTTCACGCCGAGCAGCGTGGGGCCGTCGCCGTCGTGGTGGCATGAGGCACAGGCGCTGTCGAACATGCGCTGCGCGGGGCCGAGAAGCTGGCCCTGGGTGCGCGCCGCGTTGTCGATGGCCTGTTGCGCAAGCGCTTGCGGCTCCGCCACCGGTGCGGGATTGAGCGAGCCGAGGTACACGGCCATCGCGTGCACATCATCGTCGGGCACCTGCGCGAGTTCGCGCACCACCTCGGCCATCGGCCCGCCCGCGATGCCGTGGCGCGGCGAATGACCGTTACGCAGGTAGCGGTACAGCGCGTCGGTGTCCCACGGCACGGCGGCCTTCGACAACTGCGTGAGTGCGGGCGCCTCCCAGCCGTCGACCATCGCGCCCGAGAGGAACGCGCTGCCGCCCTGCTCCGCGCCGAGCGCGTTGCGCGGCGTGTGGCATGCGCCGCAATGACCCAGGCCGTTGACGAGGTACGCGCCGCGGTTCCACTCGGCGCTTTGCGTGGCCACGGGCCGCACCGGCGTGGGGTCGTGGAAGAGCGCGTTCCAGCCGGCCATCAACGGGCGCATGCTGAACGGGAACCTGAGTTCGGACTTCGGCGTTTCCGCACGCACCGCAGGCATCGACATGAAGTACGCATAGAGCGCCTGCAGGTCGTCGTCGCTGGTCTTCGCAAACGCGGTGTAGGGGAACGCGGGGTACAGGTAGTGGCCGTCGCGCGAGACGCCTTCGCGCATCGCGCGCTGGAAGGCGCTGAAAGACCAGCGGCCGAGGCCCGTGTCCGCATCGGGCGTGAGGTTGGTGGTGTAGAGCGTGCCGAAGGGCGTCTCCATCGCGCGGCCGCCTGCGTTCGGTGTGCCGCCGGGCGCGGTGTGGCACACGGCGCAGTCGCCGGCGGCGGCGAGCACGCGGCCGCGGTCGATGGTGGACTGGCTGTAGACGGGTGCGGTGAGCGATACGGGCGCGATGGCGGAGCGCCAGCCGAGCTGGCCGGCGATGATGCCGAGGCCGCCGATGAAGAGTGCGGCACCAGTGGCCCACAGGCCCTTCCTCTTGGGCCAGATGGCTCCCGCATTGCTCCTTCCCCCTCTGGGGGAAGGTTGTGATGGGGGCACGGCAGCGTCACCATTCGTACGCCGCTCGCCCCCGCCCTCCCCCAAAGGGGGTGGGAGAAATTCCCGATTCAACTCCGCCAACACCGTCTCCGGCGTGAACGGCGGCGATCTGAACCGCACCCCCGTCGCATCGAAGATCGCATTCGCGATCGCCGCCGTCCCCGGCACCGACGACGATTCGCCCGCGCCCAGCGAAGGCTCGCCGGGCCGGGGCATGTGCATCACCTCGATCACCGGCACTTCGCGGAAATTGATGATCGGGTAGCTGCCCCACTCACGGCTCGCGACCACACCGGAAGGCAACACCCCAGGCAGTTGTGCGCCGCCAGACCCACCCTGCGGCGCGAACTGCACTTGCTCCTTCAGCGCCCGGCTCGTGGTCTGGATCACGTTGCCGTGCACTTGGTGTTCGACACCCGCTGGGTTGACCAGCAAGCCCGCGTCGTGCCCCACCACGACGCGGCGCACGTGCACCTCGCCGGTCTTGCGGTTGACCTCCACATCGGCCACCCACGCGGCCCACGCTGCGCCGAAGCCCGGCCACTTGCTGTGGATGTAGCGCGCATACGCGAAGCCCTGCCCGAAGAGGATGTCGCCGCCCTCCCCGAGCCCGCCGTCGGCGTTTTCCTGCGGTCCGGTGCGCATGCGCCAGCCGGCCTTCTGCGCGGTCGCCTGCACGAGCTCGAACGCGCGCGGATCGTCCAGGTGCAGCAGCCGGAATTGCACCGGATCGACACCCGCCGCCGTGGCGAGCTCGTCGATGTACGACTCGTGCGCGAACGAACTCGGCAGCGCCGACACGCCGCGCAGCCACGAGGCGCGCACGATCGGCGCCATGTCGTTGACCTTCACGCGCAGGTTGTCGTAGCTGTAAGGCGGGCGCGCAGTGCGGTCGCCCATCTCGTAGGCCTGCGCCACCGGCTCGATGGTGCGCGTGAGCAGCAGCGCGAGCGTAGGCGCGCCGTTGGACGGGTACGAGGTTTCGAAGTCGTAGGCGGCCACGCGGCCATCGGCCATCAGGCCGCCGTCGATCTCCATGAGCTGCGCGGCGCCCTTGGGCTCCCAGGCGTGCTCCTGCTCGCGCGTGAGCTGCACGCGCACCGGCGCGCCGACGGCGCGCGCGAGCAAGGCGGCATCGGCGGCCACGTCGTCGGCGCCGTTTCGGCCGTAGCAGCCTGCCGCTTCCATGCGGATGACGTCGACCTGCACGTCTTCCACGCCCATGAGCTTCGCCAGATCGGCGCGCAGCACATGCGGGTTCTGCGAGCCGGCCCAGCAGCGAAGGACGATGCCGCCGCCATCGGTCGGCTGCCACTCGGCCAGCGCGCACGAGGGCCCGATGGACGCGTGCATCTGGTACGGCCACACATACGTGCGGTGCATCGGCTGCGCGGCCGCGGCGATGGCGCCATCCACATCGCCTTCATCGACCAGCAGGCGCTGCGTCGAGGGGTTGTCGCGCAGCGCCCGTGCAAGGTCGCCGAGGTCGGGCATGCCGGGCCACGGTTTCCACGCGACGCGCAGTTCGCGCAGCGCCTGCTCGGCGTGCTCCTCGCGCTCGGCCACGATGCCGATGAAATCGCGGATGACGACCACCGCGCGGATGCCGGGAATGTGCGCGATGGACGATTCGTCCACCGACTCGAGCGTGTTGCCGATGAACTCGCCATGGTCCGCGCCCGCATACGGCGGGCGCACCACGCGGCCATGCAGCATGCCGGGCACGCGCATGTCGTGCACGAACACGAGGTCGCCCGCGAGCTTGGCCGGAATGTCGACGCGCGCCTGGCGCGTGCCGACGACGCGGTAGTCCGCCGGGTCCTTGGGCTGCGCCTGGGAATCGAGCCGCAGCACGGTGCGCTGGCCGGCCACGAGCTCGGCGTAGCCGACGTGGCGATCCGGCGCCTCGGTAACGCGCACCACGCCGTTGCGCACCTGCAGCGCATCGACGTCCATGCCGAGCCGCTCGGCCGCGCGTGCGACCAGCCACGCGCGCGCCTGCGCGGCGGCCAGGCGCAGCGGCTGCGCATGGATCTGGATCGACGCGCTCGCGATGGTCGCGCCCTGGTTGGGCGCGCGCGCGGTGTCGCCGAGCATCACGCGCACGCAGGGCATGCCGAGGTCGAGCTCCTCGGCCACGATCTGTCCGAGCGCGGTCTGGATGCCAGTGCCAAGGTCGACGTGACCGTTGAGCGCGCAGGCGCTGCCGTCGTCCCACACGGCGAGCAGGATCTCGTCGCCCTCGATGGGGTTGCCGGCGATGAAGGCTGGCTGGCCATTGGCGGTCGGCGGCGCGGGCGGGGTCTCGCGCACCACCAGCAGAACGCCGTCGGAAGCGAGGAATTCGGCGCGCGTGCGCGGCAGATCGGCGCGGCGTGTCATGGCTGTTGCCCCCTCTCCCACCGGGAGAGGGAAAAAGGCCACCGGCTCATGGAGCCACCTTCGCGCGCATGCGGAAAGCCGCGCGCTGCACCGCATCGAGTATTTCGATGTGCGTGCCGCAACGGCACAAATTGCCCGACAGCTCGCTGCGGATGCGCGCCTCGCTCGCATCCGGATCGCGCGCGAGCAAGGCGGCCGCCTGCATCACCATGCCGTTGAGGCAGTAGCCGCACTGCGCGGCCTGCGCATCTTCGAACGCGGCCTGCACCGGATGCCAATCGCCGCGCGCGCCCAGCCCTTCGAGCGTGGTGATCGCACGCCCCGCCACGCCGTGCGCGGGAATCACGCACGAGCGCGCCGCCACGCCGTCGACGTGCACCGTGCACGCGCCGCACTGCCCCAGTCCGCAGCCGTACTTGGGGCCGTTCAGCCCCAGGTCGTTGCGCAGCAGGTGCAGCAGCGTCGCCTCGCGCGGCACGCCCTCGATCGATTGCGCCCGGCCGTTGACCAGCAGGTGCAGCGGCTCAGCGCCGCAACTGTCCGTCACGGGTGTACATCTCCAGGTCCACGAAGGTCGAGCCGTTGTGGTTCTTCGCGCTGTACTCGATGGGAAAGTCGCCGAAGCGCGTGCTGCCGATGCTCTCCAGCCCGGCGATGAAGCTGTCGCGCGTGAGCGTCTTGCCCGCCCGGCGCAGGCCCTCGGCCATCACGCGCGCGACGATGTAGCCCTCCAGCGCGGTGTAGCTGTCGATCTTCTCGCCGAACTCGGCGCGGTCGCGCTGGTAGTCGGCCACGATGGGCACGCGCTGCGCCGTCGGCGGCGGCACGATGCTGGCCGTGACCAGCCCCGCGAGCTTGCCGTCGAGCCGCTTGGCCGAGCCGGCCGCGTCGGTGATGCCGACCGACAGCGTGTACAGCGGCGAGCCCACGCCGTTCGCGCGGTAGTCGCGCATGAACACCTCGACCATGCGGCCCGCCATGATCATCACGACCGCGCCGGGCTTGGCTTCGGCGAGGCTGGTGGCGACCTGCTTCGCGTCTTCCGCCGTGATCGCGAGCGGCAGCGTTTTCACGACCTGCACCTTGTAGTCGGCCGCCAGTTCCTCGCAGGTGGCGAGGTTCGACTTGCCGAAGGGGCTGTCCTGGTACACCACGGCGATCGACGAAATGCCGATGGTCGAGAGGTGGCTGATGATCTTGCGCAGCTCCAGGTCGTAGCCCGCGCGCACGTGGAACAGGTAGCGGTTGACCTTGGCGCGGAACGAGCTGGTGCCCACCAGCGGCGCGAACATCGGCACGCCGGCCTTCTCAGCGAGCGGCATCGCGGCCGCGAGGTTGCCGGTGGCCACGTAGCCGGTGAGCGCGAAGACCTTGTCCTCATCGATCAGCTTCGCGGTGTTGGCGGCCGTCTTCGCCGGGTCGTAGGCATCGTCGTAAGTGACGAGTTCGATCTTGCGGCCATTGACGCCGCCCGACTTGTTGACGCGGTCGAAGTACAGCTTGATGCCCGCGCGGTAGTCGATGCCGAAGTCTTTCGCCGGCCCGCTGAGCACGGCCGACTGGCCGATGCGGATGGTGGTGTCGGACACGCCGTTTTCAGCGCGTGCCGATCGAAGAAATCCGGGGCCGAGCGCCAGCATTGCGCCGCCCGCCACCATGGCGCGCCTTGATATCGAAAGCTTCATGCGTCTTTTTCTCAGGTTGTCGTCGTCGGGGAACGATTCGTTCGTTCAGGTGGCCTGTACATCGGCGGACTGGATGCGCTTGACGCCCTTGGCCGCCATCTGTTTCCAGGCCGCGGCGAGCGAGCCGTTGAGGTCGATGCCGCGCGTGGCGTCCTCGATTACATAGGCCTCGAAGCCGGCCTTGCGCGCGTCCATCGCGGTCCATGCCACGCAGAAGTCGGTGGCCAGCCCGGTGACGAACACGGTCTTGATGCCGCGCGCCTTCAGGTAGCCGGCCAGGCCGGTGGCCGTCTTATGGTCGGCCTCCTCGAAGGCCGAGTAGCTGTCCATGTCCTTGTGGAAGCCCTTGCGGATGACGAGTTGCGCGGTCGGCACCTTCAGGTCCTTGCCGAGCGCCGCGTCGTCCGTGCCCTGCACGCAATGGTCGGGCCACAGCACCTGCGTGCCGTAGCTGAGCTTGGTGGTCTCGAAGGGCTTCTTGCCGCTGTAGGTGCTTGCGAACGAGGCATGGCCCGCCGTGTGCCAGTCCTGCGTCACGACGATGTTCTCGAACGCCGGTGCGAGTGCGTTGATGACCGGAATCACCTCGTTGCCGCCCTTGACCGCGAGCGTGCCGCCGTCGAGAAAGCAGTTCTGCACGTCGACCACGATCAACGCAGCCTTGGCGCCCGGCTTGATCTTGCCGGCCGCGAAAGCGTTGAAGCCGAAACTGCCGAGGCCGCCGGCCATCCCGAGGGCGGCGGCGGATTTCACGAGGGTTCTGCGATGCATGGCGTGGACTCCGGTGGGTTGATGAAGAACGAAAGACTCAGACGCTCAGATAAGCACGGCGCACTTCGTCGTTGGCCGCGAGCTCGGCCATCGTCGCGTGATAGCGGATCTGCCCCTTCTCGAGCACATAGGCGCGGTCGGACACCAGCTCGGCGAAGTGCATGTTCTGCTCCGACAGCAGGATGCTCACGCCCTGCGCCTTCAATTCGAGAATCATGTTGGCCATCTGCTCGACGATCACCGGGGCCACGCCTTCGGACGGCTCGTCGAGCAGCACCAGGTAGGGGTTGCCCATGAGCGTGCGCGCGACCGTGAGCATCTGCTGCTCGCCGCCGCTCATGCGCCCACCCGGTCGGCTGGGCATCTCGCCGAGGTTGGGAAACAGCTTGAACAGCCGCTCGGGCGTCCACAGCGGCGCGTCGGTGCCGTCGGCCCAGCGGCGCGCGGGCTGCTTGCCGACCTCGAGGTTCTCCATCACCGTGAGGTCGGTGAATACGCGGCGGTCTTCGGGCACGAAGCCCAGGCCCAGTCGCGCGGCGTGGTGCGGCTCGCTCTTCGAGATGTCGTGGCCCAGGAAACGCACGGCGCCTCGGCGCTTGGCGAGCATGCCGATCAGCGCCTTGAGCGTGGTCGACTTGCCCGCGCCGTTGCGGCCCATGAGCGCAACCACTTCGCCGCGGCGCACGTCGAGGTCGACGTCATAGAGGATCTGCGCGGCGCCGTACCAGGCGCACAGGGCCTTGGCCTGCAGAAGAGGTTCGTGTGTGCTCATGCTGCGACTCCAAGGGCTGCGGCTTTCTCTGCAATCTTCTCGAATGTCTTGCCGCTGCCGAAGTACACCTCCTGCACCTTCGGGTGGTCTCGGATTTCGAGCGGTTTGCCCTGCGCGATGAGGCGCCCGCGCGCGAGCACGATCATGCGGTCGGCATAGGCGAACACCACGTCCATGCTGTGCTCGGTGAACAGCACGGCCATGCCGCGCTGGATGACGAGGTCCTTGGTCAGCGCCATGAGCGAGTTGCGCTCCTTGGGCGCCATGCCGGCGGTGGGCTCGTCCATCAGCAGCAGCTTGGGAGAGTTGGCCATCGCGATGGCGAGTTCGACGCGCTTCACGTCGCCATAGGCCAGCACGCTGCAGGGCCGGTCGGCCTGCGATTTCATGCCGACCTGGTCGAGCAGCGCCAGTGCTTCGTCGCGCTTGTGGTCGGCCGCGCGGCGCCACATCGAGAACAGCTTGCCGTCGTGCGACAGCAGCGCCATCTGCACGTTCTCGACCACGGTGAGCGAGGCAAAAGTCTCGGCAATCTGGAAGGTGCGGCCCACGCCGCGGCGCCAGATGTCGCGCGGCTTGCGGCCCACGAGCTCGTGGCCGTCGAACAGGATCGAACCCTGGTCGGCCTTCAGCTGACCGTTCACCATGTTGAAGGTGGTGGACTTGCCAGCGCCGTTCGGGCCGATCAGCGCGAGCAGTTCGCCGGCGTGCAGCTCGAAGCTGATGCCATCGACGGCCTTCACGCCGCCGAAGGACTTGCCGAGGTTCTCGACCTTGAGAAGGGGTGCACTGGAGGTGGTCATGCCTTGGCCTCCTTCACCTCGGCCGCTGTCGGTGAATCGGGCTTGGCCCGGCGCAGCACGCGGTCGGTCAGCTGCTTTGCGAAACCCGCGATGCCCTGCGGGAACAGCAGCACGAGGAGCAGGATGATGGCGCCCAGCGTCGCGCGCCAGTAGTCGGTGTTGCGCGCCACGGTGTCGTGCAGCCAGCTGAAGGTGACGGCGCCCACCACCGGCCCCGCCAGCGTCTGGATGCCGCCCAGCAGCACCATCACCAGCCCGTCGACCGACTTGTCGACGCTGAGGCTTTCGGGCGAGATGCTGCCCTTGGAGAAGGCATACAGCGAACCCGCGAGGCCAGCCGCTGCACCGGCGATGACGAAGGCCGTCCACTGCATGCGCTTGACGTCGATGCCGATGGCATCGGCGCGCAGCAGCGAGTCGCGGCCCGCGCGCAGCGCGTAGCCGAAGGGCGAGAACAGCACGCGGCGCAGCATCAGGATGCCTGCGGCCGCGAGCACCAGCGTGAGCCAGTAGTAGGTGCGCTTGTCCGACAGCCACTCCGAGGGCCACACGCCCGTGAGGCCGTTGCTGCCGCCGGTGAACGAGTCCCACTGGTAGACGATGGCCCAGGTGATCTGCGCGAAGGCCAGCGTGAGCATCGCGAGGTACACACCCGACAGCCGCACCGCGAACCAGCCGTAGACGAAAGCGCCGATGGCCGCGACCAGCGGCGCCACGACCAGCGCCGCTTCCATCGGCAGGCCGCTCGCGCGCACCAGCAGTGCGGCACCGTAGGCCCCGAGCCCGAAGTAGGCGGCATGCCCGAACGAGTGCATGCCGGCCGGGCCCATGATGAAGTGCAGGCTCGCGGCGAACAGCGCGGCGATCAGCAGGTCGATCAGCAGCACCGTGGTGTAGGGAGAGTCGGCCGTGAGCAGCGGCATCGCCATCAACACCACGCCCAGCGCGGCGACCAGCCACAGGTAGCCCTTGCTCGCGCGGCGCAGCGGCTCCTCGGCCATGCCCACGTAGCGGCTCGGCGCCTGCGGCCGGCCGAACAGGCCCCACGGGCGCCACACCAGCACCACGGCCATCACGACGAAGTCGACCACCAGCGTGAGCTTGGAGAACGACACGCTGTAGCCGAAGATTTCCACCACGCCGATCCAGATGCAGACCGCCTTGATCTCCGAGATCAGCAGCGCCGCCGCATAGGCGCCCGGAATGGAGCCCATGCCGCCCACCACCACGACCACGAAGGCCGCGCCGATGGTGTTGAGGTCCAGCGCGAGCGTGGCCGGCTCGCGCGGCAGCTGCAGCGCGCCGCCCAGGCCCGCGAGCATCGCGCCGAGCCCGAACACCGCGGTGAACAGCCAGGCCTGGTTCACGCCCAGCGCGCTGACCATCTCGCGATCCTGCGTGGCGGCGCGCACCAGCGTGCCCCAGCGGGTGCGCGTGAGCAGCAGCCACATGAGCCCGAGCACGACCGGGCCGACGACGATCAGGAACAGGTCATACGTGGGGAACTGCCGGCCCAGGATCTCGACCGAGCCCGACAGGCCCGGTGCGCGCGGACCGAGCAGTTCGTCGGGGCCCCAGACATAGAGCACCGCGTCCTTGATGACCAGCACGAGTGCGAAGGTCGCCAGCAGCTGGAACAGCTCGGGCGACTTGTAGATGCGGCGCAGCAGCACCATCTCGATCAGCGCACCGAGGATGCCGACCGCGACGGCGGACAGCACCACGGCCGGCCAGAAGGCCATGCCGCCGCCGAGCTTCTCGACCAGCGTGTAGGCGAGGTAGATGCCGACCATGAAGAAGGAGCCGTGCGCAAAGTTGACGATGCGCGTGACACCGAAGATCAGCGAAAGGCCGGCCCCCACAAGGAACAGCGACGAAGCCGACGACAGCCCGGTGAGGAACTGAAGCAGCAGGGACGAGAGGCTCATGGGTGCAAGCGTTCCGGGAAGAAAAGGTCAGTCGGCGGCGCGGGACTTCTTGACGTCGGCGGCGCTCGGCTGGAACTTGGCGCCGTCGAAATACGTGTAGTCGACCATCACGCCCTTGCCGTTCTCGTTCTTCGTCTTGCCGACGAAGGCGCCCATGGTGGACTGGTGGTCCTCGGCGCGGTAGCTGATCTTGCCGAACGGCGTGTCGACCTGCAGGCCCTTGAACGCGGCGACGAGCTTCGGCGTCTCGGTGCTCTTGGCCTTCTCGATGCCGGCCGCGACCGACTTGATCATGCTGTAGCCGACCACCGAACCCAGGCGCGGATAGTCCTTGTACTTGCCGTGGTAGGCGAGGAAGAAGGCCTTGTGCTCGGGCGTCTGGATGCCGTACCAGGGGTAGCCGGTCACGATCCAGCCGTTGGGCGTTTCGTCCTTGAGGGGGTCGAGGTATTCGGGCTCGCCGGTCAGCACGCTGACGACCGCGCGGTCCTTGAACAGGCCGCGCGTGTTGCCTTCGCGCACGAACTTCGACAGGTCGGCGCCGAACAGCACGTTGAAGATCGCGTCGGGCTTGGCATCGGCCAGCGCCTGCGCGACCGCGCCCGCATCGACCTTGCCGAGCGGCGGCGCCTGCTCGGCGACGAACTCGACGTCGGGCTGCGCGGCCTTCAGCAGCGTCTTGAACGCGGCCACGGCCGACTGGCCGTATTCGTAGTTGGGGTACACGACCGCCCAGCGCTTCTTCTTGAGCTTGACGGCCTCGGGCACGAGCATCGCGGCCTGCATGTAGGTGCCGGGGCGCAGGCGGTAGGTGTATTCGTTGCCGCCCTGCCAGGTCATCTTGTCGGTCAGCGGTTCGCCGGCCAGGAAGAAGATCTTCTTCTGCTTGGCGAAGTCGGCCACGGCCAGGCCGGTGTTCGACAGGAAGGTGCCGGTGAGCACGTCAATCTTCTCGCGCGCCACCAGCTCCTCGGCCACGCGCACGGCGTCGCCGGGGTTGGCGTTGTCGTCGCGCGTGATGAGTTCGACCTTGCGGCCGTTGACGCCGCCCTTGGCGTTGATTTCTTCGACGGCCAGTTCCATCCCCTTCTTGTAGGGCTCGAGGAAGGCGGGCTGGGCCTTGTAGCTGTTGACCTCGCCGATCTTGATCACGCCCTGCGCATGCGCGGGAACGAGAGCAGTGGTCAGCGCGGCGAGGGCCGCGGCGCTGAAGACGTGACGCAATGGGTTCATGAGGAAAACTCCTTGGGATCGAAAGAGAAGAAAACGGCGTGAGTGGATGCGGGGCGGGCGGGACGGCGTTAGCGCAGACCGTCTTCGCCCTTGATTTCGCTGACCTGCAGGCCGCCAATGCGCGGCAGCGGACGGCCGCTGCCGGTGACTGCGACCGCCACCACGATCTCGTTGGCACGCGGCGCATCGCTCACGCGGGCTTCGATGGCGTCGAAGTGGCTGCGAACGAAGGCCGCGTCCTTATGGCCGAGCGGCACGTCGATGGCAGTGCCCAGCGTGCCCAGCTTCTTGGCCGAAGGCACGAGCGCCGCGCCCTTCTCGACCGCCGCGCGCAGCGGCGCGCCGAGCTTGGGATGCAGGATGGCAGCAGCGTGTTCGAGCTCGCCGCGCTCGCCGACGATGGCGGCCTTGCCGTAGCTCTGCGCCTGGCCGGGCTCGATGCCGAGCGCCTTCACGGCCTTCTGGCCCAGCAGCGCGCCGAGTTCTTCGCCGATGGCGATGAGTTCGTCGAGGTTCTCGCTGTAGCGCCCCGCGTAGGGGTTCTCGATGACGGCGATGGCGACGGCGCGGCGCGTGGGCGGCGTGACGTCCTGGCCCATCTCCTTGCGGGTTTCGTCGACCTGAACGACGAGCTTGCGGATGTTGGCGGTAGTCATTGGCACACCCCCAGGCTGCGCGCACTGCGTGTCGCTGCGCCAACCCCCTTGCAGGGGGCAACACCTGCGGCCCGGCAAAGCCGGTTCCGCGGTGTCCTTGAATCGAAGAGGCTCAGGTTGGTTTGCGAGGTTTTGGTCATGGTCATAGTCCTTCTTCAGCGCAGGCCGTCCCATTTGCTGATGTCTTTGGCAAGCAGGCCGCCGACGCGGGCGTGCACGCGGTAGCCGGTGCTCATGGCGAGGATGAAGACGATCTCGTCGGCCGCAGGCGCGCCGGGCACGCGCACTTCGATGGCGTCGAACTGGCCGCGCACGTAGCTCGCGTTGATGTTGGTCAGCGGCACGTCGAGTGCGGCACCGGGCGGCCCGACCTTCTTGGTCGAGGGCACGATGGACAGCGCATTGCCTGGCTGGCCGGTTTTCTCTTCGGCCTTGCCCGCGGTGTAGGCCGCGCGGCTGCCCTTCCAGCCGAGCAGTTCGCGCATCGCGTAGCCGCCGGGCACATGCCACAGTGCGCCGTGCTCCAGCTCGCCATCGGCGCCGACGATGGCGCCCTTGCCGTAGGTGGCGATCTGCTCAAGCGGCACGTCCATGGCGGCGTGCAGCCTGTGCGCCATGTCGACGCCCACGGGGTCGAGCAGCGCCATCATCGGAAGGATGTCGGGCTCGTAGCGGCCGGCGAAAGGATTGGTCAGCACCGCGCCGATGGCACCGCGCACCAACGGGGTGTCGGCACGCGGTCCGAACTCGTGGTGGATGTGCTCGACATGGGTGAAGACGCGGCGTATATCGATCATGAAAAAGGACCTTGCTTTTCGTTAAGCAAATACTGAACCAACTGCTTTCGGCAGCACTGTCTGCAGCGACTTCGAGCATAAGGGCTCGACAAGTCGAAACTGCCCCTGGCAAACGAGTAGAACGGCCCAGGCGAGCCCCCCTTTTTGCAGGACCTTGGCGCAGATCGCGCCCGTATCGAGTGCGCTTTTGACCTGCGACGGTGCGAGCGTCGGCACGTCGACGGTGACGAGCATGTCGCCGAGGTCGCTGTCGTCCTTGCATTCGTTCGCGGGGCGGCGCGCGATGGCGTCGTCGTCGACATCGACGGCGTTGGCGATCACTGTCGCGGCGGCGTCGGCCTGCGCTGCGGTGGCGGCCAGGACCGTCACGCTGTCGGCGATGCCCAGCGAAAAGCTGCGCCCGCGCCAGCCGCTGGTGGCGACGCCGCGCACGGGCTGGTCCGCGTGCAGTTCGAACTGGCCGTCTGTGGTGAGGGCGCCGCCGTGGTCGCGCCAGTCGAAGCGCGCGAGGTCGGCGAACACACCCACGCGCGCCGACTGGCCGGGCGCGAGGTGCAGTGCGATGTCGCCGCCGTTGTTGATCCACGCGCGCTCGATGCCGGGACGGTCGTAGAACGCGATCAGCTCCTGCGCGACCGAGCCCGCGACTGCCGCCATGGGCGTGATGAACATCGGCGAGAACGCGGCGCAGGCGTCCCACATGCGCCTGGCGACCACGCCTCGCGGACGCATGTCGTCGCTCACGGGCAGGCGCAGCAGCGGCAGCTCGCGCACGAGCTCGTCGAGCACATGGACGAAGCGCGCCCACGCAGCGTCGTGCGCGGCCGCCACGGCGTAGGGGTCGCCGTGCGCCTCGGCCACGATGTCGATCGGGCCGTGGTTGAAGTGCCAGCGGCCGCTGTCGAGGGCACTGCGTTGGGCGCTCATGGCTGCGCGCTCCCGTCTTTCTCCCTCCCCTCCCGGGGGAGGGTCGGGGTGGGGGCACGCGGCGTATCCATCGGGCGCTCTGCCCGCCCCCATCCCAGCCTTCCCCCAGAGGGGGAAGGAGCCACAGCCATGGCGCACGTCGACGCGAGCATTTATCAACCCAGCATGGGTGCGTGGCCGAGCGGCCACGGGTTGGCATCGTCCATCGCGAGCCATTGGCGTGCGAGCGGTGCGCCGTCTTCCTGCCATGCACCGCGCGCGAGCGCCTGCTCGAGCGAAAAGATGTGCTCCATGTGGCCGCCGAGCGCGGCGTAGTCGTCGCGCCGCATGCTGAACTCGATGGGCGCGACGATGGCCGGCGTGGGCACGGTGCCGAAGCTGTTGTCGGGCATGCGCATGACATCGGCCATCACGGTGATGCCGCCGCCGGGCCACACGTAGGCCGGCGCGCCGCCGCAGGTGACGTTGACCAGCGCGCGCTTGATGGCCCGCGTGAGCAGCACCGGGTTTTCGGTGACGCCCGCGCGCAGGCTGCCACCGGCGCCGCCGAGGAACAGCACGGTGCACAGCGAAGGCTCGCAGTTCTCGCCGATGCGATCGACGATGCGCTTCACTTCGGGCGGCATCGGCTGTTCGACGGGCTTGAGCGCATCGTCGAGCACGTACCACTGCGCGTGCTCGCCGGTGGTCGAGGTCATCAGCAGGCGCAGGCCGGGCCGCGCCACGCCCTCTTCCCAGCCCTCGATGATCGCCAGCGGATCGGCGATGTCGGTGCCGCCCCAGCCGTTGCCCGGATTCGCCACCTGGAAGTAGCGCCCCGGCGTCGACTTGCGCCCCAGCATCTGGATGCCCGAGGGCGCCATGTCGAGGCAGCGGCCGGCCTGGTGCTCGGTGAGCACGCCGGTGATGTGGTCGTCGACCACCACCACCTCGTCGGCCACGCCCGCGAACTGGCGCGCGAAGATGCCGACCGCCGCCGAGCCGCAGCCCACGCGCATGCGCTGCTCTTCCACGCCGTTGACGATGGGCGCCCTACCGGCCTGAATGACAAGGGTGGAGCCGCCGTCGATGGTGCACTCCACGGCCTTCTTGTTGCCCAGCAGCTGCATCAGCTCGGCCGTCATGCGGCCTTCTTTCTTGCTGCCGCCGGTGAGGTGGTGCACGCCGCCCAGCGAGAGCATCTGCGAGCCGTACTCGGCCGTGGTGACGTGGCCCACGACCTCGCCGCGGTAGCGCACGTTGGCCTGCTCGGAGCCGAGGAAGCGGTCGGTGTCGATCTTCACCTTGAAGCTGCAGTAGCTGAAGATGCCTTCGGTGACGACGGTGACCATGTCGACGCCCTGGGCTTTGGAAGCCACGATGAAGGGCGCGGGCTTGTAGTCGGGGTAGGTGGTGGACGAGCCCACGCCGGTGACGAAGACTTCGTCGGCGTGCAGCAGGTCGCCGTTCCAGTCGGGGGCCTGCGCCGTGGCGGGCTCGGCGCCCGGGCGATCAAAAGGCACCAGCGCCGGCGCCTCGCTCTCGATCGTCCGGCGCAGCAGCACCACCGGATCGACGCGCACCAGCACGCCGTCGCGATTGGCGTAGCGGTCGCAGGCGCCGGTGCGGCCGTCGGAGATCTGGCACAGCACCGGGCAGGCGTTGCACTCGACCTTGGCAGTGCTCATGCGCTCGTTGCGCGGCGGCGCCTTGCCGAAGGCGCCGCCGCCGGCTTCGGCCACCACGGGCATGTCCATGCCGGGGAGGCCATCTGTCTTGGTGTGTTCTGTCATCGGGGCGATCTCGTGGGCGTTTCGGTGATGTGCGGGGGCAAATCCTGGCTGCCGGGGTTTGCAACAAACGTGCCGTCAGCCCGCTTGTGCACCGACTTCCGTTTGTGTAGCATTCCCTACACTTTCATGTTGCGTTCACTACATTCGCAGTCAATGTAGCAAACGGGCCCGATGCTTGCAATGGTGTTTTCTCGCGCTGTCCGTCGGGGTTTTTCCGACCAACGACAATGGAGGGTTCGCAGCCGGCCGGCGGCCGCATGCCCCAAGGGCGTGCATCCCGGCCCAGCCACCTTCCACTGTTCCAACCAACTCTTGAGTTCCGTATGAGTGCATTCAGCGAAGAACGCGTCCTGAGCGTCCACCACTGGACCGACCGCCTGTTCACCTTCACCACCACGCGCGACCCGGCGCTGCGCTTCTCGAACGGTCATTTCACAATGATCGGCCTGAAGGTCAACAACAAGCCCCTGCTGCGCGCCTACAGCATCGTGAGCCCGAACTACGAGGAGCATCTCGAGTTCCTGAGCATCAAGGTGGAAGAAGGCCCGCTCACCTCGAAGCTGCAGCACATCCAGGTGGGCGACACCGTCATCGTGGGCCGCAAGCCCACCGGCACGCTGCTGATCGACTACACGCTGCCGGCCAAGCGCCTGTACCTGTTCGGCACCGGCACCGGCCTGGCACCGTTCATGAGCATCATCCGCGACCCCGACACCTACGAGAAGTTCGAGCAGGTCATTCTGGTGCACGGCGTGCGCCAGGTCGACGAGCTGGCCTACCACGACCTCGTGATCGACCACCTGCCCAAGCACGAGTTCCTGGGCGAGATGGTTGCCAAGCAGCTGCTCTACTACCCGACGGTCACGCGCGAGGAGTTCCGCAACCAAGGCCGCATCACCGACCTCATCGAGAGCAACAAGCTCACCGACGACCTCGGCCTGCCCCCGCTCAACGTCGAGGAAGACCGCGTCATGCTGTGCGGCAGCCCCGGCCTGCTGGTCGACCTGAAGCACATCCTCGAAAAGCGCGGCTTCAAGGAAGGCAACACCTCGACGCCCGGCGACTTCGTCGTAGAGCGCGCGTTCGCCGAAAAATAAGCAGGGCGCCGCGCGCAATGGCCGACAACCGCACCGCCGCCAAGCCCCAGCGCCGCACCGGCGTGCGCGAGGCCGCGGCGCAGGCCACGCGCGACAGCATCCTGAAATCGGCGACCAAGGTGTTCGCCCGATACGGCTACGACGGCGGCAGCGTGGAGAAGATCTCCAAGGCCGCGAAGTCGTATGACCGGATGATCTACTACTACTTCGGCAGCAAGGAAGGCCTGTTCATCGCGGTGCTCGAGGGCATCTACCAGCGCATGGACGATGCCGAGGCCGCCATTGCGCTCGACGCCTCGCGGCCGGTGGAGGCGTTCACCGAAGTGATCCGCTTCGTGCTGGGCTACTACCGCAAGAACCCCGAGTTCGTCACGCTGCTGAACACCGAGAACCTGCACAAGGGGCGGCACATCTCGAAGTCGCTGCGCGCGCGCGAGTATTCGTCGCGGGCGGTGGCGATCATTGCGGAGATCCTCGCCAGTGGGGCGGCGCAGGGCCTGTTCCGCAAGGACCTGGTGGCGCGCGACATCTACCTGCTGATAGCGTCCACCGGCTATTTCTACACCTCCAACCGGCACACGCTCACCGCCTTCCTCGGCGAGCCGATGGAGTCGCCGGAGGCCGTCGCGCACTGGGAAGACTTCGTGATCGAGACGCTGCTGCGCACGGTGCGCGCGGACGAGCCGCAAGACAACACATCACCCCACGAGGACACATCGAAATGGCAGAAATCGCAGCCGGCGGCAAGTCGGGCAAGGTCGTCATCAAGAACATAGGGCTGCTGCTCTCGGGCGACATCGACAAGCCCATCCTCGACGCCGACACCATTGTGGTGAACGACGGCCTGATCGTGGCGGTCGGCAAAGAGAAAGACTGCGACCTCGAAGGCGCGCAGACCGTGATCGACGCACGCAAGACCTGCGTGGCACCCGGCCTGATCGACAGCCACGTGCATCCGGTGTTCGGCGACTGGACGCCGCGCCAGGGCCAGATCGGCTGGATCGACTCGACCATGCACGGCGGCGTGACGACGATGATTTCCGCCGGCGAAGTGCACCTGCCCGGCCGCCCCAAGGACATCGTCGGACTGAAGGCGCTGGCCATCACCGCGCAACGCGCCTTCGACAACTTCCGCCCCGGCGGCGTGAAGGTGCTCGCCGGTGCACCCGTCATCGAGAAGGGCATGGTCGAGAGCGACTTCAAGGAACTCGCCGAGGCAGGCGTGGGCCTGCTGGGCGAAGTGGGACTGGGCTCGGTCAAGGCCGGCTACGAGGCCAAGGAAATGGTGGCCTGGGCGCGCAAGTACGGCATCCAGAGCACGATCCACACGGGCGGCCCGTCGATCCCGGGCTCGGGCCTGATCGACAAGGACGTGGTGCTCGAAGCCGACGCCGACATCATCGGCCACATCAACGGCGGCCACACCTCGCTGCCCGAGGCGCATGTGTGCGAGCTGTGCGAGAAGAGCTCGCGCGCGATCGAGATCGTGCACAACGGCAACGAGAAGGTGGCCATCGCGGCGGCCAGGGCGGCGCTGGAGCTGAAGTGCCCGCACCGCGTGATCCTCGGCACCGACGGGCCGGCCGGCTCGGGCGTGCAGCCGCTGGGCATCCTGCGCATGGTGGCGATGCTGTCGTCCATCGCGAACATCCCGGCCGAGCTGGTGTTCTGCTTCGCGACCGGCAACACGGCGAAGATCCGCAAGCTCAACTGCGGGCTGATCGAAGTGGGCCGCGATGCCGACTTCGTGTTCATGGACCGCGCGCAGCATTCGCCCGCACCGGGCCTGCTCGAAAGCGTCCAGCTCGGCGACATTCCGGGCGTGGGCATGGTGATGATCGACGGCATCGTGCGCTGCGGCCGCAGCCGCAACACGCCGCCCGCGACCGAAATTCCGGTCGTCGTTTCCGGCGCGCACTGAGCGCGCCGTGCCGGCGGCTTCAGCCGCCGCGGTGCGAGCGAAAGACCAGGTAGCGCGCCGACAGGAAGTTGGCGCTCATGCCGGCGAGGCTGCCCAGCGCCACGCCCAGGGCCGCGGCCCAGCGCCCGTCGACCCAGTGCAGCGTCAGCACGTAGGCGCCATAGTTCAGCACTGCGCCGGCGGCCATGGTCGCCAGGTAGCCCAGATATTCGCGCCAGAGGGAACGGCCGGCCGCTGCGCTGGCCGCGAAGGTGTAGCGGCGGTTGAAGGCCCAGGTGGTGGTCGCCGCCGCAAGGAACGACACCACGCGCGCCGCATACCAGCCCAGCAGCGGCGCCAGCAGGTACAGCACGACCACGTCGACCACGAGCCCGATCACGCCGACGGCGGCGAACGAGAGGAACTCGCGTGCGATCTTCATCGCGAGGTGCGTGAAGCGCGGGTCGCCTGCTCGCGCACGCCCGGAATCGCGAGATAGCGCAGCCGCTTGGCCTCCCGCCGCCCCAGCGTGATGGCCTGCATGACGACGCCGCACACGAAGGACAGCATGGCCGCCAGCATCGCGCCCGTGGCCAGCACCGCCGTGGGGAGCCGGGGCACCAGGCCGGTGTGCATGTAGGTCATGACGAGCGGCAGGACCAGTGCGATCGACATCAGCACGAGCAGCCCCCCGATGATCGAGAAGAACTGCAGCGGCCGCTCGCTCACGAACAGCTTGCAGATGGTCTTCAGGATGCGCCAGCCGTCGCGGTAGGTCGAGAGCTTGCTGACGGAGCCTTCGGGGCGCGTGCTGTAGGCGGTGCCTTCCTCTGCATAGGGCATGCGCAGTTCGAGCGCGTGCACGGTGAGCTCGGTCTCGGTCTCGAAGCCCCGCGACAGCGCCGGGAACGACTTGGCATAGCGCCGCGAGAACACGCGGTAGCCCGAGAGCATGTCACTGAGGCCACCTCCGAACAGCTGCGCCACGGCGCCCGTGAGCATGCGGTTGCCGAGGCGGTGGCCGGTGCGGTAGGTGTGCGCGTCCTGGCCGTCGTCCACACGGCTGCCGACCACCATGTCGAGGTTGTCGTTCACCAGCCGGTCGATGAGCCGGCGCGCGGCGCCGGCGTCGTAGGTGGCATCGCCGTCGACCATCACGTACACGTCGGCCTCGACGTCGGCGAACATGCGCCGCACCACGTTGCCCTTGCCGCGCAGGGCCACGTGCGTGACGATGGCGCCGGCCGCGCGCGCCACGGCGGCCGTGTCGTCGCTGGAGTTGTTGTCGAAGACGTGGATCTCGGCCTCGGGCAGCGCGGCGCGAAAGCCCGCGACCACCTGGGCGATGGCCAGCGCCTCGTTGTAGCAGGGGATGACCGCGGCAATGCGCAGGCCGGTGTTGCCTGGAACGGCGAGGGAATCGGTGTCGGTCATGGTGCGGCGGGAAGGATACGGTAGACCCGGCTGCCGTCTTTCTCGTACTCCACGGCGAAGTACTTGTCGAAATCGATGCGCGCGCTGAACACGGGCACCACGGAGTCCGGCAGGACCACCGCGGTGAAGCCCATGTCGCCGAGCTTGCGCGCGAGATCGCCGCCAGACAGGCGCCCGAAGTCGGTGTAGCGCCACGGCCCGAGCGTGTCGCCCCAGATGGGGTTGGGGCCGTAGTAGATCGCCTCGTTCAGCGCGATCTGGTAGACGCGGCCGGTGGCGTTGCGGCGCAGGTAGTCCATCACAGCGTAGCCCGGCACGTGCCGGCGCAGCACGGCCTCGCGAGCCTCGGGCGTGATCGAAACCATCGCGACCTTGGCGGCGGTCTGGCGCACCGAGACGGCGGCCAGCACGGCCAGCAGCAGCACGGCCACCCAGTCGCCTACGCGGGCCGGCGTGCGCCGCGTGACGGCAGCAGGCGGCGCGTCCTGCGCCGTGTTCCTGGCGCCGAACATGCGGCGAACGCCCGAGACGATCCAGCCGAACAGCACCTGCCAGCCGATCGCCGCGATCGCGGCCAGCAGCGGGAACGAGGCCGTCAGGTAGCGCGGATAGCGCGAGGTCACGACCCAGACGGCCACCGAATACAGGCAGAACCAGCCGGCTGCACGCACCGCCGCCGAACGCTTCCACCACACGCTGAACGGCGCGAAGAACACGGACCAGATCAGCGCGTTGGGCAGCTCGGCGTGCACGCGCACGTCGGCCACCTGCTGCACGTAGTCGGCCGGTGTCCACTCGGTGAAGCCGAACACGCGCGCGCCGATGGGGTTGAACGGGTCGCCCGTCATGATGGCGTTGCGCGCATACCAGTACACGCACGGAACCAGGAAGCAGGCGAACACCAGCGCCCAGGCCCGGGGCCGGCGCTCGTGCCGGATGACGAACACCGCCACCAGCGGCAGGAAGATCAACGCCTGGTACTTCGAGCCAGCGGCCACGCCGAGGCAGAACGCGGCCACGCCGAGCCAGCGCATGCCGCCGTGCACGGACTTGCCGGGCTCCGATTCGCGCCACCACCACAGCGCCACGCAGGCCGACAGCACGAACAGCGCCACGCCCATGTCGATCAGCGCGTTGGAGTAATCGCCGAGCCCCAGCCAGATGGCCGCGCCGATGCAGGCGGTGAGCCGGTTGGCGTGCAGGATGCCCAGGCGATAGACCATCACCACCGACAACGCACCCGCCAGCGCATTGAGGAAGTGCGGCAGCACGTCGTCGCCGAACTGCAGCGCGGCGGCGTAGAGCAGGTTGTAGTTGTACGGGAACCAGGGATAGCGCAGCCAGTCGTGGATGCCCAGCGAGCCCTGCTGTGCGACCTGGCGCGCGTACGGCAGGTGGTACATCAGTTCGTCGAAGGCAATCGGCGGCACGAGCGGCGCCACCAGCGCGGGCAGCGCGACCAGGGCCAGCGCAATCAGCGCGATGCGCTCGACGTAGGTCCACGGCGCGGCGGGTTCGTTCGCGCGCAAGGCGCGCCGCTCGCGCAGCCACGACGGAAGCTGGAGCGCAGCGGCCACCACGCCTGCCACCACGAGCGCCACGGTCGCGCCGGCCTTGAAAGCACCGAAGATGGCCAGCGCCTGGAAGGCACAGATGTACAGGCCGACCCCGAGCGCGACGGCCATGGCCGCTTCGAGCCCCGCATCGCGGCGCGGCGGCGGGGCCAGGCGGCCCAGCAGCGCGCGGCCGAAGCCCCAGCAGCCGATCACGAAGATCGACAAGGCCGCGTAATGCGCGGCTGCAAACATCAGCTTCTGAATAACAACTCCCGGCGCCGGGCGGCCGCGCCGGCCGGCAGGTTCAAAGATTGGGCGCCAGCAGACGCTCGAGATAGGACTCGCTCTCCTTGCGCCGCGCGGCCTGGTCCTGCAGCTGGTCGTGACCGATCTTGCCGACGTTGAAGTACGTCGAATCGGGGTGACTCAGGTAGAAACCACTCACGCTGGCGGCGGGCATCATAGCGAGGCTTTCCGTCAGGGTCATGCCAATGTCCGCGCAACCCAGAAGGTCGAACATCGGGCCCTTCACGCTGTGGTCCGGGCAGGCCGGGTAGCCGGGCGCGGGGCGGATGCCGCGGTATTTCTCCGCGATCATGTCGTCGTTGCTCAGGCTCTCGTCGCTCGCGTAGCCCCAGAGGTCGGTGCGCACCCGGTGGTGCAGCGACTCGGCGAAGGCCTCGGCCAATCGGTCGGCCAAAGCCTTGAGCATGATGGCGGAGTAGTCGTCGAGATCATCGACGAAGTACTTCTCTTTTTTCTCGACGCCCAGGCCGGCCGTGACGGCGAACATGCCGACGTAGTCCTTCACGCCGCTGTCCTTCGGCGCCACGAAGTCGGCGAGGCAGCGGCTCGGGCGCATCACGCCGTCGATCACCTGCTTCTCGGTCTGCTGGCGCATGCCGTACCAGGTGAGCGCGACTTCGCTGCGCGTCTCGTCGGTGTAGAGCTCGATGTCGTCGTCGTTCACCGTGTTGGCGGGCCAGAAACCGACCACGCCGCTGGCGCTGAGCCAGCGGCCTTCGATCAGGCGCTTGAGCATGCGCTGGCCGTCGGCGTACACGCGCACGGCCTCGGTGCCGACGATCTCGTCCTTCAGGATGGCGGGGAACGGGCCGGCCAGGTCCCAGGTCTGGAAGAACGGGCCCCAGTCGATGTACTTGGCCAGCTCGGTGAGGTCGAAGTTCTTGAACACGCGCCGGCCGATGAACTTGGGCACCGGCGGCAGGTAGTTCGCGAAATCGACGGGCGTCTTGTTGGCGCGTGCCTTCGCGAGCGGCCACATGGGCACCTGCTTCTTGTTGGCGTGCTGCTGGCGCACCTTGTCGTAGTCGGCGTTGATCTCGTCGATGTAGGCGGTGGCCTGATCGCTCAGGAGCGACTGCGCCACGCTCACGCTGCGCGAGGCGTCGGGCACGTAGACCACGGGGCCTTCGTAGTGCGGCGCGATCTTCACGGCCGTGTGCACGCGGCTGGTGGTGGCGCCGCCGATCAGAAGCGGAATCTTCTTGATGCGGAAGTGGTCGTCCTTCTGCATCTCGCCGGCCACGTACTGCATCTCTTCGAGGCTCGGCGTGATCAGGCCCGACAGGCCCACGATGTCCGCACCCTCGACCTTCGCCTTCGCAAGAATTTCGTGGCACGGGACCATCACGCCCATGTTCACCACTTCGAAGTTGTTGCACTGGAGCACGACGGTCACGATGTTCTTGCCGATGTCGTGCACGTCGCCCTTCACGGTGGCGATGATGATCTTGCCCTTGGTGCGCACGTCGCGGCCCGCGGCCTCGTCCTGGCGCTTTTCTTCCTCGATGTAGGGAATGAGGTGGGCCACGGCCGACTTCATGACGCGGGCGGACTTCACCACCTGCGGCAGGAACATCTTGCCCTGGCCGAACAGGTCGCCCACGATGTTCATGCCGTCCATCAGCGGCCCTTCGATCACGTGCAGCGGGCGGCCGCCCTTGGCAAGGATCTGCTGGTAGGCCTCTTCCGTGTCTTCCACGATGAAGTCGGTGATGCCGTGCACCATCGCGTGCGACAGGCGCTGGTTGACCGGCACCGGGTTCTCTGGCGTGCCGCGCCATTCGAGCTTCTTGCTGTCGTCTTTCGCACCGCTCTTGGCGGTCTCGGCCACCTCGACGAGGCGCTCGCCAGCGTCGGGACGGCGGTTCAGCACCACGTCCTCGACGCGCTCGCGCAGCTCGGGTTCGAGGTCGTCGTACACGCCCACCATGCCGGCGTTGACGATGCCCATGTCCATGCCCGCCTGGATGGCGTGGTACAGGAACACGGTGTGGATCGCCTCGCGCACCGGGTCGTTGCCGCGGAAGCTGAAGCTCACGTTGCTCACGCCGCCCGAGACCTTGGCGCCCGGCAGGTTCTGCTTGATCCAGCGCACGGCGTTGATGAAGTCGACCGCGTAGTTGTCGTGCTCCTCGATGCCGGTGGCAATCGCGAAAATGTTGGGGTCGAAGATGATGTCCTCGGGCGGGAAGCCCACCTCGTCCACCAGGATGCGGTAGGCGCGCTCGCAGATCTCGATCTTGCGTTCGTAGGTGTCGGCCTGGCCCTTCTCGTCGAAGGCCATGACCACGGCGGCGGCGCCGTAGCGCTTCACGAGCTTGGCCTCGTGCTTGAACTTGTCGACCCCCTCCTTCATGGAGATGGAGTTGACGATGCCCTTGCCCTGGATGCAGCGCAGGCCGGCCTCGATGACCTCCCACTTCGAGCTGTCGACCATCACCGGCACGCGCGCGATGTCGGGCTCGCTGGCGATGAGGTTGAGGAAGCGCACCATCGCCGCCTTGCTGTCGAGCATGGCCTCGTCCATGTTGATGTCGATCACCTGCGCGCCGTTCTCGACCTGCTGGCGCGCCACGGCCAGGGCTTCTTCGAACTGGCCGTTCAGGATCATCCGCGCGAAGGCCTTGGAGCCGGTGACGTTGGTGCGCTCGCCGATGTTGACGAACAGCGTGCCCGCTCCGATGGCGACCGGTTCGAGGCCGGACAGCTTCATGGGCGGGGGAACAACGGGGGCGGAATCGGGGGTAGCTGGAGCGGGAATCTGGGACATGGCCTCACCTGCGGAAGAGTCGGACAGGCGAGCGTCGTTGTCGCCCCAAGCCTGACGGCCGGCCTGCGAGGCCCACCGCTGCAACGCTCCTTGGGAAGTGGCGCATTTTAGGTCGATTCAACCGGCCAAGGTAAAAGCCCCCGTTTCCGCTCCCGCCCGCCGGCTCAGGCGGGTTGCGCCTCGCCCATGGCCGAAGCCGGCAGGCCGAACACGCGATCGAAAGCCCAGTTGAAGACGAAGGTGTAGACCAGGAAAAACACCACCAGCCCCAGGTCCATCACCAGCGCCTGCCAGAGCGACACGCCCAGGCCCCAGGCGAACATCGGCACCAGGAAGGCGATCAGCCCGCCCTCGAAGCCGATGGCATGGGCGACGCGGCGGCGCACGCTGCGCCCGCGCACGGCCTGGCGCGACTCCCAGCGCTCGAAGAGCGCGTTGAAGACCAGGTTCCAGATCACCGCGATGACCGAGGCGGCCACCGCCAGCACGCCGGAATGGCCCAGGCCGGCGTCCGTCATCAAGGCCAGCCCGGCGCTGGCGGCGACGATGGCGATGCCTTCGTAAAGGGTGATGTAGACGATGCGACGCTGAATGCCCTGCATGACGCTTTTCTCCTGGTTCGTGGCTGCGATGTCTGGACTTTATGTGTCACCCGCTGATATAAAAAGTTAACTTGTTTCAGTTTTATTGAAAGATCGGGCGCCATGGCCTTCTCCAGCGACAACATCGAAGTCTTCCTGGCCGTGATCGACCACGGTTCTTTCTCTGCCGCGGCGCGGGCGCTGCGCAAGGTGCCATCGGCGGTCAGCATGGCCATCGCCAACCTCGAGGCCGAACTCGCCCTGCCGCTGTTCGACCGCAGCGGCCGCGAGCCCCAGCCCACGGCCGCGGCACGTTCGCTGGAGCCTCAGGCGCGGCTGCTGGCGGCACAACTCGGGCAGCTCCAGGTGCAGGCGCTGGCGCTGACCCAGGGGCTGGAAGACCGGCTCACGCTGGCCATCGCGCCCGAACTGCTGGCCGCGCCCTGGAGCGGCCCGCTGGCCGAACTGGCACGCGAACACCCGCTGCTGCAGGTGGAGGTGCTGGCGGCCCCGCAAGCGGATGCATTGGCGCTGCTGCACAGCGGTCGCGCGCAGCTGGCGCTGGTGTTCGAGCGCCCGAGCCTCGACGGCCGCGAAGGCTTCCAGGAAGTCGGCAGCGACCTGATGGTGGCTGTGATGGCGCCCGACCACCCGGTGCTGCTCGCGGCGCCGGGCGGCCGGCTGCGTGAGGAGCACCTGACGAACACCCGGCAGATCGTCGTGGCCGGCCGCGACCTCGCCAACAGCGATCCGCGCTTCGTGTTCGCGCGCCACGTCTGGCGCACCGACAACGCGCTGGCCGCGCTGAGCCTGATCACCGCCGGGCTGGGCTGGGGCTGGCTGCCACGCAATTTCGCGCGGCCGCACGTGGCGGCCGGGGCGCTGGTCGAGATTCCGTTCGAGAACCTCAGCAACGGGCTGGACCTGTGGGTGGACGTCGTATGGTCACGTGAGCGCCCACTTGGGCTGGGAGCCCAGCGCTTCGTGGCGCTGATAGGGAAAGACCGGGTAGCCCCCGGCGAGTGCAGCCCCAAGACCGGCGGAAACTAGCTGCCGGCCTCTTCAGCGGTCGTGGCCGCGGCCGCCGCCATGGCCACCGCCATGACCACCCCCGTGCCCGTCGCCATGGCCACCCCCGCCATGACCGCCACCCCCGTGCGGTCGTCCGCCGCCACCCCCGGGATGCGAATGCGGCATGCCAGGCGCCGGCCCCGGACGGAAGCTCGGCTGCGGCCGCGGCGGCCTGATGCCGGGGTCCGGCGGCGGACGGAATCCAGGGCCCGATGGCCGGAACCCGGGGCCAGGCTGCCAGGGACGCGGCTGCCACGCCGGCCTGGCTGGCGGCGGCGGACGCCAGCCCGCCACGGGTGGCGGTGGGCGGCCGCCCCACCAGCGCCGCTCGCCGTACCACGGCCGGTCGCGGTAGTAGCTGGCCCAGTAGCTGCCGATCGCGAAGCTGATGATCGGCACGCCGATCACCGCGCCGTAGGTCGCCAGCGGCACGCGCCGCTCCTGGTAGGCGTAGTCGAGGCTGCGCGACCACACCCAGCCGCGCCCGCCGTCGGGCAGCACCACGTCGCACCAGCCATAGCCGCTGGTGCAGCCGATCACGTCGAGCGGCTGGCCGGGCCCGAGCCGCGCCACCAGCGGATAGTCGCCCGAGGGGCCGGCGCGCAGGTTGACCGTGCCGCGGGTGAAGGCCTGCTGCGCCGCGGCCGCAAGCGGCAGGATCAGGGCAAGCGCGCCGATGCCGATCCAGCGTCGTGGGGCGAGTGTGTTCATGGCGGGCTCCTGTTCTTGTGCCAGCCAGCCTAGGCCGGGGCAGGAGCGCCTGTCAATCGGCCGGAGGCGCGATTCAGGCAGCCTCGCGGTAGAAACCCGCGTTGTGGCTGCCCAGTGCGCGGCCCGCGACCGGCGCAACCGCCTTGCCGATGGCCGCGATGTGGTCCGGCGTGGTGCCGCAGCAGCCGCCCACGATGTTCACCAGCCCTTCGGCCGCGAACTCGTGCAGCAGGCGCGAGGTGACGTCGGGCGTCTCGTCGAAGCCGGTTTCACTCATCGGATTGGGCAGGCCCGCGTTCGGATAGCAGCTGATGAAGGTGTCGCCCGCCACCTTCGACAGTTCCTGGATGTAGGGCCGCATCAGCGCCGCGCCCAGCGCGCAGTTCAGGCCGATGGCCAGCGGCTGCGCGTGGCGCACGCTGTGCCAGAAGGCGGTGACGGTCTGCCCGCTGAGGATGCGGCCGGAGGCATCGGTCACCGTGCCGCTGATGATCAGCGGCAGGCGCTGGCCGCTGTTGTCGAAATACTCGTCGACCGCGAACAGCGCGGCCTTGGCGTTGAGCGTGTCGAAGATGGTCTCGACCAGGATCACGTCGGCGCCGCCCTCGACCAGCGCTTCGGTCTGCTCGTAGTAGGCCGCGCGCAGTGCTTCGAAATCGACGTTGCGCGCGCCCGGGTCGTTCACGTCGGGGCTGATGCTCGCCGTCTTGGGGGTCGGGCCGAGGGCGCCGGCCACGAAGCGCGGCTTGTCCGGCGTGCTGAACTTGTCGCAGGCCGCGCGCGCCAGCCTGGCGGATTCGAGGTTCATCTCGCGCGCGAGGTGAGCCATCTTGTAGTCCTCCTGCGCGATGGTGGTCGCACCGAAGGTGTTGGTCTCGATCAGGTCGGCGCCGGCCGCGAGGTAGCCCTCGTGGATGTCGCGGATCACGTCGGGCCGCGTGAGCGAGAGCAGCTCGTTGTTGCCCTTCACGTCGCGCTCGAAGTCCTTGAAGCGCTCCCCGCGGTACTGCGCCTCGGTGAGCTTGAAGCGCTGGATCATCGTGCCCATCGCGCCGTCGAGGATCGCGATGCGTTGCGCGAGGATGCCGGGCAGTGCCTGGCCGCGGGTGTAGGTGAGGGGCTTCGTCATTCCCGCGATTGTAAAAACCCCGGCCTGGCCCGGCTCCCGGGCGGGTCTTGGCGGGCCCGGCCGCAGGGGCTCTAGTCCGACCCGCCCGCAATCTCAGTCAGCGCCTGCACGAAGCGCGCGTTCTCCTCGTCGGTGCCCACCGACACCCGGATGAAGGTCTCGAAGCCCGGCTCCTTCCAGGGCTTGACGATGATCCCGCGCGCCAGCAGCGCCTCGTTGACCGGCCCGTTCGGCCGTGCGAGGTCGACGAACAGGAAGTTGGCCGCCGAGGGCGCGATGCGCAGGCCCGGAAGGACCGACTGCGCGAGCGTGCGAAGCTGCGCCGCCAGCACCTCGCGCTGCCGCACGGTGCGCTCCACCGCCCGCGCCATGTGAGGCTCGTCGCCCCAGGCCGCCAGCGCCGCGGCCTGTGCCGCGAGGTTGACGTTGAAGGGCGTGCGCACCCGGTCGAGCAGCTGCACCAGCGCCTCGTCGGAAGCGATGCCGTAGCCCACCCGCAGGCCCGCGAGCGCCCATGCCTTCGAGAAGGTGCGCAGCACGATCCACGGACGGCCTGCGGCTGCGTCGGCCCCCTCCCACGCGCGCAGCATCGAAAGCACGTCGGGATAGCCGGGCGCCAGCCGCGCGTACTCGTGGTACGCCTCGTCCACCACCAGCAGCGTGCCCGCCGGCACCGCCGCGAGCAGGCGCGCGAAGTCGCCGGCATCGAACATGCAGCCGACCGGGTTCGAGGGATTGGCCAGCATCACCATCTTGGGTCCGCGCGCCAGCGCCGCGCACCAGGCATCGAGGTCGAAGCCGAGCGCCGGCGTGAGCGCCAGCAGCTCGACCTGTGCGCCCATCATGCGCGGGTAGATCTCGTGCAGCCCGAAGGCGGGGCGCTGCGTGAGCACGCGGTCGCCTGGCGAGAGCAGCGCCTGGCACAGCATCTGGAGGATGTCCTCGGAGCCGTTGCCGATCACCACCTGCGCGGGCTGCGCACCCGTGCGCCCGGCGATCGCGGCGCGCAGCGCGGTGCAGTTGGCGTCGGGGTAGGTGCCAGCACGCGCGGCCAGATCGACCAGGGCGCGCGCCACAGCGGGGCTGGCGCCGTACGGGTTCTCGTTGCTCGCGAGCCGCGCGATCTCGGTGGCGCCGTAGCGCGCGCGCACGGCGTCCGAGGACAGGCCCGCGTTGTAGGGCGGCAGCGGCGGCACTTCGGGGCGTGCGAGGGCGTGGATGGCGGTTGTGTTCACAGGTCGAATACCTTGCCGGGATGGAGCGGGTGAAGGAAATCGAGTGCCTGGCCGGGCGCAGCGAGAAAGTCCGGTGCGTTCACCCGCGGCGGCCTTCGACGAAACCGAGCACCGCCTCCAGCATCCTGCGCACATGCGGTTGCACGCCCGCCGCCACCTCGGGCAGGTAGTCGAACGGCAACTGCTCCTGCATGTAGCTCGACTGCGTCATCTCCAGCTGCACCGCGTGCACGCCGCCGGCCGGATTCCCGTACTGGCGCGTGATGTGGCCGCCCGTGAAGCGGCCGTTGAGCACGCCGGTGTAGCCCGTGGCCGATTTCGCGATGCCGAGCAGCGTTTCGGCCAGCGCCGAGTCACAGCTCGCGCCGTTGGCGGTGCCGAGGTTCAGGTCGGGCAGCTTGCCCTCGAAGAAGCGCGGCAGCACCGAGCGGATCGAGTGCGCGTCCCACAGCGCGATGGTGCCGTGCGCGGCCTTCAGGCGGTCGAGCTCGGCCCGCAGCTGCCGGTGGTACGGCACCCAGATCGCATCGCGGCGCGCGGCGACTTCGTCGTCGTCCGGCACGTCGGCAGGGTTGGCGTAGACCGGCGTGTCGTCGAAGGTGTCGACGGGGCACAGGCCGGTGACGCTCTGGCCCGGGTACAGGCTCGCGCCGTCCGGCGGACGGTTCAGGTCGACCACGTAGCGCGAGTGCGTGGCCGCGAGCACCGAGGCGCCCAGTTCATCGGCGAAGTCGTAGAGCCGTTCGAGGTGCCAGTCGGTGTCGGCCACGTGGCGCGCTTCGTCGGTGAAGCGGGCGGCGAGCGCGGGCGGCACGTAGGTGCCGACGTGCGGCATCGAGATCAGCAGCGGGCGTGTGCCCTGGCGGAAGCGGAAGGCGGGTTCGGTGGTCGTGAAGGCCATGGGAATTCAGTCCTTGAGAAGTTGGGTGCGCGCGGCCACGAAGGCGGCCGCGGCGTCGTCATGCAGCGTGTGGCGTCCCGCCGCCACACGCGCGCAGCCCGCGGCCCAGACGCTGTCGATGGCGGAGGTGCGGTGGCTCGCGAAAACGTGGGCCGAGAGCATGTCGGGCGCCGACAGGCCCTGCAGCGCGAGGTGCGCGGCATCGAGCACGACGAAGTCGGCCTGCTGCCCCACGGCCAGCCCGCCGACGGCACGGCCCGAGGCTTGCGCCCCGCCCTGCACCGCCTCGAGCGTGAACGCGGTCGCGACATGCGGCTGCACCGCGCTCGCGCCGACGTTGCGCTGCCGCCGCGACAGGCGCTGGCCGTATTCGAGCATCAGCAGTTCTTCGGCCGCGTTGACGCTGGCGTGGCTGTCGGAGCCCACGCCCCACGCGCCGCCATGGCTGCGCCACTGGGGAAAGTCGAAGATGCCGTCGCCCAGATTGGCCTCGGTCGTCGGGCAGAGGCCCGCGACCGCGCCGCTCTTGGCGGCGTACTCGTACTCGGCGGCGTTCATGTGCGTTGCATGGACAAGGCACCAGCGCGCATCGACCGGTGCATGGTCGAGCAGCCACTCGACCGGGCGCAACCCGCTCCACTCCACGCAGTCGTCCACTTCCTTCGTCTGCTCGGCGATGTGGATGTGGATGGGGGCGGTGCGGTCGATGGCTTCGAGCCCCGCGATCGCATCGCGCAGCGCCTCGGGCGGCACGGCGCGCAGCGAGTGCGGCGCCATGCCGAGCCGAGCCCCCTGTTCGTCGCACGCTGGCTTCAATGCGTCGAGCAGGCGCAGCATCGAGTCGGTCGACCTGATGAAGCGGCGCTGCCCTTCCGTGGGCGGCACGTCGCCGAAGCCGCCGGTCTGGTAGAGCACCGGCAGCAGCGTGAAACCGATGCCGGCCTTGCGCGCAGCACGCAGCAGCGCAAGGCTCAGGGTCGCGTCGTCGGCATAGGGGCGGCCGTCGGTGTCGTGGTGCACGTACTGGAACTCGCACACGCTCGTGTAGCCGGCTTCGAGCATCTCGGCATAGAGCCAGGTCGCGATGGCTTCCATGTGCTGCGGGCCGAGGCGTGCGGCAAAGCGGTACATCAGCGTGCGCCAGCTCCAGAAGCTGTCGTGCTGCTCGGCGCGGTGCTCGGTCAGGCCCGCGAAGGCGCGCTGGAAGGCGTGCGAATGCAGGTTGGGCATGCCGGGGATCAGCGGGCCTTTGACAGTTTGCGCGTCGGCGGGGCGTTGCGCGCCGGCCTGCACCTGCGTGAGCCGGCCGGCGTCGTTCCATGCCAGCAGGACGTTCTTCGCCCAGCCTGCGGGCAGCAGCGCGTCGGCTGCGAAAAGCGTTTGTGTCATGCCTGGACTCCTGCCGCGATGCGGCCTTGGCGCACCACGGTGCGCACGGGTTGCTGCCCGAACCAGTACGCCAGCTCGGCCGCCTCGCGCACGTTCCACAACACGAAGTTGGCGGGCATGCCTTCGGCGATCGCGCCGTGCGTGGCCTGCAGGCCCAGCGCACGCGCCGCATGCCGCGTGATGCCGGCCAGTGCCTCGGGCACCGTCAGCCGAAACAGCGTGCAGGCCATGTTCGCCATCAGCAGCAGGCTCAATGCCGGCGAGGTGCCGGGGTTGTGGTCGGTGGACACGGCCATCGGCACGCCGGCGGCGCGCAGCGCGTCGATCGGCGGCAGGTGCGTGTCGCGCAGGGTGTAGTAGGCGCCGGGCAGCAGCACGGCCACGGTGCCCGACCGGCGCATCGCCTCGATGCCGTCGGCCGACAGGTGTTCGATGTGGTCGCACGACAGCGCACCGTAGCGCGCGGCCAATGCCGCGCCGCCCATGTCCGACAGCTGCTCGGCATGCAGCTTCACCGGCAGGCCCAACGCCTGCGCGGCCTGGAAGACCTGCTCGGTTTCCGCGAGCGAAAAGGCGATGCGCTCGCAGAACACGTCGACCGCATCGACCAGCCCCTCGGCCGCGAGCGCCGGCAGCATCTCGCGGCAGACGAGGTCGATGTAGTCGCCGCTGCGGTTCGCGTATTCGGGCGGCAACGCATGCGCGCCGAGGAAGGTGGTGCGCACCGTCACGCCATAGGCTTCGCCCAGCCGCCGTGCCACGCGCAGCTGCTTGCGCTCGTGTTCCAGCGACAGCCCGTAGCCCGACTTGATCTCGATGGCGCAGACGCCATCGGCCAGCAGCTGTTCGAGCCGCGGCGCGGCCTGTGCGAAGAGCGTGTCCTCGTCGGCCTCGCGCGTGGCGCGCACCGACGACACGATGCCACCGCCGGCCTTGGCCACTTCTTCGTACGTGGCGCCTGCGAGCCGCATCGCGAATTCGTTGGCGCGCTGGCCGCCGTAGACGAGGTGCGTGTGGCAATCGACGAGGCCGGGCGTGACGAGCGCTCCGCCGCCGTCGTGGGTGGGCAGTGTCGCAAATTCGGCCGGCAGCGCGTCGCGTGCGCCGGCCCAGCGGATCGCGCCCTGAATGACCACGATGGCGGCCTCGACGCCGTCTTCCAGCGCCACGCCGGGTGCGGCATCGGGCGCAAGGCGCAGGCCGGTCCAGAGGCCGTCGGCCGAGGGATATTCGCTGACAGGTTTCATCATCGTCATCTTTCTTTCTGCGGGTTACGCCGGCAGGATTCGAACCGCCACCAGCCGCGCGCCGTCGCTCTCGGGTGTCGCGCGCCATGCATGGGCCGCGTCGGTCCAGCACAGGCCCTCGCCCTCGCGGCAGGCCTCTTCGTTCAGGCGCCAGGCGCCGCGCAAGGCGAGCAGCACGCCGTGCGGCGCCGCATCGACGGCCGACGCGCGGTCCAGCACCTGCACATCGGCACGCCACTGCCCGCGCCGCGTCATCACGTTGAAGTCGTTCGATGCGCCGCCGAGCAGCGTGCAGTCGATCGCGTCGTCGCCGCTGAAGGCAAAGGGCCGATGCGGTGCGTCGAGCCAGTGGCTGATGCGCCCGTCGTGCGTGAACAGGCGAACGCCATCGCCCTCCAGCAGCATGATGCTGCGGTCGATGCCCTCGAACACCGAGAACGGTCCGGCCGCGGCGATGGTCGCGATGCTCACGCGCCAGCCGAAGCCGTCCAGCGCCGCGCCTTGCGGCCAGCTGGCGATCTCCTGCGTGGTGCCGCCGCCGTTTTTCCAGGGGGTGACCGGGAGTGTGCTGCGGGAGAAATGCTGTACGCCGCTCATGCCCACCTCTCTTGCTCCTTCCCCCGCTGGGGGAAGGTTGGGATGGGGGCAGCGCCTAACGAGCGCCATGACTGGGTCGAGGCCGTCGTGCCCCCACCCCTGCCCTCCCCCAGAGGGGGAGGGAGAAATGCAAATACGGAACCCGCGCTCATCGCATCAACCCGCCCTGCCGCAGTTTCTGCTCGAAATGCCGCAGCACCAGCGTCATCGTGCCCGTGAGCACGAAGTACACAACGGCGATGGCCAGGTACACCTCGAGCGAGCGGTACGACACGCTGATGATCTTCTGCCCCTCGTGCATCACGTCGTGAATCGTCAGTAGCGACACCAGCGCCGAGTTCTTGATGAGCGCGATGAACTCGTTGCCCAGCGGCGGGATCATGCGCACGACCGCCTGCGGCAGCACGATCTCGCGCATCGCCGTGCCGGGCGTCATGCCCAGCGACTGCGCCGCCATGGTCTGGCCCTTGTCGATCGACTGGATCGCGCCGCGCACGATCTCCGATACGTACGCACCCGAATACACACCGAGCCCCAGCACGCCGCACAGGAAGGCCGGCAGCAGGATGCCGAAGTGCGGCAGGCCGAAGAACAAAATGAACAGCTGCACCAGCAGCGGCGTGCCGCGGATGGCCGCCACGTAGGCGGTGCACGCGCCGTAGAGCCAGCGCCGCTTCGGGTTCAGCCGGCCGATGCCGACCAGCAGGCCCAGCACGCAGCCCAGCGCCAGCGCGCACGCGGTGATCTCCACCGTGACGAGCGCGCCGCGCAGCAGGTCGGTCCAGCCCTGCCAGACGGGCGAGAAATCGAAATCCATGGCTCGCTTACTTGGCGCTCGCGCTGAACCACTTGCTCACGATCTTTGCGTAGGTGCCGTCGGCCTTGAGCTTTTCGATCGCGCCGTTCACGGCCTTGGTGAGCTCGGGCGTGTCCTTGCGGATGGCCATGCCGTATTCCTCGGTGGTGATCTGCTCGGGCAGCACCTTGAGGCCGCCGCGCGTGCGCACGTACTGGTAGGCGGCGGGCTTGCCGGTCACGGCGGCGTCGGCGCGGCCGATGTCGACGAGGTTGAACATCTCCTGGTTCTTCTCGACTTCCATCAGCTGCACCTGCGGGAATTTCTCCTTGGTGTAGGCCACCGACTTGGTGCCCACCTGCACGCTGACCTTCTTGCCGTTGATGTCGGCCGGCGCCTTGATCGCCGTGTTGCCGTCCTTCACCATCACGACGAGGCCGCCCGCGTAGTACGGCGCGGTGAAATCGACGACCTTCTTGCGCTCGTCGGTGATGTAGATGGCCGAGACGGCCATGTCGAAGCGCTTCGAGATCAGGCCCGGCACGAGGCCCTTGAAGTCGATGTCGATCCACTCGATCTTGCGGCCCAGTGTCTGGCCGATGGCCTCGACCAGCTCCACGTCGAAGCCGGTGCGCTTGCCGTTCTCCACGAACTCCATCGGCGGGAAAGTGGCGTCGGTGGCCACGCGCAGCGGCTCGCCCTGCGCATGCGCGGCACCCGCGAAACCGAGGATGGCAAGGCCGGAGAGTGCGGCGGCGACGAGAGAGCGGCGGGTGTTCATGGCAGGAGCTTTCGTGGTGAGGATGAAGGAGGAAGAAAAGGAGAGACGCGGCTACTGCAGCGCCCGCGAGATGCGCGCCGCCGTGACGACGGTCATGTGGAGCAATGCAGCTTCCATGCCCTCGACGCGCGTGAGCGGCGCCATGAGCGTGATCGCGCCGCGCAGGTGCCGTCCCGGGGCGAGCACCGGCGCGCTCGCGCCCCAGACGCCGGCATCGACCTCGCCGTGCGTCACGGCATGGCCGGCCTCGCGGATGGCGTCGAGCTCGGCGGCGCGTTCGGCGCGGCGTTCGGGGCTTTCGCCGAGCCCGTCGAGCAGGGCGTCGCGCTGGTCGAACGGCATGTGGGCCAGCAGGCACTTGGCGCTGGCGCCGTCACGCGCGGGCACGCTGCGGCCGCGGTCGAAGGAGCAGCGCAGCGACTGCTCGCTGTCGATCATCTCCAGGCACACGACGCGCTCGTTCACGGCCGTGACCAGCGCCACGCTCTCGTGCGTCTGCTGGGCCAGCGCCCGCATGTCGGCACGCGCGGCCATCACGAGGTCGGAGTTGCCGTCGAAGCCGGTGGCGAGCTGCACGCTCACCGGGCCCGGCGAGTAGCGGCCATCGGACTCCATCACGAAGCCCCAGCGGCGCAGCGTGGCGATCTGCCGGTACAGCGTGCTCTGCGACAGGCCGGTGGCCTGCACCAGCTCGGCCGCTGTCATCGCCGCCTTGCTTTGCGCCAGCACCGACAGCACGAACAGGGCGCGGTCGTTGTGGGCGGGGGCGTCGATCGGGGGCGTCATCGGAAGCAATCGCTGGAGGTCGAAAGTGGATGCGGCGTGCAGTATCTTGCTCGCCGTTCTCACTTCCAAGCGTGGATTCCCACGGAGTGGGAATGGCCGCGTTTTTTCTTTCTACCTTCGTCTTACCTTCTCAACCCACCAGCAGCGGAAAGAGCGGATCGTCCATCGGCGCGCCGGCCGGCAGCCGCTCGGCGAGGCCGGGGAAATCGGGCGAGGTCTTCCAGCTGCGCGGCGCATGGCGGATGTCGTCGCCCAAAAAACGCACCGAGAACACGCGGCGCCGGTTCGGCCCCTCGACGCCAGCGGCCGCATGCAGCGTGAGCATGTGGAAGCAGACGAAGTCGCCGGGCTCGATGTTCCAGCCCACGATGGGAAAGCGCTCGCGCGCGCCCTCGATGTCGGGCAGGTCTTCGAGGCTGCCTTCGGGGAACCACTTGGCGTGGTTGTCCATGAAGGTGCGCGGCATCAGCCACGGCCCCTTGTGGGAGCCGGCCACGAACTCGAGCGTGGCCGCACGCGACACCGGATCGACCGGTATCCACATGCTGACGTTCTGCTCGCCCTCGATGTTGTAGTAGGGCTGGTCCTGGTGCCACGGCGTGCGCTGCCGGGTACCAGGCTCCTTGACCAGCAGGTGGTCGTGATAGAGCCGCACGGTGTTCGAGCCCATGAGCCGCTGCGCCAGTTGCGCGAGCGGCGCCTCGAAGATGAAGCGGCGGAAGGCGTCGATGTCCTGCCAGTTGCAGAAGTCCTCGAAGAAGCGGCCCGGGTCGTCGGGCCGGCTCGCGATCTTGGCGCGCGGACTGGGTGCCGCGAGGTTGGCCTCGATGCCATCGCGCAGCAGCGCCAGCTCGTCGGCCGTGAGCAACTGACGGATGCACACCGCGCCGTCGCGCTGAAACTGCGCGACGAGTGCGTCGTCCACGCGCGCCTGCACGCGGCGCTGCAGTTCCTGGGCGTCGGGGAGAACGACGCCCGCCATCACTTCACCATCGGCAGCTTGAGCCCCTGCTTCTTCGCGGTGGCGACCGCGATGTCGTAGCCCGCGTCGGCATGGCGCATCACGCCGGTGGCCGGGTCGTTGAACAGCACGCGCTCGATGCGCTTGGCGGCCGCGTCGGTGCCGTCGCACACGATCACCACGCCCGAGTGCTGCGAGTAGCCCATGCCCACGCCGCCGCCATGGTGCAGGCTGACCCAGGTGGCGCCGCCCGCGGTGTTGAGCAGCGCGTTGAGCAGCGGCCAGTCGGAGACGGCATCGGTGCCGTCCTTCATGGCTTCGGTCTCGCGGTTGGGGCTGGCGACCGAACCGGTGTCGAGGTGGTCGCGGCCGATGACGACGGGCGCCTTCAGTTCGCCGTTCTTCACCATCTCGTTGAAGGCCAGGCCCGCGATGTGGCGCTCGCCCAGGCCCAGCCAGCAGATGCGCGCCGGCAGGCCCTGGAAGGCGATGCGCTCGCGCGCCATGTCGAGCCAGCGGTGGGTGTGCTTGTTCTCGGGGAACAGCTCCTTGATCTTGGCGTCGGTCTTGTAGATATCTTCCGGGTCGCCCGAAAGCGCGACCCAGCGGAACGGACCCTTGCCTTCGCAGAACAGCGGGCGGATGTAGGCCGGCACGAAGCCCGGGAAGTCGAAGGCGTTCTTCACGCCTTCGTCGAACGCGACCTGGCGGATGTTGTTGCCGTAGTCGACCGTGGGGATGCCCATGGCCTGGAAGTCGAGCATGGCCTGCACGTGCACGGCGCATGATTTCGCGGCCGCCTTCTTGAGCGCGTCGTGCTGCGAAACGTCCTTCATCGCTGCCTGCCATTGCGGCACGCTCCAGCCCGAGGGCAGGTAGCCGTTGATCAGGTCATGCGCCGAAGTCTGGTCAGTCACGAGGTCGGGCTTCAAGCCGCCGGCCTTCGCGCGCTTCACGAGTTCGGGCAGGATGTCGGCGGCATTGCCGAGCAGCGCGATCGACACCGCTTCCTTCGCATCGCAGTGCTGCTGGATGAGTTCGAGCGCGTGGTCGACGTCGCGCGCCTGCTTGTCGACGTAGCGTGTGCGCAGGCGGAAGTCGATGCTCGACTGCTGGCACTCGATGTTGAGCGAGACGGCGCCCGCCAGCGTGGCCGCCAGCGGCTGCGCGCCGCCCATGCCGCCGAGGCCGGCCGTGAGGATCCACTTGCCCGCGAGGCTGTTGTTGTAGTGCTGGCGGCCGGCTTCGACGAAGGTTTCGAAGGTGCCCTGCACGATGCCCTGGCTGCCGATGTAGATCCAGCTGCCCGCGGTCATCTGGCCGTACATGAAGAGGCCCTGGCGGTCGAGCTCGTTGAAGTGCTCCCAGTTGGCCCACTTCGGCACGAGGTTCGAGTTGGCCAGCAGCACGCGCGGTGCGTTCTCGTGCGTCTTGAACACGCCGACCGGCTTGCCCGATTGAATGAGCAGCGTCTCGTCGTCGTTCAGCTCTTTCAGCGACGCGAGGATCTGGTCGTAGCAGGCCCAGTTGCGCGCGGCGCGGCCGATGCCGCCGTACACCACCAGGTCTTGCGGGCGCTCGGCGACCTCGGCGTCGAGGTTGTTCTGCAGCATGCGGAACGGGGCTTCGGTGAGCCAGCTCTTGCAGTTGAGCTCGGTGCCGCGCGGGGCGCGGATCACGCGGGTCGGGTCATGGCGCGGGTCGGTACCGGTGGATTTGTTCAGGTCGATCTTGTCGGGTGCGTTCATGGCGTGGTTCTCCTTGTCGGGGGATGTTTTACGAGTGACTGGGCAGGATGTCGAGCAGCGCGGCCGGCAGCTCGGCCTTCAGCGCCCACTGGCGCATGGCTTCGATGTCGGGCGCGAGGTAGCGGTCGGTTTCGAGGAAAGCGACCTTCTGGCGGATGGCGGCGAATTCGGCCTCCACCAGCGGCGAACTCTTGAGCTTGCGCTTGAGTTCGATGCCTTGCGCGGCGGCCATCGCTTCGATGCCGACGACCACCGCCGTGTTGTTGACCATGTCGCCCAGGCGGCGGCCCGCGAAGGTGGCCATCGACACGTGGTCTTCCTGGTTGGCCGAGGTCGGCAGGCTGTCGACGCTTGCGGGGTGCGCGAGCGACTTGTTCTCCGAGGCCAATGCTGCGGCCGTGACTTGCGCGATCATGAAACCGGAGTTGAGGCCACCGTCGCGCACCAGGAACGGCGGCAGGCCCGACAGGCCGGTGTCGAGCAGCAGCGCGATGCGGCGCTCGGCGATGGCGCCGACCTCGCTCACGGCCAGCGCGATGATGTCCGCCGCGAAGGCGACCGGCTCGGCGTGGAAGTTGCCGCCCGAGATGACTTCGCCGGTGTCGCAGAACACGAGCGGGTTGTCCGATGCGGCGTTGGCTTCGATCACCAGCACGCGCGAGGCGTGCGCGAGGTTGTCGAGGCAGGCGCCCATCACTTGGGGAATGCAGCGCACCGAGTACGGGTCCTGCACGCGGCCGCAGTCGGCGTGCGAGGGGACGATCTCACTGCCTTCGAGCAGCGTGCGCACGGCGCCTGCGACGGCGATCTGGCCCGGCTGGCCGCGCGCTGCGTGGATGCGTGCGTCGAAGGGTTTGATCGAGCCTTGAATCGCTTCGAGCGAGAGCGCGCCCGACATCAGCGCGGCAGCGAACACGTCTTCCGCGCCGAACAAGCCGGCAAGCGCCAGCGCCGTCGACACCTGCGTGCCGTTGAGCAGCGCCAGGCCTTCCTTGGGGCCGAGCACGAAGGGCGCGAGGCCGATGCTCTTCATCGCCTGCGCACCGCTGACCACAGTGCCGTCGGCCAGCGTGGCCTCGCCTTCGCCGATCAGCACGCAGGCCAGGTGCGCGAGCGGCGCGAGGTCGCCTGACGCGCCGACCGAGCCCTTGCACGGAATGCGCGGCATCACGCCCGCGTTGAACAGCGCCAGCAGCGCATCGGCCAGCGCCGGGCGCACGCCCGAATGGCCACGCGCCAGGCTCACCGCCTTGGTCGCGAGCACCATGCGCACCACCGGTGCCGCCAATGGCTCGCCCGTGCCCACGCTGTGCGACAGCACGAGGTTGCGCTGCAGTTCCGCCAGGTGGTCGTTGCCGATGCGCGTGCTGGCGAGCTTGCCGAAGCCGGTGTTGATGCCGTAGACGACCTGGTCGTTCTCGACGATGTGGCGCACGGCGGCCTCGGCGCGAAGCATGCCGTCGCGCACCGAGGGGTCGAGCGACAGCTGCACGCCGCCGGCCTGGATGCGTCGCAGCATCGCCAGATCGACCTGGCCGGGCGTGAGGATCAGGGTGGCATCTGGAGTAGCGGTGTGCTTGCTTGTCATGTGAACCTGTCTATACAAGTAGTTGCGAGTGAAAACTGAGGCCTCTGAGGACGAAAAAATCAACCGAAGCTAGGGTTGCCGTCTGCCTTGAAACGGCTGCCCAGGCTGTAGCGCGAGGCCGGGTGCAGGCAGCGCACCCAGGTCACGGGCGTGTTGCGTGACCAGGTGCGGCGCGTGAGCAGGAGGCAGGGGGCTGTGGGTTCCATGGCGAGCCTGTCGGCCTGTTCCTGGTTGGGCAGCACGGCGTCGACCACGTGTTCGATCTGGTCGAAAGGCACGTTGCGCACCAGGTACTCGCTGGGCGGCATGGCGCTGAAGTCCTGTTCGAGGTAGTCGGGCACGACCTGCGGATTGACGTAGCGCTCTTCGAGCTGCACGGGCGTGCCGTTCTCGAGGTGCAGGCACACGCTGTGGAACACCGAGGTGCCGGCGCGCATGTCGAGCCACGCGGCCACGTCGGGCGAGGCGGCGATGCGCTCGACCGCGATCATGTCGCAGCGGTAGTCGTGTCCGCGCTGGCGGATTTCGCTGGCGATGTTGGCGATCTGCAGCAGCGTGGACTGCGGCTTGTTTTCGGCGACGAAGCTGCCGACCCCGGCCACGCGCACGATACGGCCCTGTTCCACCAGCTCGCGCAGCGCACGGTTCACCGTCATGCGCGCCATGCCGAACTGCGCGACCAGTTCATGCTCCGAGGGCAGGCGGTGTCCGGGCGGCCACGTGCCGTCCTGGATCTTGCGGGAGATGTGATCCTTGACTTGCGCGTAGAGCGCGAGGGTGGGGAGGTCGCGTTTCATGCTTGCTGTTGTAGCTCTTGTTTTGAGCGCTGCTGTTCGGGGCGCGTGCCCAGGCCGGCGGGTACTCCCCTGCGCGAATGTCCCCCGCTTCGCTCAAAGGCCGCCGTGCCGGCGTGGGCGCGCCCCGAACAGCGGCGCACGCCAAGCACAACGGAATGAAGGCAAGGCGCCATCCTCAATGCTCCGCAGCCGCCATCGACTCCGCGCGAATCTCTTCCGTCAGCCGCGCCTTGATGTCCATGAACTCCGGCGAGGTCTTGATGGTGTAGCTGCGCGGATGCGGAAAATCGACCGCGATCTCGGTCTTGATGCGCCCCGGCCGCGCGCTGAACACCGCCACGCGGTTGGCCATGAAGATCGCCTCGTCGATGTCGTGCGTGACGAACAGCACCGTCTTGCGCGCCGACTCCCAGATGCCGAGCAACAGCTCCTGCATCAGCACGCGGGTCTGGTTGTCGAGCGCACCGAAGGGCTCGTCGAGCAGCAGCATCTTGGGGTCGTTGGCCAGCGCGCGCGCAATGGCGGTGCGCTGCTGCATGCCGCCCGAGAGCTGCTTCGGAAAGTGATTCTCGAAGCCGCGCAGCCCCACCTTGGCGATGAAGAACTCGCTGCGCTCCTTCTGGTCGGCCTCTCTCATGCCGCGCTCGCGCAGGCCGAAGCGGATGTTCTGCGCCACCGTGAGCCACGGAAAGAGCGTGTAGCTCTGGAACACCACGCCGCGATCGGCGCCCGGGCCTTCGATGCGCTCGCCGTCGAGCATCACCTGGCCGGTGGTCGGGAAGTCGAGCCCCGCCACGATGCGCAGCAGCGTCGACTTGCCGCAGCCCGAGGGGCCGAGGATGGTGACGAAGTCGTTCTCCTTCACCTCGAAGTCGATCGGCTGCAGCGCTTGCGTGCGCTGGCCCTTGGTGCCGGTGAAGACGCGCGAGACGCCCTGGATGGAAAGTTGGTTCTTCACAGTGCGGCCCATGCGAACAGACGGCGGTTGAGCGCCTTGAAAGCGAAGTCGGACAACAGGCCGATGACACCGATCACGATGATCCCGAAGATGATCTGCCCGGTGTTCAAGAGCGCCTGGCTGTCGGTGATCATGTGGCCGATGCCGGACGAGGAGCCGATCAGCTCCGCCACGATCACGTAGGTCCATGCCCAGCCGAGCACGAGCCGCAGCGTCTCGGCGATGCCTGGTGCGGCGCCCGGAATGAGCACGCGCGCCACGATGCCGCGGCTGTTCGCGCCCAGCGTGTATGCGGCCTCGACGAGGTCACGCCGCGCGCCGCCCACGGTGACGGCCACCATCAGCACGACCTGGAAGAAGGAGCCGATGAAGATCACCAGCAGCTTCTGCATTTCGCCCAGGCCCGCCCACAGGATCAGCAGCGGGATGAAGGCCGAGGCCGGCAGGTAGCGGCAGAACGAGACGAAGGGCTCGAAGAAGGCCTCGACGGTCTTCCAGGTGCCCATCGCGATGCCCAGCGGCACCGCGAACACGGCCGCCAGCAGGAAGCCGCCGAACACGCGCCACACGGTCATGCCGATGTCGCCGATGAAGCCGTACTCGGTGAAGAGCAGCCAGCCTTCCTTGACCATGGTCGGCGGACTGGCGAGGAAGGTCGGCGACACGAAGCCGCCGAGCGTGGCCAGCGACCATACCAGCACGAACACGACGAAGAAGCCGAGCCCGAGCAGCACGCGGGCACGCGCACTGACGGGTTCGAGCGGCGCGAATGCGCGGCGCCGCACGGGCGCCACGGGCAGAGAGGAGACGGCGGTGGAGGCCGATGCCGCGCGCGGCGGCACCTGCGGCAGCGCCTTACTTGACGTAGCTTGCATCGAAGGTCACCGCGTAGTCTTCAGGCGCCTTGCGGATCACGCCGGCTTCCAGCAGGATGGCCGCGGCTTCCTTCATGAAGGTCGTGAGTTCGCTCGAGAAGAACTTCTGGTTGGCCGCCTTGTCCTGCCAGCGCAGGTAGGCGGACGACTTGGCGAACTGCTCGCCGCTCTGCTTGACGGCCGAGCCCATGAGTTCGTTGGCTTTTTCGGGCTCGGCCTTGATCATGTCGAGCGCGTCGAAGTACGACTTGGTGAGCGCGGCGGCGGCCTTGGGATTGGCCTTGAGCCAGGTGGGCGCGCAGCCGACGGTGTCCATCACCATCGGGTAATCGAGCGTGGTGGCCAGGATCTTGCCGGCGGCGGGGTTGGCGCGCACGGTCGAGAGGTACGGCTCGTAGGTCATGGCGGCGTCGTTCTGGCCGGCCACGAAAGCTTGCGCGGCGGGCTGCGGCTCGAGCGAGACCACCTTCACGTCCTTCAGGGTCATGCCGTTCTTGCTGAGCATCCAGGCCAGGCCGAAGTAGGGCGCGGTGCCGGGGGCGCTCACGCCGATGGTCTTGCCCTTGAGGTCGGCGAAGCTCTTCACGTCGTTGCGCACCGCGATGCCGTCGGCGCCGTAGGACTTGTCCATCTGGAAGATCTGCACGATGGGCACGCCGTTGGCGTTCCAGGCCACGTGCGTCTCGACCGTGGTGGCCGCGCACTGGATGGCGCCGGACGCGAGCGCCAGGTGGCGGTCCTTCTGCGGAATCATCTTGAGTTCGACGTCCAGGCCGTTCTTCTTGAAGATGCCCGCCTTGTCGGCCAGCGAGAGCGGCGCGAAGCCGGTCCAGCCGGACATGCCGAGCGCGATCTTGGTTTCCTGGGCGGCGGCCGTTCCGGCCATGCCCGCTGCACATGCACCTGCTGCCAGCAGCGAAGCGACTTTCACAACTACCGTCGTCTTGACCATGGGTACTCCTGGTTCCGTTCTTGAGAGATGGCTCGGCGGCGCGCCTCGGTGGCCGGGCTGCGCACGCCTCGCATTGTTGCCAAGCGCCCCAACTTGTATATACAGGATAACCCGAAAGGTCATTTCTGGTGCAATTCCTTGGGAAATGCACCGATTTGCTGTCTAGACAAGAAAGGTTGCAGGACGGGGGCCACCATTGCAAACCTTGTGCCACAGTCATATCTGCGCGGCTGGGGGACAATCGGCGGCCCTCCCCTCGCCCCCTTCCGACCTCCCCTCCGCTGCCTGTGTCCTCTCTCGCTCCCCGCCCCATCGACGCCTCCGGCAGCAGCGCACCCGCCGACATCCTTCACGAAGTCTTCGGCTATGCGCAGTTCCGCGGGGCCCAGCAGGACATCGTCGACCACGTGGTCGGCGGCGGCGACGCGCTGGTGCTCATGCCCACGGGCGGCGGCAAGTCGCTGTGCTATCAGATCCCTGCCATCGCGCGGCAGCGCGCGGGGCACGGCGTGGCGGTGGTGGTGTCGCCGCTGATCGCGCTGATGCACGACCAGGTGGGCGCGCTGCACGAGGCGGGGGTGAGCGCGGCCTTTCTCAATTCCACGCTCGACTGGGAAGAGACGCAGGACGTGGAGCGCCGCATGCTGCGCGGCGAGATCACGCTGCTGTACGCGGCGCCCGAGCGCGTGAACACGCCGCGCTTCCTGTCGCAGCTCGATTCGCTGAAGGAGCGCGGCAAGCTCTCGCTGTTCGCGATCGACGAGGCGCATTGCGTGAGCCAGTGGGGCCACGACTTCCGCCCCGAGTACCGCGCGCTCACCGTGCTGCACGAGCGCTACGCCGGCGTGCCGCGCATCGCGCTCACGGCCACGGCCGACAACCTGACGCGCGCCGACATCGTCGAGCGGCTGCAGCTCGAGGAGGCGCGCCAGTTCGTCTCCAGCTTCGACCGACCGAACATCCGCTACACCATCGTCGAGAAGAAGGACGCGACCACGCAGCTGCTGCGCTTCATCGAGCGCGAGCATGAAGGCGATGCGGGCGTGGTCTATTGCCAGTCGCGCAAGCGGGTGGAAGACGTGGCGGTGATGCTGCGCGACGCCGGCATCAACGCGCTGCCCTATCACGCCGGGCTCGATGCGGCGGTGCGCCAGAAGCACCAGGACCGCTTCCTGCGCGAGGAAGGCATCGTGATGGTCGCGACCATCGCCTTCGGCATGGGCATCGACAAGCCCGATGTGCGCTTCGTCGGCCACCTGGACATGCCCAAGAACATCGAAGGCTACTACCAGGAAACCGGCCGCGCGGGCCGCGACGGCGGCCCCGCCGACGCCTGGATGACCTACGGCCTGCAGGACGTGGTGAACCAGCGCCGCATGATCGACGAAAGCCCTGCCGGCGAGGAATTCAAGCAGGTGATGCGCGGCAAGCTCGACGCGCTGCTCTCGCTGGCCGAGGCGAGCGACTGTCGGCGCGTGCGCCTGCTGGGCTATTTCGGCGAGAAGAGCACGCCCTGCGGCAACTGCGACAACTGCCTGAACCCACCGCAGGTGTGGGACGGCACCGATGCCGCGCGCAAGCTGCTGAGCACCATCTACCGCGTGCAGCAGTTGAGCGGCATCAGCTTCGGCGCCGGGCACATCATGGACATCCTGCGCGGCAAGCCGACCGAGAAGGTCAAGCAGTTCGGCCACGAGCGCATCAGCACCTTCGGCATCGGCGCGGAGTTCAGCGAGGTGGCGCTGCGCGGCGTGCTGCGCCAGCTGATCGCCACGGGCGCGCTCGCGGTCGACGCGGAGGCGTTCAACACGCTGAAGCTCACCGAAGGCTCGCGCGCAGTGCTCAAGGGCGAGGCGAGCGTGACGCTGCGCGAATCGGTGTCGTCACCGGCGGAGCGCAAGTCCCGGCGCGAGAAGACCGTCAAGGGCGCGCCCTCGCCGGCCGCCGCCAAGCTCGACGACACCGGCAAGAAGCGCTTCGAGGCGCTCAAGGCATGGCGCGCCGAAGTGGCGAAGGAGCACAATCTGCCGGCCTACGTGATCTTCCACGACGCCACGCTGGCGGCCATCGCCGAGCGGGCACCGGCGACGCTCGAAGACCTGCAGGGCATCAGCGGCATCGGCACCAAGAAGCTCGAGGCCTATGGCAGCGAAGTGCTGCGGGTGTGCGAGGCCTTCTAGCTGTGAAGCTCCAATAGGTTGTATCCGGTGTTCATCCGGATTGGGTTTGAGAGACTGGAAGTCGCCAAACACCCAATCCACTCAGGACGCCCAACCGGATGAACACCCATAAGCATGCCCGACTTACCTTTGCCCGCCGATTCGAGATGG